>DIRK01000036.1:0-21404 GCA_002427535.1 Mageeibacillus sp. UBA5438 | reverse complement strand
AGAAAGGGCGGTGCCTAAAAGCAAGGCGATCGCAATCGGGATCAAAAAAGGCCACACGCCTGCCCAGCCTTCGCGGTAGTACAAGGCGACCACCACGGAAGGAAACATTAAAAGACCTGTGATAAACAGAATCCTTCCGGTGACAAAACGAACCATGGCGCGGTTCATCGCTTCACTTCTTTTCTAAGATATCGCTGATATCCTGAAAATTCGGGTGCGTGGTGACCACGATGACATCGTCGCCCGGCAAGATCGTATCCCCGCCTTCCGGGAAAATGATGTCAGCGCCCCGAAGCACGCAAAGGACAAGCAATCCCTTTTTCAAAGGCAGGCTGTGAAGCGGTTCATTACAAACCGGACTGTCAACGGCGACTTTGAACTGTAAGGCCTCCGCCCGCCCCGGCGCCAAACGGAAGAAAGCTTCCACATTGGAGCCGTCGGTGTTCTCCATGGAACGGATAAAACGGATGATCTGATCCGCGACAAGCGCGTTCGGCGTCACGATCGCCTGCAAGCCGGCGTTGTGGATGACCTTTAAAAGACTCGTGCGGTTGACCTTCGTGATTGTCTTCTTGACGCCTTCTTGGGCGGCATAAAGCGAGATCAGCATGTTTTCTTCATCGATGCCCGTGAGGGCCACGACCGCATCATAGTTCGGCAGGCGTTCTTCGCGGAGCACCGCCTGATCCGTCCCGTCGGCCGCGATCACTTCCACATCGGGGAACTCAGCGGCTAACTGATCCGCGATATCTTCATCTTTTTCGATGACCTTAGCGCGCATCTTGTTGCGGGAGAGCCTTGGCAAAAGGTAGCGCGTCACGCGGCTTCCCGCGATGATCAGCACCGTTTTCGGATGGCGTTCGGGATCGCGGTCCGTCGCGCAGAACTCTCGTATTTCAGAAGGACGCCCGGTGACAAACATCCTGTCCCCCACCGCCGGCACATAGTCGCCGCGCGGGATGAACAGCTGTTCACCGCGTTCCACCATGGCAATCAGGATATGGCCGTTTTGACGGCCGATCTCTTTTAGACTCTTACCGAGGTAAGGACAATCTTCATGCACTTCTGTTTCCACCATGACCACGCGGCCGTGCCCGAAGGTCTCAACACCCAAGGCCGCGGGGAAGGTCAGCATGCGCTCGATCTCGCGCGCCGCTTCCAAGTCCGGGTTGATCAGCATCGTGATGCCTAAAGATTCGCGCAAAAAATCCATCTGCAGGGAATACTCAGGATTTCGAACCCGCGCGATGACATGGCGGGCGCCGATTTTGCGCGCCGTGATGGCCGCGATGATATTCGTCTCATCGTCCGGGGTCACCGCGATAAAGATATCGCACAGATCAACCCCCGCTTGCCGTTGGATGTCCAGAAGGGAACCGCTTCCCACGACTCCGGAGACGTCCGCTAACTCAGTCACCTGGTTCAGGCGCTTTTCATTTTTTTCAATGATGACCACACCGTGGTTTTCACGGCTCAAATCTCGGCTTAAGACTTCACCGACCTTGCCTGCGCCGCATATCACAATGTCCATAAAGCAAGACTCCTTAAAACGAGATCATACGCCTTTCTTGGGCAAAATTTCTCGTTTTTCGATTTTACTCCCGGCCGACTTTAAAATCGCGTCCATATCGAACTCTTTTTCAGCAAAAACAGCATCCTGGGGCAAAGGGTGCGTCTTCGGATGCTTGGATACAAAGACGGTACAGCAGTCATCGTAGGGCAAAATAGAGGTTTCAAAGGTACCGATTTTTCGCGCGATGGCGATCGTGTCGTTTTTATCCATCCCGATTAAAGGTCTGAACACCGGGCGATCCGCCACGGCATCGGTTAAGACAATGGCCTCCAATGTTTGACTGGCCACCTGGCCCAAACTCTCCCCGTTGATGAGCGCTTTTGCGCCCGTTTCAACCGCTAATTGGCAGGCAATGCGCGTCATAACGCGCCGCATGATCACGGTCAGCATATCCTCGGGGCAATACTTATTTAGTTCAAGCTGGATGTCCGTGAAATCCACGACATACAAATTGATCCGCCCCGCGTAGCGCCCCAAAAGTGCGGCAAGTTCCTCCACCTTCGACAAGGCCTGAGGGCTCGTGTAGGGGAAGGTGTGAAAGTAAATCGCGTCCAAAATCATGCCGCGGGACGCCATCATGTAGCCTGCGACGGGGCTGTCAATTCCCCCGGATAATAGCAGCATACCCCGCCCGCTCATGCCGACAGGCAGTCCCTTGGCGCCCTCCGTGATGTCGTGGTAAAGATAAATCTTGTCTCTTATCTCGACAAAGAAGATGAAATCAGGATCCAGCATCTTCACGGTTAACTGGTGAGGGTATTGTTCCAATAATAAAGCGCCCAGGGCACTCGATGTCTCATAGGAATCAAGAGGGAAGTCTTTGTTCACACGGCGCGTTTCAAACTTGAAGGTCCGCGCCTCGCCATCCTCCAAAAGACCTTTGGCATAACCTGAGACAACCGCCTGTAATACCTCCCAGTCGGCCTCAAGCTCTATCGCCGGGCTCACGGAGACGATCCCAAATATTCGCGACAGGCGATCGATGACTTCACATAGGAGCGCGTCATCTGAAAGATTCGTATTCTCTTTCCCCCGAAGCCAAATCCTTGAATGGCTTTGCTCGATGGTAAACTCACCCAGGTCAGAAAGGCGCCAGCGCATATTGGAGATAAGGCGCGCGACAAAACGACCGCGATTAAGGCCTTTTAAGGTAATCTCCCCTAAACGCACGAGAATGAGCCGCTCGAAATTCCCCTTTTCTCCTGTCATGACCCCTCTTTTCTATCCTGTGGCATAACGCCTGTAAATACGGTTAATCGTGTCTGCCAACCATAGCACATCCTGTTCACTTCGGGCGCTTGAAAAACTGATGCGCACGGCCGATTCAATGAGGGGCTTCTCGATGCCCATGGCCGCTAACACATGGTTTTCTCCCGCGTGTCTTGAACCGCAGGCGGCGCCTGTTGAAATATAAATCGATTCCGCGGATAAGGCATGCATCAGGGTTTCACCCCGAAGGCCCAAAAAGGCAATGGACAGCACATAGGGTGAGGCGTCCTCGGGCGACAGGCACTCGTGCGGCAGTCCATGTTCATGAATGGCCTTTAAGAAACGTTTTTTCAGGGCCGTGACATGCGCGAGATTTTCGTCTAATCGCTCCACATGCAGGCGGATCGCCAACGCGATCGCCAAGGCCCCCGGCACATCGACCGTGCCTGAACGGACGCCGTCCTGCTGGCCGCCCCCGTGTAAGAGGGGGACAAGTCTTAAGTTTTTCTTCTTTAAAAGGAGCCCTGTCCCCTTCGGGGCGCCAAGTTTATGCCCTGACACAGAGGCCATGTCGAGCCCGGATTGTTTAAATGAAAGGGGTAGTTTTCCCGCCGCCTGCACGATGTCGCTGTGAAAAAGACAACGAGGCGCGTATTTTTTTAACAGCGATTGAATGGCTTTAAGATCGTTAATCGCCCCGGTCTCGTTACTGACCCCCATGATGCTCAAAAGGCGCGGCGCCTCGGCGGACAACAAGGTTTCTAATGCCTCCATGTCCACGGATCCCGTTTTCAAAAGCGGCAGTGCGCGGACATCCTGATCCCATTGTTCTTTTAAAAACGAAAGACTGGCTCGGACCGCGTCATGCTCCCCTGTTGAAGTGACAAAAAGACTTCCCCGCTTGCCACCCCAGGCAACGCCTTTTAAAGCGTGGTTAATCGACTCCGTGCCGCCTTGGGTGAAATAGATTTCATCCGGGGCACAATCAAGGTCCTTTGCGATCGAAGTTTTCGCCTGCCCGAGTAAGGCGAGCGCGCGAATACCGCCGCCGTGCATGGAGGCGGGGTTGTTGCCGTCCTCTTCAAGGTGCCGGGCATAGCTTGCCAGCACTTCAGGGAGAACCGGTGAAGTGGCCGTGGTGTCAAAATCGTAATGCAAGGTCTTTAGTTGATTTCCAGTTTTAATAAGTCGGGGCGTAAGACGACGCGGATATGTTCGCAGACCGATCCGCTTCGGCCGAAAAGTTGCCCCTGGGCGGCTAAGACGATGGAACGCCTCGGAATCTCCAAAATAGCGGCTTCTTTATTTTTCGCCGGTCTCGCCAAAAGCGCAACGCTTCCTTTGACCGGTAAAAACGCGTACTTATTGCTCTTAATGTCGATCATGCGCTTCCCCAGGGCAATGCTCTGCCCCAAGTCCGGGAACACCTGCGCGGAGATATACGACATGCACCAACCGTAGATGCGTTCATCGAACATGATCGGCCATTGGAGCAGCCAGTAGCCCGCGTGTTTCACATCCGGGATATTAAAAGCTGTGTCAATTTCAGGATCGGGGTCGACATGCTGGACGGGTTGCAAATTGATGTCTTCGTAGGTCGATAAATTTAAAAAACTAAAGGTCAAAGCGTTAAAATGCGGGATCAATAGTCGATCGGGCTCCACCGCCACAAAGGTGCCGCGGCCCTTTTGGATCTCCAAAATGCCGTCCGAGACAAGGTCGGCAATGGCCTGCCGCACGGTCGGACGCGAGAGTTCGAGTTCCTCGCAAAGCGTGATCTCAGAAGGGATCCGTTCGCCTTGCCGGTACTCACCTTCTTGGATGCGTTCGACAATAAGTTCACGAAGTTGCGCGTAAAGCGGAACACTGCTGTGCCTATCCAGTTTCATGATAACGCCTCCTACCAACTGATACTAACATCATATCATAGAGACAGGCAAAACGTGAAGCAATTTTCACGCCTTTTGACTGGTCATAACCTCTTTAAAATACCTAAGGTTTGAGAATATTCGACAAAAAAGACAGGCGGTGAATCGGACAAGGCCCCTGTTCCTCGATGGCTCGGATATGCTCCGCGGTGCCGTAGCCTTTATGTGAAGCAAATCCGTAGCCCGGAAACTCTTCGTCCCAACGGACCATCATGCGGTCCCTAGCGACCTTAGCCAAGACAGAAGCCGCGGCGATGACGTTGTGTTCCGCGTCGCCCTTGACAAGCGCCCGGCAGGGGTAGTCAAAGCCTTGCAGGGTAACCGCGTCAATGAGCGCGATATCGGGTGAACATGACAACTCACAAAGCGCGCGGCGCATGGCCTCCTTTGTGGCTTCTAAGATATTCACGCGGTCTATTTCAGATTCTCCCACCATGGCAACCGACCAGGCGACGGCTTTTTCGCGTATGAGTATCTCTAAGGCCTCGCGCCTTTTCACGGTCATTTTCTTCGAATCATTCAATCCATGAAAGTTAACACCTTCAGGCAAGATACAGGCGGCCGCCACCACAGGGCCCGCCAGGGGGCCTCTCCCCGCCTCATCGACGCCAGCGATGAAACGATAGCCCGCCTCACGAAGACGCGCCTCAAAGGCGCCCATACGCTCGTAGCGCTCGATGTCACGCGCGGTAATACGGATGACGGCACTCATTGGATTTCGATATCCGTCACAGGCGCCCATTCGAGCGTGATCCTTCCGATGCGCCCTGAACGAAAATCGTCTAAAAGCATCGCTGAGAAGCGTGAAAGGTCCGCCTCCTCCCCGGGGAGTCGGCAGCCCATGCGTAGGGCGGTGTCCGAAAAAACACTCAAAAGATGGTCGTCATCGGCCACAGCCCCGTAACGCGCATGAAGCGCGTCGGGGTAAAGCGCTGAAAGTGTTTTAAACAGCCAGAGCGCCACATCTTCCACAGGCAGGATACTGTCCCGGATCGCGCCTGAGGCCGCCAGAGCTTTCGCTCCTTCTTCATCCGCCATCTTCAAAGGTAAAATACCGGGTGTGTCAAGGAAGTGAAGTTCAGCGCCGGAGCGAAGCCAGTTCTGTTGCCTTGTGACCCCGGGCCTTGCTTCCACGGCCGCGGAGCGCTTGCCGACAAATTGGTTAATGAGGGTCGATTTACCTGTGTTGGGGATGCCTGAGACCAAGATACGCAAAGGTCGTGCGATCCGCCCCTGTTTTTTGGCCTTTTCCAAAATAGGCGCGTGAATTTTCAGTAATTGCCTTCGGATAAGCCGGATGTCGGCACTTTGTCTTACATCGACCATGAGGGCAAAAACACCCGCTTCATAAAGGTAGCGCAGCCATCGGGCGCCCTGGTCAATATCCGCCAGGTCCGCATGTGTGAAAAGGAGAATGTGGGGCTTTTGGGGGGTGAAGGATAAAAAGATCGGGTTGCGGCTTGCCACAGGGACGCGCGCGTCCGCGACTTCCACCACCACGTCGATATGCCGCCAAGCATTTTTTAACTCACGGGTCGCGCTTGCCATATGGCCGGGATACCAGTGGATCTTCTTGCCGCCCATGCCCTTGATATCGCTCATCTTGCCTCTCCTTGTTCGTCTATTCTCTCTTTTCAGTATACGACAGACAAAAACATTCTTTAAAAAGAAAAGACGGCTTCAAGCCGCCTGTTCTTCATTTGTCTTTAGTTGACAATTATTTCTTGGTCGGAAGCTTTTCGCGTACACGAGCGGCCTTACCCACGCGATCGCGCAAGTAAAACAACTTCGCACGGCGCACACGGCCTTTTCGAATCACTTCAATCTTCGCGACTTTCGGCGAATGAATCGGAATGACACGTTCGACACCGACACCGTAGGCCACACGCCTCACTGTCACGGTCTCATTCAGTCCGGCTCCTTTTCGCCCGATCACCGTTCCCTCAAACACTTGAATACGCTCACGGGTACCTTCTGTGATCCTGAGATGAACATTGACACGGTCGCCGATCTCTACGTTATCGTACTGATCGCGCAAGAATGGCTGTTCCACCGCTTTGATATAGTCCATATTGCGTTCCTCCTTTATCCATCATCGGATGTTCTTGCACGCAATTGCAGCGGACCACCCGTATAAACCTCAAGCATGATAGCAGATGAAAATACAGCTGGCAAGCGCTTTTTACCTTATTTCTTAAATACTCCGGGCGAATTTGCCACGGAGCTTGAAAAAAGAAATAAAACATCCGCATCGGACTCAAACGAAACGCGCTCCAAAACACTCCTCATCGCGATATAGCGCAGGTCAATGACCAGCACTTCCTCGTAGTACGGGGCAAGGAGCGGAATGAGGCTGGAACCAAAGGAATCGCGAAAGACGATGAGCTGGCGCCCGTTATGCTGCCCGGAGTTTTCGATCCTCAAAAGCGCCTTCGCGCCGCCTAAGAACAGATCGTAAGGGTCAACCGACAGAAGCTTATCGGTCTCGTACACCGGACTCTTCTCCCCTGTCACAAGGTCCCAGACGACCATCTTATCGATCGTGTCATTGGACAGCCAGTTCAAGGTATCCGGCGCGACCGGCCAGGCCATTTGCCCCGCATAGGTGCCCCAATAGTCGTCAAAGCTTTGAAGCTCAAAGTCCTGAATTGCTGATGTTTCGAAAAAGCCAAACTGCTCTAATAACAGGTTCGCCACATCCATTAAATACTTTTGGTCCCAATGCGGATCGGTTCTGTAGTAATCGTCAATCGAAAGATGCGGCAAAAGTGACAAAATATCCATTCCTTCGCCCAAAGCCTCTTCTATTTGTCCCAATAGGGCGTCATAGGCATAGGAAGGATATTGACTATTCTTTAAAAGGAAGACATTTTTGTCCGGGATAAGGGCAAAAAGGGGCTTCTCCTCGCTTCCAAGATTTTCACGGGCGACACCCTCCAAGATGGAAAGCGCATGCGCCAAGGCTTTTTCATTTAAAACAGGGTCAAGCTTTCCCAAATGACCATCCAATTCGTAATAGCCGTGGTGGTCGAATTGAGCTAAAGCCCCGATGCGAAAAAGCACCAGGTATTTACGAAATGCATCGCGGGCGGGAAATTGGTCAAGAAAATAGTCCTCCAAAAATTGAAAATACTCAGATAACCCCGCCCCCGGATGGGACGTCCGGTAGCTTTCATAGTCCATGTATTCTACAAGCGGACGTTTTTCCGACAGGGAGATGGACTCATCCGCTTTTGCGAACGACACAAACGGCACCAGCAATAGTGCGAGCATAAAGACGACGATGAGACTGTACGCGCGATATTTCACCTTATTGCCTCCTAGAACCTGAAATATAAGAATGGATTAAACGAACCGTCCACGAGCTGTGCCGTGGATAGAAACAGGACCATAAAAACGCCTAAGGCCGCGACAGTATCCAAAATAAAGCCGCTTGTCCGGTTTCGGATCCGCTCCCACAGTCGCTTGGGGTAAGGGGTTGAGGCGACGATGGCTAATAGGAAGACGAGCGCATAACTTTTGACGTAGTAGAGTGTCAAAGGATCCCAGAGATTGAGTGCTTGTCCCCCAAACATGCCGCCGATGTTGGACAAAGCTTCGGTGAGTGAATCGGCATTAAACAGGACAAAGCCCAGATTGACAAAGAAGAATGTGTAAACAATACGGACTGCGCTGCCCGCTTTGTCAAGTATTTTGGAAAGCCCGATACGTTCCATCTGCAGCAGGATAAAGTAGAAAAGGCCCCAGACGACAAAGTTCCAGGACGCGCCGTGCCAAAATCCGGTCAATAACCAGACGACCCAAAGGTTGCGGATCATTTTCCAAGAGCTGACGCGGCTCCCGCCCATCGGGATATACACATAGTCGCGAAACCAGGAGCCCAGTGACATATGCCAGCGCCGCCAAAATTCCGTGATGGACTGCGACAGATAGGGGTAGTCGAAGTTTTCCAAGAATTGGAAGCCGAACATGCGCCCCAATCCGATGGCCATGTCAGAATAGCCTGAAAAATCAAAGTAGATCTGGAAGGTAAAGGCAAGAGCACCGGCCCAAAGCGAGAGGACTGAACGTGTCCCTGCAAGGCTCAACTGCTGCCCGAACTCCGCTAAAAGGTTCGCGATTAAGATCTTTTTCCCCAAGCCTGTGACAAAACGTGTGATGCCCGACGCAAAAAGTTCTAAGGTGACCTTTCTGTTTCGGATTTCCTTCTGGATCGTCTGGAATCGGACAATCGGTCCCGCGATAAGCTGAGGGAAGAACGACACATACATGAGAAAATAAAAAGGGTTCTTTTCAACGTCCACTTCACGTCGATACACGTCAATCACATAGGACAGGATCTGGAAGGTGTAAAAACTGACCCCGATGGGCAAAACGAGCCCTAAGGGCGACAGCATCCCGGGGAATACCTGATCGATATTCCGTATGAAAAAATCGCCGTATTTGAACAGTAAAAGCGGGACAAGCACAAGAATGAGTCCTGTGATAAGTACCGCTTTTCGAAGCTTCTCACCTTTCAGCTGCTCAATAATTCGGCCTGACAGGTAACCTGTCATGGCGGTCGTGACCATAATGATCGAAAAACGCGGCTCTCCCCAAGCGTAAAACAAAAGGCTTGCAAGGAGTAATACCGCGTTTTTCCACCGGCCGGGGACGACAAAGTAGACGACTAGGACGGCCGGCAGAAAATAATAAAGAAATGTGACGCTTGAAAACAGCAAGGCTGTTTACGCGACCGGGGTGAAGCCTGAAGCTTCCAAGAGTTTTGTCACTTCGTCCTGGCTTCCCATGACAAAGAACACCGCGTCGGCTTTAGAGGCGGCCGCCATCGTTTCGGCTTCGACACAGATCCATTTTCGAAGATCGGCTTTTTCTTTTAATTCTTTGGCGAACGCCACCGCGTCCCCCCCTTCGGCGACGCGGAAGATTCCCATCGCAAAGGGATTGACATTGATCATCGGCTGGAGGCCGTAGGCTTCCGCGATTTTTCCGTCCAATGACTCAGCGCCGATTAAAAATCCTGCTTCTTCCTGATCGAGTTCATCCAGGAAATAACCGTCTTCTAACATCTCCGGGAAACCTGCGTCTTTCACGATCTGTTCCATGGTTTCTTTCAAGTCCCCGACTTCTTCTTGGGGGGCCTTGGGGCCCGACTGGCAACCGAATGTAAACAACAGGGCTAAAATTAAAACAATGCTCATTACTTTTTTCATAAATGACTCCTTCAATATAAAACATACAGGCGGAAATTTTCCCACCATCCCATAAGACGACAGCGCTTGTCAGTTCGTTACATCGTGATTTTCATGAAATTTTATGTCAATAGCAGGGGATGGCCGTCAATCTTCACAATCTGAGAGACGTTTGGCCAAGGCTTCCCATAATTCAGTCTCCACCGGATGGTCTTTTAAGAGATCCGGCCTCTTTTTTAAAGTTTCAATCAACTGGCCTAAACGGCGCTCTTGCTCGATGTTTTTCGCGTGGCCTGAAAAAAGCACTGAAGGCACCTTGCGGCCGCGCCACTCACGAGGTTTTGTGTACTGGGGCCACTCCAAAAGTCCTTCTGAAAAGGATTCGTTTTGCCAGGCTTCTTCGTCCGGCAAAACCCCAGGGACCATCCGGCTGATGGCGTCGATCATGACCGCGACAGCTAACTCGCCCCCCGTCATGACAAAATCCCCCAAAGAGACCTCTTCACAACCGATCGCATCAATGACGCGTCGGTCGACGCCCTCGTAATGCCCCGCGATCAGGACGATATGTTCTTCTTTTGAAAGGGACTGCGCCATCTGCTGGTCGAACACCTGTCCGTGCGGCGTTAAGAAAAGTGTCCTGACATCCTGATTATCTTCTCCTGCGACCGAGCGCCAGGCGTTATAAACGGGTTCACACATCATGACCATTCCGCGTCCGCCCCCGTAAGGACGATCGTCTACCTGACCGTATGCATTGATCGCGAAGTCGCGTATCTGGACAAGGTCAAGCTCGATTAATTGTTCCTTCATGGCGCGCCCGGTAATACTGTGATCGAGCGCGTCTTTCACCTGTTCGGGGAAAAGCGAGAGGATGGAAAAGCGAATCGCCATTATGCGCCTCGATAGAGCTCGTAAAGACCGTCCGGCAGGATCACATGGATGACATCTTCCTCCTGGTCGATTTGTCGGATGATGCTTTTTAAAAAGGGAAAGAGAAGGTCGGGTTGTCCCTCGTCTTTTACGACGAGTATGTCAGCCGTGCCCGTGTCCATAATGTCCCGTACCGTGCCGAGAGGACCTTTTCTTTCGTCTATCACCCGCATACCCAAAAGATCGCCGTAGTAAAATTCGAACGCATCGTTAAGTTCTGCGGCGTCGTCGCGTGACACGGCTAAGTAACGCCCTGACAGCGCTTTTGCTTTTTCGCGCGTGTCAATGCCGTCGAATTCCAAAAGAAGGCCGCGCGGTGTGGACCGCGCTGACTTTAATCGGAGAGACGACAAAGGTTTTGTGCCAAAGTCTTCCGTGACATAACACAAAAGCCCCTGTTGAAAGCGTGTGTCATCGTCGCCGAGGCTCTTGATCAAAAGCTCGCCGTTGACGCCGTGAGGGCGAAGACACACGCCAATCAATAGATAGGGTTGTTTCATGACTCGATGTCGACCGTGACGCGGCGATTGTCCATCGCGCCTTTGGCCTTCATGATTGCCCGGACCGCCTGGGCTCTTTTGCCGCCCCGGCCGATGACGCGTCCGATGTCATCGGGATGCGCGTTCACCGTGAGCACCACTTCACGACCCTTTCGTTCTTCTTCAATCGTCAAATCTTCCGGATGTTGGATCAAGGGTTCAATGATGGATTTTAATAAGGCTTTCATGTCTTACTCCACAATCCCGTTGTACTTCAGAAGTTTTTTGACGGTCTCAGTCGGTTGCGCGCCCTTTGAGATCCAATCTTTGACCTTCTCAGCGTCGACCTTGAAGGTGGAAGGGTCGGTGTGCGGATCGTAGGTGCCGATCTCTTCGATGAAGCGTCCGTCACGCGGGAATCGCGCGTCGGCGACGACGACACGGTAATACGGTTGTTTTTTCTTGCCTACACGTTTGAGGCGGATTTTGACTGCCATAAGTTCCTCCAATAAGGTTTAATCTATCGTCACGGGCCTGGGGCCCGGCGAAATCAAGTTAAAGGCCAAAGCCTCCCATGGGCATTTTGCCGCGGCGCTTTTTGCCGCCCTGCCCCATCATGCCGAACTGTTTCATCATTTTCAGCATATCGTCATACTGCCGGACGACGCGGTTGACGTCCTGCACTTCCACGCCGCTCCCCTGGGCGATGCGTTTGCGCCTTGAGGCGTTTAACAGCTTCGGGTTGTCGCGTTCTTTTCGAGTCATGGACTGGATGATCGCACGCGTTTTCACAAGTCCCTTCTCATCGATATCCATGTTGCCGACTTTTCGCCCCATGCCCGGGATCATGGAGAGCATCTCCTTCATGGAACCCATGCCCTGGATTTGTTCTAACTGCTCCAGCATGTCTTGCATGGTGAAGGTGTTCTGCTTCAGGCGCTCCATGGTCTTTTGTGCCTGGCGTTCATCGAGCGCGTCAGTTGCCTTTTCGATCAGGGTCAGGACGTCCCCCATGCCGAGGATGCGTGAGGCCATGCGGTCGGGGTAGAAGATTTCTAAATCTTCGATCTTCTCCCCTGTCCCGATCATCTTGATCGGCTTGCCGGTCATACGACGGATGGAGAGCGCGGCGCCGCCTCGGGCGTCGCCGTCCAACTTGGTCATGATGAATCCATCAAGGCCGACAGAAGCTTCAAAGGCCTCCGCGATGCTGACGGCCTCCTGGCCGATCATGGCGTCCACAATGAGCAGGCGCTCATCGGGCTTAATCGCTTCATTCAGCGCCAAGAGTTCCGCCATGAGCGCGTCATCGACCGTCATGCGCCCCGCGGTGTCGACGATCATGGTGTCGCACATCATGTAGCGGGCGCGCTCCTTACCGGCTAACGCCAGGCGGCTAGCGTCCTTTTCCTCGGGATCGATGTAATACTCCACGCCGATTTGTTCCGCTAAGACGCGCAGCTGTTCCTGGGCGGCCGGGCGGTGGACGTCGACGGAGACTAAGATGGGCTTTTTGCCCTTATTTTTTAAATGAAAAGCCAGTTTAGCGGCTGTGGTGGTTTTACCCGTGCCCTGCAGTCCGTAGAGCATGAGGACGGTAAATCCGGTGGGTGAGACGATGAGTTTTTCCTCGGTTCCAAGGATGTAGACCAAGGCTTCGTGGACGATTTTCACAACCTGCTGTCCCGGGGTCAGGCTTTCCATGACCTCGGCGCCTTTGGCTTTTTCCCCGATCTCCCCGGTCAAATCTTTCACGACCTGGTAGTTGACGTCGGCTTCAAGCAAGGCGAGGCGGATCTCGCGCATCATGTCCTTGATGTCTTTTTCCGTCACGCGACTCTTGCCGCGCATGGCATCCGTGATGCGGCTTAAACGTGCACTCAGATTCTCAAATACGGCCATCGCCATCCGTCCCTTCCTTGTTTTCTTCCACTTCCTGGGGCACGATCATGCCCAAAAGACCTTGTAATGTATTCAAAAGTGGTTCACTTTCGCCCTTTTTATGGAGCGCGATCGCTTCTTCAACCGTAGCGATCAGTTTCTTGTCGCGCGACACAAGATGCAAAACAACTTCCCATTCCGCGAGGCGTTTCACACCGCGGCGGATCTGGTCATGGACGCCCTGGCGGGTGAGTCCTGTTTCCTCCGCGATCTCAGCCAAAGACAGATCCTCGTCATAGTAGAGTTCCATCATTTCCCTTTGGCGTGCGCTCAAAAGCTCCCCGTAGTAGTCGAGGTAAAGACATACATCCGTATGTGAGGGTTCTCTTAATGGGTGTTCCTGCTTGGGCATGCGGACAGTATAAACAAAAGAAGTTCAAGCTGTCAAGTATTTCTGCTGACAGGCTATTATTGCGGTAACAACGCGTCCAAAAACAAGGTTTTATCGAAATCCTGAAGATCATCCGGTCCTTCGCCAAGACCGGCTAAACAGAGCGGCAACCCTGTCTCATGGGCCACCGCGACCGCGACGCCACCTTTGGCGTTCCCGTCAAGTTTTGTGATCGCAATCCCGGTGACATGGGTGGCCTCATGGAAGGCACGTGCCTGCACGATGGCATTTTGCCCCGTCGTCGCGTCAATCACAAGGATTGTTTCGACGAAAGCTTCGGGCGCTTCGCGATCGATGACGCGCCTAATTTTGGACAGCTCATCCATCAGGTTCTTTTTCGTGTGAAGGCGTCCGGCAGTATCAATAATCAGAAGGTTTGTTTTGCGCGCCTTGGCGGCTGAAATGGCGTCAAACACCACAGCCGCGGGATCAGAGCCGGACGCGTGCGCGATGACGGCTGTTTCGGTTCTTTCCCCCCAGACTTTTAACTGTTCAATGGCCGCCGCACGGAAGGTATCGGCCGCAGCCATCAACACGCGAAATCCCGCTTGTTTAGCGCGACTTGCAAGCTTGGCCGAGGTCGTCGTCTTGCCTGTGCCGTTCACGCCGACCATCAGGTAAATAGTCAGTTGATCGCCTTCGAGCTCAAGCTTTTTTTCAATCAACATCGAGGCAAGGGTCTCTTTTAAGGCAAAAAGGACCGCTTCTTTTGAAGCATCCCCTGTTTGTCGGATATGTTCGCGGATCGCCTCCACGGCTTTTGTCGACGCCTCAATGCCGCAGTCCGCCTGAATCAGGGTCATCTCAAGCTCATCCAACATATCGTCGTCAAAGACACCGAGTCCCGCGGACACGCGGTTAATGCTCTGGGTCATGAAGGTTCTTGTTTTTTCCAAGCCTTGGCGAAATTTGTCAAAAATACTCAAAAACTCACTCCTAATCCCCGTAGGGCAAAGCCGAAGACAGGACCATGGACAGGACGCGTGAAATGCCGCGCTCCTGCATCGTCACCCCGTAGAGGCGGTCAGAGGCCTCCATCGTACCCTTCCTGTGCGTCACCAGTATAAACTGCATGGACCAGGCGTAACGGCGCACATAGTCCGTAAAGCGTTTGACATTGGCGTCGTCAAGCGCGGACTCAACCTCGTCAAACACACAAAAAGGCGCAGGCTTCAGCTTCAAGATGGAAAACAGCAAGGCAATTGCCGTGAGGCAGCGCTCCCCGCCCGACAACAAGGAAAGCTTTTGGAGCTTCTTACCCGGCGGTTGGGCCTGGATGCTGATGTCGGCTGAGAGTACATCGCCGTCCCCTTCGAGCGTAAGTTCCGCCTGCCCGCCCGAGAACAACTCGGAGAACACCTGATTGAAATTCTGATTGATCTCGTGGAAAGTCCGGTTAAACTGCTCGCGCATCGACTGGTCAAGGTCGCGCAGCACCGCTTCTAAATCAGATTGTGCCTTTTCAATGTCCTCGCGCTGTGAACGCGTAAAGTCAATTCGCGTTGAAAGCGCCTCATAGTCACGGATGGCGTTGTGGTTAATGGGGCCGAGCTCATCGATCTCGCGTTTTAATCGCGCGCGCTCAGAGGTCGCTTTGGAAATCACGTCGATGGTTTCGCATTCCGCCTCCGCTTCACGCCGGGTCACCCCATGGGTCTCCCACAGCCTGTTTAACTGATCGTCCACCTGGCTTGCCATACGCTCGAGTTCCGCGTCCTGGCGCTCACATACGGCCTGTAAAGAGGCGACCTGGTCATTTACGGTGTTCATCTCTCCGATGAGGGCGCGCTGGCTTGTAAAGGCCTCCTCGCGCTGTTCCATCAGTTGCTCTAAAAGCGTTTGACATTCGCGGCGCTGTTTTGAAACCGCCGCTAAGGCGAGGTCATTTGCCTCGATGTCCTGCCTCGCACGCTCCATGCGAGCGGTTTGTTCTTTCCACTCGCGCTCAAGTGAACCCTGCCTTACTTTGGCTTCTTCAATTTCAGTGCCTGTATTTTTTGTGACACGGTCAAATTCTAAGAGCGACTCATCGAGGGAGGCAATGGAAACCTCAAGCCGTGTATGTTCATGGCGCCGTTCTTCGTAGGCTTGCCGATCGGATGTATGTTCAGATTGAAGCGATGTCAAAACCGACATCGCGTCTTGCTTTTTTGTTTCAATCGCGTCGATTTGCTGTACGAAATGAGTCTTTTCAGTAGATAATTCCGCGAGGCGTTCTTCAATGGCCAAAAGCTCGCTGTCCCGCTGTTCCATTTCTTTTAGCAGGCGTTCATAGCTCAGTTTTTCGGCTTCTTCTTTCGCTAAAACGGCCCCCAATTTCGCCTTTTGATCGGCCAGTGCCATGAGGGAGGACTCCTCTTTTTTGGCCCTTTGGGTCAAAAGCTCTTTGGCTTCCTCTAAAGCAGTGCTTTCTTTTTCGAGTTGAATCTTCTTTTCGTCCGCTTCTTCGCGGGCTGCTTTCGCACGCCCGGGGCGCCCTAAGACACCCACGGCTTTCGTGGTCCTGTAACCGCCTGTCATGGAGCCGCCGCGGTTCACGACGTCCCCTCCGCGCGTCACCACGGTTTGGGAGCGCCCGATCTTTTGACTTAAACGGACGGCATCGTCCATCGTCTCAACCACCAGGGTACGCCCTAAGACATAGCGGACCGCCGGATCGATTTCAGGGTCGTAGGAGACAAGCTCGCCCGCGACGCCGATGAAGCCGGGGCTCTCTTCGGCAGTTTTTTTCGTCCTTTGATCCAAAGCGTAGGGCGAGAGCGCGCCCAGCGGCAAAAAGGTCGCCCGTCCGGCACGCGCGTTTCGAAGCCAGTCAATCCAGTGCTTGGCCGTGTCTGAATCGTCAACCACCACGTGGTGTGTTGATCCGCCCAATGCCGTTTCAATGGCCGGGCGCAATGCCTCAGGTACGGTGAGTAGCGAGGCAAGCGGACCGTACACCGCATGATCTTGCTCGCGATTAACTTCTTTCATCAGGAGCTGGACCGGGCGGGTAAAGCCTTCAAAGTCGGATTCCAGCCTTTCCAGCGTCTCCGCCTCGTAGTTCAGTTGGTGGATTTCGCGCGCGACCATTTCCATCGTCTGTTCGATGCGGTCGGCGTCGCGATGCCCGCGGAGGGTCTGTTCCTTGGCTTCTTGAGCCTGCTGTTCAAGAGTTGCGATCGCTTCTTTTAGCGACAAAATGTCCGCCTTGTACGTGTCGGCTGTTTGTTCGGCGCGTTCCTTTTCTAAGGCGATCGAATTTTCTTCATCTTTCAAGCGCAGAAGTCTTGCGGATAAGGCTTGGGATTCTCCCTGCTTTTCATTGATCAGGGCGCGGTAAGAGGCCAGTTGGTCGTTGGATTCTTGCCCTTGACGCGTCGC
This sequence comes from Mageeibacillus sp. UBA5438, assembly GCA_002427535.1. Classification (GTDB taxonomy): domain Bacteria; phylum Bacillota; class Clostridia; order Saccharofermentanales; family DTU023; genus UBA4923. The sequence goes on along the minus strand of DIRK01000036.1, from coordinate 4,395 downwards.
CTCTTCTATTTTCGACGCCACACGGCCCATGGACGCTTCCATCTGTGAAAGGGCCTCGTTGATCACAAGGAGCTGTGCGGCAAGTGTCGTTTTCTTCTCCGCCATCGCTTCGCGTCTCATCTTTCGCTCTGAAAGATCCTGCTCAGAAGACATGATGCGCATGGTCAGGCGGTTTTTTTCTTCTAAAAGTGATTCGGCGCCCTCTTTCGAGCTCTCGTATTTTTCCTTGTGGAGTGCTGAGAGCCCGATATGTTCGGTCTCTTTGACGGAATATTGGTTGAAGCGCGTCTGCTGTTCTTCGATGCTCCGGTCGATTTCGTCGATTTTAAAAGAGGCTTCCGATTCATCGCTTCGCATGGTCTGCTGCGCCCTTTTGGCCTGTTCTAAGTCCTTTTCGATCAGGCGGGCATCCTCTTGTCGTTTTTCCCTTTGCGCTTCTAAGGTTTCCACCTGGCGAAGGGAGAGCGCGATGTCCAGTTTTCGGTAACGCGTCGCAAGCTCGATATGGTGGCGGGCATCGTAGGCTTGTTTTTCAAGGGTTTCGGCCTGTGATTCAAGCTCGGCTAAAAGATCGTCGACGCGCAGGAGGTTTTGTTCTGAGCGGTTTAGCTTTCTTAGGGCCTCATCTTTTCTCGTCCGAAACTGGACGATGCCTGAGGCTTCTTCAAAGATCGCGCGGCGGTCCTCAGATTTATTGCTTAGGATTTCATCGACTCTCCCCTGCCCGATGATGGAATAGCCGTCAAGCCCGATGCCTGTGTCCATAAGGAGCGCGTTCACGTCCTTTAAACGGCAGGGGGTCTTGTTGATCAGGTACTCGCTGTCGCCTGAGCGGTAGTAACGCCGCGTGATGGAGACGGTCTCGTAGTCGATGGGGAGTATTTGTTTGGAGTTGTCGAAGGTGAGTGTGACTTCACTGAAGCTCACGGGGCGCCTTTGCGCCGTGCCGTTAAAGATGACGTCTTCCATGCGCTGGCCGCGCAGGGTCTTGGCGCTCTGTTCACCCAATACCCAGCGGATGGCGTCCGTAATATTCGATTTGCCGGCCCCGTTGGGTCCCACAATCGCCGTGATTCCCGAATGAAAGAGAATCTTCGTGTATTCAGGAAATGATTTAAATCCTTGTATTTCAAGTGATTGCAGCATACGCCGGCTCTAATCTTTCCTTACGTCCTCGAAAAAGCGCCTCGAAGCGTCTTGCTCCGCGGCCTTTTTGGTCTTGCCTGTGCCGTTATTAATAAGTTTGCCTTCTACAAAAAGACCCACCGTGAATTGGCGGTCGTGCTCGGGGCCTGTCATGTCCAACAGTTTGAATTCCACGTCCCTGCCCTTGTCTGACTGCGCCCATTCGTACAGCAGGCTTTTGTGGTCGTAGTGCAGCCGGCCCCCGAGCGCTAATTCGACATAGGGTGAAAATAGTTTTGAGATGACCGCGTCTACGGCCCCAAGGCCCCCATCGAGGTAGATCGCCCCGAAGACGGCTTCTAACGCGTCCGACAGGTTAGAGGGGTTGTCTCTGCCCCCTGTCATCTGTTCGCCGTGGCCGAGCCGCAGGAACGCCCCTAAGTCCAGTGTGTGCGCGATGCGGGTTAAAGTGGGTTCGCAGACGAGGTTGGCGCGCATTCTCGTCATCTCCCCTTCGGCCGCCTCACTTTTCAGTGTGTAAAGGGTTTCGGAGACGATGAGCTGCAATACTGCGTCACCCAAAAATTCTAATCGCTGGTTGTCCGCCTTTTTGTCATGGCTTTCGTAAGCGAAAGAAGGATGGGTCAGCGCGCTTAATAATAGTTCCCTGTTCCGAAACAGATAACCGAGTCGTTCTTCGAGTGTCGATACATCGTCCGGCACAGGGAGTATGCGCCTTATAGGTGCGCGTGGATGAAGTCGACGGCGTCGCCGACCGTGCGGATGCGCTCCGCTTCTTCGTCCATGATCGCCATATCAAATTCTGATTCAAGCGACATCACAAGTTCCACAATGTCGAGTGAGTCAGCGTTTAAATCTTCAATAATGTTCGAGGTCATTTCGATGGTCTCTGGCTCAATGCTGAGCTGATCGGCTAAGATCTTTTGAATACGTTCTAGAATTTCCTGTTTTGTCATCCTTGGGTCCTCCCAAATTTCAATTTTATTGCGTGCCGCGTCAATGCAGTGAATGGATTAAACCTTCAGGGCATCCGACAGCAACGCTCTATTTTTCAGCCAATAATCCAGGCCTGAAAACACGGTCAAAAGTAAAGTCACGGCCACCAGTATATCACCGGGGATGGTCCAGGGCGTCCCGTAGCCTAAGAAAGACTGTGTGGGGTCAATCCATTGGACAATGATGGGCTCAAACATGAGGGTGCATAGCGTGATGATCTGGAAAACGGTTTTCACCTTGCCAAACCAGCTGGCCGCAATGACAAGCCCGTGTTCGACGGCCACCATGCGGATCCCCGTCACGATAAATTCGCGCGCGGCGATCAGGACGATCACGTAGGTGGAGATGCGGTTCAGCTGTACAAAGGCCGTAAATACGGACAGCACCAACAGCTTGTCGGCGATGGGGTCCACCAGTTTACCGAAGTTTGAGACAATACCCTGCTTTCGGGCGAGCATGCCGTCCAAAAGGTCCGTCATGGCCGCTAAGATGAAGAGCATGAAGGCGATGACGCGCCCCGGTGTTGAGACAATAAATCCCGAAAACGCGCAGGCCTCACAGTAGGGCAAAGGCAGTAAAAAGAATAAGATAAACGGGATCATGACGATCCTCGATAAGGTCAGTTTATTCGCGATGTTCATCGATTGACACCCCCGTCAAGTCATAAGGTCCCGCGTCCACAATCCGGACGACGGGACGGCTTCCGATCGTAAGATCGGGCGTCGTCGCGGCGACATAAATAACAGGATCAATCTCCGGCGCTTCGCCGTAGCTTCTCCCTTCGAAGAGTATACCACGCTCATCCACCGCTTCAAGGATAACGGGGACTGTCGTGTGGATTCTTATTTCATTTCTTCGGCGCGCGATGTCCTGTTGATTCGCCATCAGGATGGACCGCCTTTTTGACGCCAGGCTGTGAGGGACCTGATCGGGCATTAGGAAGGCCGCTGTTCCTTCTTCGGGTGAGAATTCAAATACGCCCAAGCGGTCAAATTCAATTTCTTTTATAAACTCTAAGAGTATGTCAAAGTCCTCCTCCGTCTCACCGGGAAAGCCCGTAATCACGGTGGAGCGCAAAATGAGATCAGGCATTAACCGGCGTGCCCGCGTGATTTTATCACGGATCATGCCGGAGGTCTCATGGCGCCGCATGGCTTTCAAGATGCGGTCGGAGGCATGCTGGATGGGAAGGTCGATGTAATGGGCGATCTTGTCATTTCCTGCCATTTCCAAAAGCAGTTCTTCCGTCAGTCGGTCGGCGTAAAAATATAAAGTTCGGATAAGCGCCACGTCGGGCACTTCCAAGCTTAATGTCCGAAGCAGATGCGCAAGGGTGGGCCGCTCGGGCAAATCCTCCCCGTAGCGCGTTGTATCCTGCGCGATGAGGATCAGTTCTTTGACGCCGGAGGCGACAAGGCATTGGGCTTCTTTCACAATGGATTCAACAGATCTCGAACGCTGGGGACCGCGCAGCCTCGGGATGATGCAATAGGCACAGGCATTGGAACAGCCTTCGGCGATCTTCAGATAGGCGTAGGTGCCGGGGGGCGCTGAGGGAAGGCGCTCGCGGTCCAGATAATCGATGGCGCCCGCGGGGCCCGGTATGTGTTCTTTGAGTGAGTGACCTTCCAAAAGCGATTCGAATACCTCGGCGATCTGTCCGTATTCGCCTGTTCCTAACACGGCGTCGACTTCCGGGATTTCCTTTGTGATCTCATCTTTGTAGCGCTGAGGCAGGCAGCCGGTGACGATAAGAAAAGCTTTGGGATTATCTTTTTTGATCTCGGCCAGCTCCAAGATGGCGTCAATCGCCTCTGTCACAGCCGATTCTAGGAAGGCGCAGGTGTTGACGACCAGAAATGAAGCCTCTTTGCGGTCATCCGTGAAGCGGTAGCCCTTCTCTTTTAAAAGAGCGCTCATGCTCTCGGAGTCGACTTCATTTTTGGGGCAACCCAAGGAATACAGGTAAAATGTTTTGTCCATCTTTATTTTAAACACTCAGATACGATATCACGTGAGAGGCCGATTGGGTAACCGCGGCGCGCGAGTAATTTTAACATGGCGATTTCATCGTCTATTGAAGGATGGGGAAAATGAGACTCGCAAAGGATCCTTGCCGTATCACGGTCGTCTGTTAAGGTACCTGCCATCTCTTTTGCGATTTTCATGTCAATTCCGTTTTGGATAAAAACCGAGACCATCATGCGCTGAGCGCGCGTGCGTCGACCTTTGTAACGCAAAGCGACGCGCTTT
>DIRK01000006.1 GCA_002427535.1 Mageeibacillus sp. UBA5438 | reverse complement strand
CCGCCCGGTAAAACGGTGGACACCCTGATCGTGAACGCCGCTGAATGTGAACCCTACATTACAGTCGACCACCGTATATGCATCGAGGGTGCTGAACATGCTGTTCGAGGAGCACTCGCGATTGCCCGATGGTGCGGAGTCAGTACGATTATCTTTGGGATCGAAGACAATAAAAAACAAGCCGCGAAAGCGCTGAACGAAGCGATTAGGTTGTACGGGAAAAACGAGCATTGGCCCAAGGGCGGCATCAGTGTCAAAGTACTTCCGACGTCCTACCCAACAGGGGCTGAAAAAGTCCTGATCCGTCTGTTGAACGGACGCGTCGTCCCCGAGGGAGGACTTCCCGCCGATGTCGGCGTCATTGTCCAAAACGTGACGACGCTTCATTTTCTTGGGCTTTATCTTAAAACGGGCATGCCGCTGATCCGCAAAGCGATCACGGTGGACGGAAGCGCTGTTCAATCGCCCGGCAATTTCGATGTCCCCATCGGGGCCTCTATTGAAGAAGTGATCGAAAAGGCGGGCGGTACGGTGACGGATCCCGCAAAAGTCATCATGGGGGGCACCTTGATGGGTGTTGCCGTCGACCATATCCAAAGACCCATACTGAAACAGAACAACGCCATTCTTGTCATGAGCGAAGAGGACGCGGTCCTTCCCGCGGAATCCGCTTGTATTCTTTGCGGCCGCTGTGTCCGCGCCTGCCCGATGCGCCTTATGCCGATGGCTTTAGATAAGGCCGCAAGGGCGAACAATCCGGAAGAGTTGTCCGATCGCCATGTCATGAACTGTATCGAGTGCGGGAGCTGCTCTTATGTCTGTCCTGCCAAGCGTTACCTTGTTCAGAATATCCGCATCGGGAAAACCATCGTACGCGCCGCAGAACGCGCGAAAGGAGGAAAATCCTAAATGCTTCATGTATCGGCTTCTCCCCATATCCGCGACCGAATCACGACGCGTTCGATCATGTTACAGGTGATCATCGCGCTCATACCGGTCATTATCGCGTCCTTTTTCATATTCGGTCTTCCCGCGCTCATGCTCTTTGCGGTGAGTGCCGCCTCAGCCGCGGGCTTTGAAGCCTTGGCGCGTATCGTGATGAAACGCGAGCAGACCGTCGGCGATTTATCCGCCGTGGTCACAGGGCTCCTAGTCGCCGCAAGTTTGCCGGCGAACTGCCCCCTATGGGTGCTCGTCATCGGCAACTTTGTGGCCGTTGTGGTCGTGAAACAGATGTTCGGCGGGCTGGGTGACAATTTCGCAAACCCTGCCGTCACAGCGCGCATCGTGCTGTCAGTCTCCTTTGCCGGACAGATCTCAAGTTACTCGATCGCGGACAAACTCTTAGGCGTTGACCTCGTCTCAAGCGCCACACCGCTCATGCTGGCGAAGACAGGTGAGGCTGTGCCCTCGGTCCTCGATCTTTTCCTCGGACGCCACGCGGGCTCCATCGGTGAAACCTCCGTCATCGCCTTGTTGATAGGCGGTATCTTTCTCCTTATTAGGGGCGTGATTGATATCTGGGCCCCCTTATCGTTTATCGGCACGACGATACTCTTCGTCACGCTGACGGGTGGCGATCCTTTAACCCACCTGTTGTCAGGCGCGCTTATTCTTGCGGCCTTCTTCATGGTCACCGACTATGTGACCACCCCGACGACCCTCTGGGGGAAGGTTATTTTCGGGATCGGTGCAGGATTGTTAACGGGGCTATTGCGTATGTACAGTGCCATGCCGGAGGGCGTTTCATTTGCGATTTTGTTGATGAATATCCTCACGCCCCATATCGAGCGCTGGACGACACCCATGACGATCGGAGGTGTGAAACATGCCAAAAAATAACATGTCATTGATTGAACGAGGGCCGGTGCCCGCGATCATCCTTGTTTTGATCTGCGCTATTTGTGTCGCGCTTTTGGCGCTTACCGCGGATGTGACGGCGGACGCCAGAGCCTACCAGGCTCAGTGGTTAGCCGACACCAACAAGCGCGCGCTGTTTCCTCTGGCGGATGATTTCCCTGAAGAGACACTCGAACAGGCAGGCGAAGGGATTCCCGGAGCCAAAACGGTTGACTTAGCCCAGCTCCACCCCGAAGTCTACATGGTGGCCGCTGTTCATACAGGCGGCGAGGTGACGGGCCTCATCATCGGGGTCGCAAGTAAAGGATACGGGGGCAAGGTGCCGGTCATGGTCGGCTTCGACCTTTCGGGCACTGTTGTCGGCATCCATGTGGACGCCTCCGGTGAAACCCCCGGCCTCGGTCAAAAGACCGCGGACGCCTCTTTCACGGATCAGTATCTCGGGCGTCTGTCGGATGATTCGCTATCGGATATTGACGCTGTGACAAGTGCCACCATTTCATCCAATGCCGTGACGGCGTCGGTAAGAGAGGCCTCTTTTGCCTATGACGCGCTCATGCGGAAAGGGGGAAAATAAGATGGCCAAAAAACGATCGGCCGGTTATGAACTTACCAAGGGCATTATTAAAGAAAATCCCTTATTGATCCTGATGCTCGGGACGTGCCCCGCGCTCGCGGTGACGACCTCAGCGATGAACGGCCTGGGGATGGGGGCCGCTTCCACCGCGGTGCTTGTGTTATCCAATGTCGTCATTTCGCTTTTACGAAAAGTCATCCCTGACAAGGTGCGTATCCCCGCTTACATCACGATCATCGCTAGCCTTGTTACCATTTTGCAATTCCTGCTCCAGGCTTACTTGCCTGAATTAAACGCGGCGCTTGGCATTTTTATTCCTTTGATTACGGTGAACTGCATCATCTTGGGCCGAGCGGAGGCCTTTGCCAACAGCCATGGCGTGCTCATGTCCGCCGTCGATGGTTTAGGGATGGGCGTGGGTTTCACCCTTGCCTTGTTCTTCATCGGCTCCCTGCGTGAGATCTTAGGCTTTGGTACCTTCTTCGATGTCCCCATGCCCTGGATCAGCGACGGGGGGCTCCAACCCATGATCATCTTCGGCCTGCCGGCCGGCGGTTTTGCCATCTTCGGCATCATGGTCGCGATCACTCAGAAACTGAATAAGCGTTTCTACGCGCAAAAGCCGCAGGAGACGATGGATCGCGAGCGTTATCCGGGTAGCATCAGTGTCCGCACTGACGCGATCTTTGAGACCACTGAGACCGTCGACGGGCCGAGGCCCGCGAGGACTCCGGCGCGTGACGCGGTCCCCGCGTCACTTTCGGAGCCGGGCGCTTTAGCTAAAAAAGAACAAGCGGACGCGGAAAGCGAGGATAAATAAATGAAAGAATTTCTTATTATTCTGTTCAGTGTCATCCTGATTGACAACTTGGTTCTGTCGCGCTTTTTGGGCGTCTGCTCCTTCTTGGGACTGACAAAGAGTTTGAAAAACGCGATGGGAATGAGCGTGGCGGTCATCTTCGTCATGCTGTTCGCAACCGCGGTCACCTATCCGATTTACTGGTCGCTTTTGGAGCCTGTCAACCTCGGCTACCTGCAGACGGTCGTGTTCATCCTTGTCATCGCTTCGGTGGTGCAGGTACTGGAAGCTGTGATTCGCAAGGCCTTCCCCCCGCTTTACAAGGCGATGGGGATTTACCTGCCCTTGATTACCACCAACTGCGCCATCCTGGGCGTCATGCTGATTAACATATCCGAGATCTACAGTTTTCCCGCCGCCATGATGTCCTCGCTCGGTGCGGGTGTCGGCTATATGCTGGCCATGTTCCTTTTCACCGGCGTGCGTGAAAAAATGGAAAAAGCCGATATCCCCGATTTCATGGAAGGTTTGCCTTCCACCCTGATGGCCGCGTCCATTGTGTCAGTGTCGTTCATGGGATTTAAGGGCGTCATTGAGAATCTGTTCGGGTAAGGCCCGGATTGTCGGAGGAATTTATTGATGTTACTGTCTGTCATCACGCAAAACCCCATCGTGTTACCGGCGCTCATCGGCGCCGGGATTGCGCTTTTTTCGGGGATTGTCATACTGCTTGTCTTCCGCTTCTTCCGTGTGGAAGAAAACCCCCTGCAAAAGACGCTGGAAGACGTTTTGCCCGGTGTCAACTGCGGGGGTTGCGGTTACAGCGGCTGTGCGGCTTACGCGGCCGCCTTAGCCTCCGGGGAGGAGCCTAAGACCACGCTTTGCACCGCGGGAGGCCAGGATACGGCCACAGCGGTCGCCGAAGTGATGGGTGTGGAAGCCGGCACCGTCGTGCCGCTTGTCGCCAATGTGTTCTGTCAGGGCACGACCGAGAATACAACGAAGCGCTTCGACTATACGGGTACGCCTCACTGTGCTTCCGCGGCCGGCCTTTTTGCGGGACCTAACTCCTGCACTTTTGGCTGTCTCGGATTTGGTGACTGCGTCGCTGTGTGTGAGTTTAACGCGCTTTATTTGGAAAATGGCATTGCCCATGTGAACCACAATAACTGCACGGCTTGCGGCAAATGCGTGGATGCCTGTCCGAAGCACCTGATCCACATGATCCCCAAGCATGAATTGGCGACCAATGTCACCTGCTCTAATCACTGGCCCGCGAAAGTGGTCAGGAAGGCCTGTAAGGTGGGTTGTATTGCCTGCGGGCGCTGTGTGCGTGTCTGCCCGGTACAAGCGATCAAGATTGAAGATAACCTGGCGGTCATTGATCAGGAGATCTGCATTCACTGCGGCGAATGTGTCAAGGTCTGCCCGACTAACGCGATTCGCCAGGGCTTGTTGGAAGGACCGGAAGCCTCGTAAGATGAATGGCAACAAAAAAGTCGGGCTTATTGCCCGACCTTTTTGTTGCGTTTTTTGTTCTTAATAGAAAAATTAGGCGCGTTCAACGGCCCCGCTTCTCAGACAGCGTGTGCAGACGTTCATCCGCTTCGGAACCCCGTCTACGACAACGTGCACGCGCTTGACGTTCGCACGCTGACGATGAAGACCGCGGCCCGAAATCTGCGAACGCGTAATCTTGATTTTTCTGCCGAAGAACATGTGTTTGTCACAAATTTCACATCTGGCCATTGTCTATCTCCTTAAAAGAGGGGCTTTGCCCGCTTATTGATCGCTTAAAAGGCGCAACTGGTATATTAGCATCATTTTGCCTCTGATGCAAACCTTGTTTTTCATACGGGAATACGTTACCATATATGAGCAGATGTTCATATATCTTGAACATTAGAAGGGGGAAGCCATGGCCCATTCACTGGACGACCACGATATCTTTTGCGATGTCCCCATGATCCACGAGGATCGCGTCAGAAGCGTATACCTATCCATGCCGGACGATGATTTTCTGTTCAATCTGGCAGAGTTTTTTAAAGTATTCGGTGATTCAACAAGGGTGCGCATCCTTTGTGCCCTTCACCACTCAGAACTATGTGTATGCGACCTGTCGGCACTCCTTTCGATGTCACAGTCGGCGATCTCGCACCAACTGCGCGTCCTGCGCGCCGCAAGGCTTGTAAAAAATCGCCGCGAAGGCAAGGTCATCTACTACACGCTCATGGATGAGCATGTCAAACAGATCTTGGACGTCGGCACAGAACACTTAAACGAAAAATAAAGGATGGCAATCTTAAAAGATGGATAAACACAGCGCTTGTACAACTGAAGCTCAACACGGCGGCTGCTGCGACAGCTGTCACAGCTACGAAGAAAACTTCATCGATCGTTTCATTGCCCGGCACCCGAAAATCGAACAACTCACCTCGATCCCGGTCCGGCTCATTGTAGGATCTGTTCTCTTCGTCCTTGCCCTTTTCTTGCGCGATCGGGCAACGCTATCCTTTTTGCTTTTTTTGATCGGATATCTCATCGTCGGCGCGGGCGTCATCGTGAGAGCCATCAGAGGTTTTTGGCGCGGCGACATTTTTTCGCAACACTTTCTCATGACCGTCGCCACCACCGGCGCCTTTGCCATCGGGGAATACGCCGAAGGCTTTGCCGTCATGATCCTGTATCTCATCGGGGAAGGCCTTGAGGACCGCACCGTCGACCGCACTCGACGCTCCATCGACGCATTAAACGACATACGACCGCTTGTCGCTCATTTAAAAACAGGCGACCTAGTGGAAGATGCAAGCCCCCAAACCCTCCGCCCCGGCGACTTGATTCTCGTATATCCCGGCGAACGCGTGCCCATTGACGGACAGCTTAACGAGGGCACGGGCTTTGTCGACTATTCCGCCCTCACAGGTGAGTCACGGCCGGTTGCGGTCAATACGGGTGACACGGTAATGGCAGGCGCGATCAACGGCCAGACAAGGCTTGAACTCACCGCCCTGCGCGACGAGCAACACTCCGCCGTCATGCGCATCATGGACCTGGCGGAGGCCGCCGGAAAGAAAAAAACAAAGATCGAAATGTTCACCGAGCGTTTTTCACGCGTTTACACGCCCATCGTCGTCGCCTTGGCCGCACTCTTAGTCGCCATCCCTGTGCTTATCTTCTCCCAGGACTTCCAACTGTGGCTCTACAGGGCCTTAAGCTTCCTGGTCATCTCATGCCCCTGCGCCCTTGTCATCTCGGTGCCCTTGGCCTACATCGCCGGCATCGGCAATGCCTCCAAGCGCGGCATCTACATCCGGGGAAGTCAGTACCTTGAGGCCTTGGCCAAACTTGACACCGTCGTCTTCGATAAGACAGGCACACTGACCGCCGGCAATTTTACCGTCGTCGACAAAATCACCGCTTCAGGCGTTGATGAAAAGGATTTGATTCGTGCCGCAGCCTTCACCGAGCAGCATTCAACCCACCCTGTCGCGGAAGCGATCCGGCATTATGCCGATGAAGCTTTAATCGATTTGGATACAATACCCGCCGCCGACAAGTTGGAAGAACTGGCAGGCCACGGCATCGTCGCCGAAAAAGACGGCATCGAGTATCTTGCGGGCAACCATAAATTGATGGAACGCCATGGCATTGAAGTTCCTCTTGAGGATGACACTCGCGCCGCGACCGTCATCCATATCGCGAAAGAAGGCCGATACCTTGGCACATTCTTTGTGGCGGACGCATTGAGAGACAACGCTAAGGCCGCCATGCGCTCACTCAGGCAACAAGGGGTTCGAACGATCGCGATTCTGTCAGGTGATCACGAAAACGCGGTCGCCGAAGTGGCCAAAAATGTTGAGGCTGATCATTGGGCCTCAGAACTTCTGCCGGAAGATAAACTGTCAGAATTTGAAAACATGAAAAGTAAGACCAGCGCCACAACCGCCTTTGTCGGAGACGGCATTAATGACGCACCCGTGCTTCGCCTCGCCGACGTCGGCATCGCGATCGGTGGTCTTGGCTCAGACGCGGCCATCGAGTCCGCGGACGCGGTCATTATGACCGACAATGTGGCCCGCGTCGCAGACATGATCGCCATTTCCAAACGAACGAAAAAACGTGTGTTCGAAAATGTGATCCTAATCTTGCTTGTCAAAACAATGTTGATGGTCTTGGGCGCCGTCGGCATCGCGCCCCTGTGGGGAGCGGTCTTTGCCGATACGGGCGTCATGCTCCTGGCGGTGTTGAACTCACTTCGCGCCTATTACGGCGCGAAGTCATCAGACGCTGTTGTGCTCTGAAAAGGTCCTTCTCTTTCTTAACTCCGCGATCAAGTCCTCTAAGGGGATACTTGAGGCCGCGAGCAAAACAATCAGGTGATACACCAGATCTGCGCTCTCAAACACGATGTCGCTCTTGCGGCCGTTCTTGGCCGCGATCGCGACCTCAATCGCCTGGACACCCAATTTGTTCAAAATCTTATCAAGTCCCTTGTCAAGCAGGTAGTTCGTATACGAACCGAGCTCGGGATGACGGGCGCGCTCAATGACAAGTTCATAAAGCTCTTCAAGGATCGCGTCATGCGGTTGCTCCATGGCTATGGCTCCTTTCATGTTCTTCGGCCAGCATAACACAGCCGAATTCTCATATAAATCATGTATATGCAATTATGATTGTATATTATTCTATCTTCAATTTTTGAGGTGTTGACATAGGTGCATTCTAAGTGATAAACTGCTTTCATAATAATTCATAAATACTCGTTTTGCTTTTAGCATAAGACAACGGCCGGACCCCCTCCCGGTCGTTTGTCCGTTTAGGATAATCATTTTGAAACGAAAAATGGACTAGTCAACCCGCACACGCGGCACGCGCTCATGGATATTGCAAAATAATTCATAGTCAATGGTCTGACAAAGGTACGCCAACTCGGAAGCGTTTTGCCGAACGCCATGATCCTGCCCGAAAAACATGACCTCATCGCCGGCCTTCACATCCGGGATCGAAGTGACATCAATGATGCAGCGATCCATGCAGACACGCCCCCGGATCGGCGCCCTTTTTCCCTTATGGTAGAAGTGTCCCCGATTTGACAACAGCCTCGATAAGCCGTCGCCGTAGCCCATGTTAACCACCGCAAGGACTGAATCTACGTCTGCGGTCCAAGTCCCGCCGTAGCTCACCTTCGTCCCCTTATCGACGACACTCACCTGCTCAATGACACTCTTCACCGTCATGACGGGCATAAGATCCTGCCAGGCCTCCTCGGAGGGGCCGGCCTTTCCGCCGTAAAGGACAATCCCCGGGCGCACCATATCAAGGTGAAAGTCACGATGTTCCGGGATGGCCGAACTGCTGGCCAGGTGGCGGATGACGCGCGGGAAACCTTGTTGTTCAGCTTTTTGGACGGTGTCATTAAAACGCTTCAGCTGCAAATGCGAATACTCGGGATCCGTGTCCGCGCTCGCCAAATGAGAGTAAACGCCCTCCACTTGAAGATGAGGCTCACGGGATGCCCAAAGCATCGTCTCCGCCGTTTTCTTCTGGTGACGTTCATCGGCCTTCAACCCCAGGCGTGTCATCCCGGTGTCAAGTTTTATGTGGATCTTGAGCGGAGGACCGCCGCATTGTTGAGAGGCCGCGGCAAATGAAGCGATTTCATGTTCTGTCACAAGCGACTGCGTCAGCCGGTAGCGCTTCAAATAAGGCACATGTTCACTCTTAGTCGTCCCGAAAATAAGGATGTCCGAGCGCACGCCTCCCTGTCGGAGCATAATGGCCTCATCGACCGTTGCGACACATAAATGGTTCACGCCCGCTTCTTCTAGGACAGGGACCACAAGTTCAGCGCAGTGACCATAGGCGTCTGCTTTGACAACGGGCGCCAAAAATACTTTGGGATCTCCGATAGCTCTACGGATCACCTCAAGATTATTAAGGATCGCCCTTTGTGAGATTTCGGCCCATGTTTTCTTCGTGTACCACGGATCTTTTGTTTCGGAGTATTTCATGACCTATGCCCGCAATCTCATTTTCTACACCATACGTTTAGTGACGTAAGGCGAGGTCATCGCGCGCAGCAGAGCCGCGTAATCCGGCGTAAACTCCAACACATCCCCGACTTTGAAATCTCTTAAAGCGTGCGTTACGTCAAGGAGCATATGGTCGCTTGATGAGCCGAGAAATGAAATACGCCCGTCTTTTGAACTAAGCGTTTCACATTTGGTATCCTGTTCTCCGACCGCAAGAATCGCCCGCCATATCTGCCCCTTGTCCTCGAATACCGGAATTTCATTAAAGGAATTTGGCCCGATGAGCCCTTCGGGAACGGAGGGTTTATTACGCAATTCAATAATCTCCGCGCGCAGCGTAAACACGTCATTGTACATGTCGCCGATGGGGCGTCTGTAAGACGTCTCAATGCCGATCAGGTATGCCTCTCCGATGCGTAGGTGCGTGATGCCCTCAGGCATGCGACCCTCTTTTATGAGATACAAGGAGCCCGTATTGCCGCCTGATACGATCGGTAGGGGGATGCCAAAGCGCTGGCGGATGGCTTTCGCCATCGTCACGAGTTCTTCCAATTGATGCGTCTCAGGGATCACGCCGCCGTAACAGTTGAAGTTCACGCCGATGCCCGCAAGCCAAACCCCCCGAAGATTCAAAACACGGGACGCCGTCTCCATAATCTCGTCCGGCATGAAGCCTTCTCGCAAGTCACCCATCTCGACCATCAGGATGACGCCGTGCTCACGCTCTAAAGCGAGCGCCGCGTCTGACAGGGCCTCAATGGTGGCCATATCTGAATTAAGACTCAGGTCCGCGTGGCGCACCACATTCATGGCATCCGAAATCATGGGCATCCTGACAAGCATATGCGACAATCCAATATCTTGGATGCTGGCAAGGTTCTCTACCCTTGAGTCAGCAAAATATTCGGCTCCCGCCTCATTCATCGCCTCCACAATCGGACGGTAGGCACAGATACATTTTGTGACAAAATGCGTCTGGATATTGAGGGGCGCCGTCATCTCAAGCAAAGTCTTAATATTGTGCTTTAACTTCGCGCGGTCAATCAAAAGCTCAGGAAACGACATCATTACCTCCTATCGTCCCTATATCAAGGGAATTCCGCATCAGCCGGACAGCGGCCTCCGGATAAGTCGCCGCCATCACGCCTGAGGACGCCATCAAATAATCTTTGTCCATCATAACACGCAGATCAGGCGGCGGATAAAGCCGCTCAGGCTCAGGAGCGCGAAGAAGCTCGCGGATCATCGGTTCCACGTTTGAAAACCGCGTCAAGGCGCCCCCCGTGGCAATCAGGGTTTTCACCGCCGTCAAATCACGGCCGCGCACCACCCTGCGCCTGCCCCTCGCCGTAAAGATTTCCGACATGCGCCCCGCGTGCCGGTCAAGCGCCTCGCGGCAACAGCTGCGCACAAGCGGCATGATGAGTGCCATCTCTTCTTCGTTACGCGGAATTTCGGGGACCTTGTCTAACAATTCACGGTAGTCGTCCGGCAAGCTTGCGCATTCTTTCGCGTTCATCGCCTCAAGGACATGGGCCCGATTGATGAATACGCCAAGATCTCCCTCCACCGTCCTTTTTGCCAAGGGCTCGGGATCCACACTGAATTCATATAGCGCCTCGCTGCCGCGGGTCACCGAATGAATATCTGTCGTTGCCCCGCCGACATCGATGGTCAAAAGGTCGCCCATCACCTCGTACAGTTTCTCGGTCATGGCCATGACGGCGCCCGGAGTGGGCATAATCGTCCCCGTCACCACTTCACGAATATGCGCCATCCCCGGCGCGTGGATAATATGTTCCTCAAAGATCGCCTGGATGACATGTCGCGCGGCCTTGCTGTTCAGCTGATCGACCGAAGGATAGACATTGTCGGCTAGATAAAGCAACGCTTCATGTTCATCCGCTAACGCCCGGATATCCTCATGGTTGTCACTGTTGCCCGCGTAAAGAATGGGGACATTCATTTTGAGTTGGGCGATCTGTTCAAAGTTGAACAGTGCCGTCTCACGTTCGCCGCCTTCTGTCCCGCCCGCCACCATGACGACGCGCGGCGCGATGGATGTGAGTTTTTGCAAGTCGCGGGGACCCAACTTCCCCGAGGTCACCATGCGGAGCACCGCTCCTGAACCGAGCGCCGCCTCACGGGCGGCGCGCACGGTCATATCCGGGACAAGGCCGTGGACGCTCATTGAAAGACCGCCCGCGGCCGAACTCGAACACAGCACTTCATCCGCTTCGATCGAAGAAGTGCCCAAGTTTTTTGCCAAATCTTCCTCGGCCCGTCGAAGCCCCAAGGTCACATCGCCTTCCGCGATAGAGGTCGGGGCCATTCCCTGGCCCAGGAAACGCGGGTTATTTTCTTTCACCGCCGAAAAAGCATTGACGACGGTCGTCGTACTGCCGATTTCCGCGACAATGAGCTCAACTCTCATTGATTTAAGCGTCTCCCCTCATCTCCCGACGTCTTTTGACCAGGAAACTAGCCACGTCAATGCCGCGGCTGCCGCGGCCAAAGCCCGCGTCCATCCCCGACGAAACAGCCGTCTCAGCCGACACCTGCGTCCCGCCGGCAACCAAGATCAGCTGATCGCGCACCCCTTTTTCGGTAGCCGCGTCCGCCAGTTTTTGCATGTTGTCGTAGTGCACATTGTTGTGCGAGATAATGGTCGAGATCAAGATGGCGTCCGCCTTGGTCTCAATCGCCGCGTCGATCAGCTTTTCCACCGGGCAGGAAGTACCAAGATAATGGTATTTCACGCCAAAGCCCTCAATGCCTCCATGCTTAATGTCAAGGATCTCCTTCAAGCCCACCGAGTGCTCATCCTCGCCGACTGTTGCCGCGACGATGGTCATGGGATGCGCGTGAATCGCTTCGCGGATCTCCGCTTCGGACAGCGTCTCCACGATCTGGGGCAACTCTAGAGTACTAAGGTCGATGTCAAAGCCGACCTTACCCTTCATCTCAATATAGGTGCCCTCAGAAGGATGCAGGAGCTGACTGTGGATGACCTCGCAGTCTGATAGCGCCATCTTTTCACCGATCTTAAGCGCCGCCGCCTCCGCGTGACGCTGATCGCAGGGCAGCATCATGGTCAACACGAGTACGCCGTCCGCCATAAATTCAACTTCAGGGCGGATGAGATTCGTGTTGTCATAGTATTTTTGCTTTTCAGCGATGCGCACGTTGACATTGTCATAGTCGTCCAACTCATCAATGAATTGAATTTTTGACGGATCCTCGAAGGTATCGCCCCCGATGGCGTCACTTGCGTGTTCGAACGGTTCGGGAATGTTGTTTTGCCCGAAGTGAACGGATACAGGCGCAAAATAGTCGTCGGCACGCTTGTACAGGGTGTCATTGCCGATGCCGCCTTCCGGGTCGCGCGCGATACCGTCGCCCTTACGTTCGGGGTACTCCGCGTTGTCCACGAAGAAGCCTTCTTCAACCGCGCTGAAATAGCCGCCTGTCTCGATGATTTCTTCCATGAACAAAATGGCGCGCTCTTTCAATTCGCGCACGCGCTCACCGAGCGGCCCGTCGCGCCTGATGTCAAGCATCGTGCGGATTCCGTCAAGCCCCGCTAAGGATTGCCGTGCTGTATTACAGGCGTTGATATTGAAATAATGCCAGGGCACGTTGCGCCCCTCATCGGGCGTAATGGTGGACTGGATATCCGCTGAGGTCAAGCGCGAGATGACCATGTTCAAAGTATGGGTCACCGTGGCTTCGCGTGTCTCAGACTCCATGTATTTTGTATTTTGCTGCGCGCGGATCTTGTAATCGCGGAAAAAATCGCGCAACGCGACCGCGTAAGGCAAATCAAGGCGCATGCAGGGTGCCGGCGGCGCGGTCGGCGGTACGCTGGACAGAGCAATGTTTTCGGGTTTGATTCCGCATTTTACGGAAAACATCGTGTTGATCGCGTGTTGCACCATGAGCTCGGGCATGACCTTCCAAGCCTCCATGGCGGTCGCGTTCGCGTTATGCGCGCCGTCGATCTGAAGCTGGCCGCCGTAGGCGATGATCGCCTTGCTTTCGCAGGCGTCCACAAAGCTTCTGAGCATGTTGATGTTTCGGTAAAGCACGTTGTACTGGGGATCCTGATGGACGCCCGACACCCCTTCTTCCACAAACATCACGGCGATGTCGGGCCCTGCCACCCCTGAGACATAGGAGTGGAAGTTGATCGGCCTTCCGACCTCATCTTCAATGAGGTCGAGCGCGCGCCGTGTCGCGCGGCATTGTTTGCGCGTCACGGGGATGCCCCCGATGCCCTGGGTGGTTCCTTCCATCAAGGAGTCAATATGGGACTGCCCCGCCGTTCGGATTACCATGATGTGATCCGCGCCGTGCCAGGCGGCCATGCGCATGCGACGCACGTCGTCTTCGAACCGCCCTGAGGCAATTTCAGTCGTGATCACGCAGTCCGCCTGCGGGTCAATGAAACCAAAGCCGCGGCTCCCCGGTAGGGGCAGTGAGCGCTCGAGGGGTTTGGAGGCCTCTAAATAGGTAAAGTCTCCCACTTCTCTGGGCACACACGCTTCCTCACGCCAATGCCAGGGGCGTCTGGGCGAATGGTAATGCTCTAAACCATCGAGAATTTTCCGAATATCGAGCCGTTCCTCGGGGTGAAGCGCGATGTCTGTTTCGCGTTTGGGGATCACTTGTTTCTTATCCGGGTTCATGACCTCACCTCCTCGAACAGCCGCACAGCATCCTCCCAGTGCTTCCCGTCGACCAGGCCTAAGCCTGTTTCACGAATCCCCTCGCCCAATTGCTCTGACAGGCGCCAGATGACATGACCCGCGCCGTGCGGGATCAGGCGGCGTTCGACCATGCCCTGGACAATCGCCTGTGCCTCAAGGCTTGAAAATCCCATGCGCAAGAGGACGCTGCGCTCGATGGCAGGCGTCGTATACACACGGCCCGCTTCGACGAGCGGGTCGACAATTTTTTCTGCCAGCTTCCAAAAATACTCGTACAACTCTTCGTCCGACATCGCGGCCAGATGTGCTCTGCGCTCGTCAAACGATCCCTTCGTTTCGGTCATCGCTCCGCTCCTCTCCTCATCGGTCCCAATTTTAAAGGGACTTTATCAGTGCTTTCGTTTCCTGAACACTCAAATTTATCTCAGAGGCCATGTAGGCCATCTCTTCATCCGAAAATTCACGCCTCCCGTCCGCCATCCGTCTTAAAGCTGACAAGCGGAGGCGATTCATATCGTATTCGCGCAGCTTGATCAAGGAGGGATGCGAGGGCAGAACAATCGACTGGCCCGGGACTTCTTCGTCGGGATCTCCGAAGCGAACTTCAATGCCGTTTTCTTGGGCAAAGGTCAGCTGGGGCATCGGGTGCTTGCCCGCTCCCGTATACTCCGTCTCCTGGACAACGATGGTCATATGCTCGGGCAATTCACGTGACAGGGCAAAGGCCGCAGCAAGTGAAGTATTGCCGGCCGGGCCCCGCTCGATCCCTTCAAGGGAGGCGAGCATCTCGGTCGTGTAGAATACTTCTCCTTGTTTCACCAACAGGTAGCGGTCAATATAACGCAAAGCCCGCGCGGCGTTTCTGGGCACATCCGAGCGGTCGGGCAAGGAGGCAAAGGGAATGCCGAATCCTGTGTGTCCCGTGGTGAATGATTTTCTGTTAAAGTCGCGATCGGATGCCATTGAAAGGCCGCTTAAATCGACACTTGCGGCATACACCTTCGTGTCCTTTAATCCTGCCTTTAAAAGCCCGCGGGCTGTCCCGGAAAGATTGCCGCCACCTGCGTGAGTCGCAAGCACAACATCCGGCACAAGATCGTACTTCTCGCGGCACTGTTCTGCGATCTCATAGCCCAGTGTCTCGATGCCTAAAATGGCGCTTGGCGTATAAAGCGAGGCATTGTAAAAGCCCGTCTCCTCCATGAGGGACAGCGCGTGGTAAAACAGTTCCGGTCCGACGGTCATCTGGATGACTTCGGCGCCTAGTGCCTCACATTTTCTTTGTTTTTCCAAAATTTCGGGCTGCCCTTTAAAGTCACTGTCGAAGCATTCCTGGATGACGATGCACTTCAAGCCGAGTCTTGCGGCCATGCTGGCCACCGCGGCGCCGTAGTTGCCTGAGGTCGCGGCGATGACGCCTTCGTAGCCTTTGCGCTTCGCGTCCCATACAGAAAGCGCGGCCCGGCGGGCCTTGAAACTCCCTGAGGGGTTCGCCGCTTCATCTTTGACAAGAATGCGGGCGCCATGCCCCGGCGAGCTGAGTTTCCTTGACAGCGCCGTGATGTTCTTCAAGTCCATCAGGGGGGTATTGCCCACACCCATATCGCGCTCGATCGCGATGACCTCTTCGATCGAGAGGCCGACATCGTCCATCATGACCTCATAGTCAAAGATAATCCCGCCTCGTTCGTAGGCGTCGTAATCAATCCCGAGCGCCTCTTTCATAATGGCGTTTTGCCGTTTCATGACCGCTTCATATGACATGTCTTGTTTCATTTGCCACCTCCGAACAGAAGCTCGCGAACCTGGCGGTGTACCACCTGTAATTCGGGCACATAGTCGCCGTAATCGTGCGTCACGGAAAGACTGCGATTCGTAAGGGTGCCGGTCACTTCGCGATCGCAGACCGTCCTCACCGTCACCGTCTCGCCGACCTTGGCTCCCTCTAATAACCAGCCTTTCGTCAATGCGACAAGCGGTGTTTTGGCCGTGTCAGAAGGCAGATTAGGCGCGCGCTTTTCGGCGGGCAAAATCACCTGCATGATGACGACATAGTCATTTTCTTTAAAAGTTTGCTGTTTTCCGCGCTCCAACTGTTTTGCAAAATTCCCCAAGATGGCTCTCGGAACGGGCAGGTCCAGCATGGAGCGAAGCCCCGGTTTGGCCATGAGAACGTGAGGAATCATGTTGACAACCATCGCGATCGTCCCGATGCCGCCCGGGGTTTCAGGGACAATCGAGAGGTTCATGTCATAGCCGGGCGCGTGAAGCGTAATGTAGTCTCCTGTGTGAACGCCCTCGTCTTCCGGGCATATCTGCTGCGGGTGGTCAAGGTGGATGAACACGTCGCCGTTGGCTAAAAGGCCGTAGCTCTGCTGGCGGATGCCCGCAAGGCTGCCTTTTTTGGCCTCGCCGTAGGCTGACTTCCGATCGACATGGGTGACGATGGGTTCGCGTGTCTGCTCGATGTCCGCCAGTTTGACGCCCATCCCCGAGGCGATCATCTCCATGGATTCGGGAAAGCCGACGTGACCGGCAAGCGAATCTTCCGCGATGCGGCGGTCGAACTCTTCCACCGAAATGCCCACGCCCTGCTCTTCCATGACGGCCTTGCCAAAGGGTGCTAAATCATTGATTCGGGCGGCCTTGATCGAATTGACATGCTCACAGGTGCCGCTCAACGCGAGGATGAGGTAGTCGAGAACAAAGCCCGGGTTGATCCCGGTGCCGAGGACAGCAACTTTTCTTTTCTTGGCCAAGGCGTCGATCTGATCGGCCAATTCTTTATTCTGCGCCCAAGGCCAGGCCATTTCCTCGGCGGTTGAAATGACATGCACGCCTTGATTGAGGCAAAACATGATCTTGTCAAACTGCGCTGCGACAAAGGAATCAGTCGCTAAGATGACAATGTCACAGAGGTCTTGTCTTACGACCTCTGTGACATCGCCTGTAATCACGACTTTTTGTCTTCCCTTGCGATCGAGTTTGAGGTATTCGTACACTTCCTGCCCGATGAGGCGGTCCCATGTGTCACATACGCCCGTGATGACAATGCCTTCTTTTTCGGCAATCATCCGGCCGATACCGCTGCCCATGGCGCCAAAGCCCCATAAGGCTACTCTGATTTCCCCCATACCGTCCCCCTTCGCTCGGCCATTCAAGGGCCATGTGTGTTATCTAGATGCTGATATGTGTCCCCGTTTTTCCCGCAATGCCGTCGCGCGCGTTCTCAAGCGAAGTGATGAGCGCGGTGCGGCCTTCCTTTGATTTCGCAAAGGCGACACTCGCTTCCACCTTCGGAAGCATGGACCCCGGCGCGAAATGCCCTTCTGTCATATACTGTTCCATCTCAGCCACAGTGACATGGTCCAGCCATTTTTCATCTTTCTTGCCAAAATTCAAAGCGACCCTTTCGACCGCCGTCAGGATGATCAGGTAATCCGCGTCGACCATCTCCGCTAAGACTTCAGAGGCGAAATCCTTGTCGATCACGGCCGCGACACCTTCCAGATGGATGCCCTGGCGGATCACAGGAATACCCCCGCCGCCTACGGTGATGACGACCTGGCCCGCCTCGATCAGGGCGTTGACTGTGCGATCTTCGACGACTGCGATCGGTTTTGGCGAGGCGACGACCCGGCGGTATCCGCGGCCGGAGTCTTCCTTCATGACAAAGCCTGTTTCTTTGGCAATCTCTTTTGCCTTTTCTTCGCTGTAGAAGGATCCGATCGGTTTGGTCGGATTTTGAAAGGCAGGATCTTCGATATCGACCACCACCTGCGTCACAATGGTCGCGACGGGGTGGTTCAAACCGCGCGAGAGCAACTCCTCGCGGATGGCATTTTGAAGATGGTAGCCAATGTAGCCCTGGCTCATGGCACCGCACTCGGGAAAGGGCATCGGCGGCACATTCGGGTTGTCAAAGGCAAGGTTGATCATGCCCACTTGCGGCCCGTTACCGTGTGCTAAGACGAGCTCATGTCCTTCCGCGATCAGGTCTACGATGGGAACCGCTGTTTGGCGGACAAGCTCGCGCTGTTCTTCTGCGTTATTGCCAAGGGCGTTCCCGCCCAAGGCGACGACAATACGTTTTTTCATAAATTCCTCCGATGTTGTATTAGCGACCGATCGTAGCGACCATAACCGCCTTGATCGTATGCAATCTATTTTCAGCCTGGTCAAAGACCCGGGAATGTTTGCCTCGGAATACGGTGTCCGTGCACTCCATCGCGTCCAGCCCGTATTCTTCTTTCACATGCCTTCCCGTCGTCGTGTGAAGATCGTGGAAAGCCGGCAGGCAGTGGAGGAAAATCACCTCATCGTTGCCTGTCAT
>DIRK01000022.1:37153-59966 GCA_002427535.1 Mageeibacillus sp. UBA5438 | reverse complement strand
AAAACAAAGATAACCACCATGATCAGCTTTGTTGTGCTGATCATGTTTTTAAGAATTATATATACCCTTACTTTGTTTTCTTTCGTGACCGTGACGCCCGTATTCCAAATCCGGGGGAAATGTTCCACAATCGTGATACCGATATACATTAGCCATCCCACCCCAAGGGTAACAGGCAGCTCCCATTTACTTCCCCAGCGGTCAACTTCCCCTGAGGCATTGTAGTGCCCTGGAATTTTAAGCGGAATATTGGCCCAGTTGGCAACTAAATAGATCGTTCCGCCCATTAAGAACAACAGACAAATAAGATTCATTGCAAGAACGTATTTGCTTCTGTTTATTGACATAAGAAAACACCCTTCGGTTTTTGTTGAACCGCATCTTGAAGAAAATATACAGCCTGCAGAGGGCGTACTCAAGTATTACGCTGCATGGAGGCAGTATTATGTCCTCTTCCATTGATGAGGAGAAGGGGAACTTGTGGTTTTTTTCAACTCTATGTTACAATAAGTGCGGAGCAACCACACTATATGGAACGTAAAATTGTTGAGCGATTGAATTTTTGGAAGAATTCGCCTACACGGCAACCTCTTATTATTTACGGTGCACGTCAAGTAGGTAAAACATATACGGCACTTTGGTACGGCAAAAATAATTATCGCAACACAGCTTATTTCAACTTTGAAGACACAAGCGATCTGGCTGCCATCTTCGAGCGCGATCTGGATCCGCGGCGCATTATTCGTGAACTTTCGACCCAATCAGGACAAAGCATTTTCGAAGAAGATACCCTGATCATTTTTGATGAAATCCAGGCCTCCGAGCGCGCATTAACAAGCTTGAAATATTTTGCAGAAAAAGCCCCTGCGTATCATGTGATGGCGGCGGGCAGTCTATTGGGGATCGCTCTTAACCGTGAAAAATATTCCTTTCCCGTAGGCAAAGTCGATATGGAAACGCTTCACCCGATGGATTTTGAGGAATTCTTATGGGCTACTGGAAATCGGGATATGGCGGATCTCATCCGAGAAAGTTATGATCAGTTTTCACCTTTTTCACTGCACCATAAAGCACTGGATCTATACCGGGAATACCTCGTTGTAGGCGGCATGCCAAGATCTGTTTTAGAACATGTTGAAAAAAAAGATTTCGATTTTGTGCTAGCCCAACAAAAAAACCTCAATAATGCCTACATCGCGGACATGGCGAAATACGCTTCTCCCCAAGAAACAAACCGTATTATGCTGACTTGGCAAAGTATACCCGCTCAGCTTGCTAAAGAAAATCGGAAATTTCAATACAGCACGATAAGAAAGGGGGCACGCGCCAAAGAATACGACCTTTCAATACAATGGTTGGAATTGGCCGGCCTCATTAACCGTTGTATTCGTATAACAGAGGGGAAAATGCCGCTATCGGCCTATGCTCAAAACGATTTTTTCAAGCTGTACATGGTCGACACAGGCCTCTTGTGTTCCAAGTTTGGGATTGCGGCGAATGTAATCCTCACAGCTCCGCCCAGCTTCGATGGCTTCAAGGGTGCATTGGCTGAAAACTACGTGATGCAATCGCTTGTGACCTCCGGCTATAAACCTTGGTATTGGGAATCTTCCGGAAAAGCTGAAGTTGATTTCATCATTCAAGATCGGCAGGGTCAAATCATTCCGGTAGAGGTGAAATCGGCCGAAAATGTTCGGTCAAAAAGTTTGGGCGTATTTGTGAATCGTTTCCATCCACCCTATTCGGTACGGATATCGGCCAAGAATTTCGGGTTTGAAAACAACATCAAGAGCATCCCCTTGTATGCGGTCTTCTGCATGAAGCCTTAAAAACAGTAGACGCTATTCCCACTCAATCGTTGCCGGCGGCTTCCCCGTCAATTCATACACCACACGGCTGACATGGGGGACTTCCGTCGTAATGCGCTCGGTCACATGACGCAAAAAAGACCAGGGAAACTCAACAGGATTCGCGGCCATGAAATCATCTGTTTTCACCGCTCTTAGCGCAATCGTATAGTCATAAGTACGCGCACCGTCGGTGACACCCACCGACTGCAAGCCCGTCATCACGGCAAAATACTGCGATACCGCTTCACGGTAACCTTGTTTTTCAATCTCCTCACGAAAAATCGCGTCCGCTTCACGGAGAATTTCAAGCTTTTCGCGCGTCACACCGCCCAAACAGCGAATCGCAAGACCCGGGCCCGGGAAAGGCTGGCGGTCCACCATCTCAGACGGTAAACCCAATTTACGGCCCACCTCACGCACCTCCTCCTTAAACAAGACGCGCAAGGGCTCAATAATCCCCTCAAACTGAATGCGATCGGGCAAGCCCCCCACATTATGGTGACTCTTCACGACCTTGCCATCCTCACCACTCTCAATGACATCCGTGTAGATCGTGCCCTGCACCAGAAAATCCGCCCGGACCTTATTCGCCTCATCCTCAAAGATACGGATAAACTCCTCACCGATCGCCTTGCGCTTCAATTCAGGATCCAACTCACCCTCAATCCTTGCGATAAAGCGATCCGCGGCATCCACAAACACCAACGGAATATTATATTCACCCGAGAACATCCGCTTTACCCTCTCGGGCTCATTTTTACGCATAAAGCCATGGTCCACAAACACACAGGTCAGCTGCTCTCCCACCGCCCGGAAAACAAGCATGGCGGATACAGACGAGTCAACACCGCCCGAAAGACCGCAGAGCACCTTTTTATCTCCAACGGTCTGCCGGATCTGCTCGACCGACTCCTCAATATACGCGTCCACCGTCCAATCGCGGCGGCAGTGACATACTTCAAAAAGAAAATGATCCAAAGATGCCTCAAATTCCGGATTAGTTATCTTTAAAACCGGAAGTTCGACTAGCCCTCCTGCCGCTTCAAGTTTTCCATCACCTACCAGCACCAGGCCACGGACCGCATCGCCCAAAGACGCTTTTTCCCTCTCAAAACGAGCGCGAGAGATGACCTCGCTGTACACCTGCCTATCCCGGATGGCGTGCACCACAGAACGCGCAAGCCCTCCTCCGAAATCGACAATCAAGATGGTTTCATGATGTTCCGGCATAAAAAATCCCCTTTAAAATTCAATTCCCTTCCTCGCAGAAAGCCCCGATGACTCAAAGGGATGCTTTCGCATGACAACCTCCGACACATAATCAGAGACTTCCAATATATTTTCCGACGGATCGCGGCCCGTTAACACAACCTCTAAATGCTTCGGCTTATTGTTCAAAAAATCGAGCAGCATAACCTCCGTCACCATGCCCGTCGCGATTGCCCCTAGTATTTCATCCAGAACCAAAAGATCGACCCCGGCTTCAGTTGCTTTAAAAGCATCGATTAGACGTTTTTCGTGAAACACCCGCGTTATTTCCTTTTCATCGGGATCCATTTGAAACACAAACTTCGATGAAGGCTGTCCGGAGATCACCTCCACCCCCTGTGTTTCAAGCGCTTTTAATTCCGCTGAATTCCCGCTTTTCAAAAACTGGACAAACAAAACACGAAGCCCCGCAGCCTTCGCCCGGACCGATAACCCCACGGCCGCCGTCGTCTTCCCCTTACCATCGCCTGTGTAAAGGTGGATGAGCCCTAAGTTTTTGCGAATAAGATTAGAATTTGCGTCATCGGCCATAGGAGCACCCCCGTCCCTCTATTCTACCCCGAAAGCGTATCACTTCGCCTATGCAAGACAAACGCCACCCCTAAAAGCATGAGCGCCAAAAGTCCCACAAGCGGCACCGACCACCGCACCTCCATCCCCTGAAGATGCGCCAGCGCCCATCCATGGGGCGTAAACTGCCCGACCTTGTGCATCCAGAACGCGGGCAGCTGAATAAAGCTGCCCCCCGTTAAAATCGAAATAAACAACAAAAGCGAAGCCGGAACAAAACGCCGATCCCCCGGAATAAGCGCCACGAGCTGGCCAAAAGCAAGCATGAGTAGTAAGAGCACCGCCATCACGGGGACATAGTTTTCGGGGCGCGTCGTCTCGGGCATGAAAAGCCGGGTCCCACCCACCATGAGCGCCAACTGTAAGATACCCGTCAATGCCAATGCCAGCAATGTCGACAGATAGTCACGTCCAAAACCACCCGGCAAAGAACGCATGCGGCGCTCTGTCGAGGCATCCGCCAGCATCAGGCTGGTCAAGAGCGAAAAGATCGATAAGAACAACACCTCCACTGCCACATCCGGTACCTGGATGAGCGGCAGACTATCCCCCATCTTGTCATCTCGAATTTCAAGGCGAAGGTCCGCGCCCTCCGCTCGCGCTTCTTGCGCCTTAGCCGTTAAGCGCCGCTCGATCTCCTGCGTACTTAAGGTTTTAGCACCCTCCAAGCCTGAAAGATCTTTTAACAACTTGGCGTTCATGGCAAGCGCTAGGACCGCAATTGAATAATTCTCACGGATCAGGTCCCCTGCCAGTTCATTCTTCCCGTGGATGAACTCAGCCGCATAGCGCTCATCGATCGTCGAAGTTGATTCCGGCATCCCAAAATGCTCCGGGATGACCAGAACCCCATCAAGCGTCCCAAGCTCCAACGCGCGGGCAATCTCATCCTCCCGAACGACCCTCCAACCCAGTTCGCTCGACTCAAACATTGAGATCAGGCGGTGACTTTCATCGTTATCCGCAAGATCCACATAACCCGGCTGCAGGTTTGACAGGTCATTCCTTACGACCGTCGCACCGGCTAAGAGCGACAGCAATAGGGGAAGGATCACACAGAACGCCAGCACGGTCGGACGGCGTGCGATAAGCTTCAGCTTCAATCCCGTAAGCAGAAGAATATTGCTCATACGCGCCTCCTGCCGAAAACAAACGCCAGAACAGACGCGGGAATGATCGGCCAAGCCGTCATAAGGACCGTTTTAAAAGGCATCAGGCCCTGTTGGTAAAGCGAACGGTAAATACTGCGCATCGCGGGATAGACAGGAGTATAGTGGGCTATTTTATTTAGCCAATCGGGAAACAGCGACGTCGGGTACAAGATGCCGCCCATGACAATCAATAAAAACAAGACCAGCCATCCCGCCTGCAGCACCGTCATGCCGGGCGCCTTCACCCGGCCGAGCGCCAACATGAGAAGGGCGGTCGAAAAGTAGCTTGCCAATAAAACAAAGCCAATGGGGAGAATCGATCGGATAACCTCGGACCCGCTCAAGGCTATTAGGGGCGGTACGATCAGGATCGCCCACCACACAGCCCCGATGAGCAACCTCGTCAAGCCGGGTATGCCGGAACCTAAGGACAAAAGGAGCCGATCCTCATAAGCGGTGCCCGAAATCCGAATCGTCCCCGCCAGCACCCCCATGGCAGGAAGAAGTGAAAAAATAATAAGAACACCCGTCAACACATGGTTGAGGATATTGAAGGACAAAAGATCGCCCTCGCTCACATAACGGTCGCGATCCAGGTACATGATGAGTACATTCATCGAGTGATTCGTCGCTTTTCTCCACGAGTCGTTGTAATCGCCGCCCAATTCCACATAGAGTTTTTGGTAGCCGAAAATATTGCCGTACAGGTAGTTAAAAGCGGTCGCATATTGACGGACAAGGACGGCAATCTGCCCCGACTCCGCCGGCATACGGGGGTTCAGCCAAAGCTCAACGGGTTCGACCTCGGATCCTGTTCTTGCCAATTCAAATAACTGCGGCGGAAGCCTTAAAGCCACCACGATTTCATTGTCCTCAATGCGCCGCATGGCTGTGTCAAAGGAATCATCGTGAATCGCGGAGACGTATCGGACATCTTCCAAATAACTTATAAGGAGCTTCCCCAACAAGGATCGGTCTTCATCCACAATCGAAGCCGACACGGAGAAATCCACGGGGGTCCCGGGATCAGCACTTTTCTCGTTTAGGCTGATGAATCGGACCACTAAAGATAACAAGATGATTGCGCCAAGCGCGAGGAGCAAAGCCACTCTTGAGACTCGCAACTCATGGGCGAAATGCGCAAAAAAACCTGTGAGCTTCTTGCGAAAAGAAGATGCTTTGCCCGCGGAAGACGCATTCATGGCAAAACCTTCAGTGCCTCCGACTGGCTTTCGTGAAGCTCGATACGAAGAATGGAATCACACAAAGACTCCAACACACCGTCCTCGTGGCTCGACACCAGGATGGTGCGACCTCGGGCGCGAAGCAAGTCCAATCGCTCCATCATGAGCGTTCGGCTGTGGCGGTCCGCCCCCGCAAAAGGTTCGTCAAGCAATATGAGCATGGGATCCCCTAAGAGGCCCACGATGAGGCTGACACGCCGCGCCATACCCCCGGAGCACTCGCGGATGGGCTTATCCAAAAAGTCTGAAATTAAAGGATCCTGACTTGCAACTTCGAGAAACTGTTTTCGTTCTTCTTTTGAAAAACCGCGCGCCGCGGACCAAAAAGACAATGTCTCCCGCACGCGAAGGCGTTCATCGAGCGCCAATTCCTGCGGCACATAGCCCGTTAAAGACCGCCATTTAGAGCGATCATCAAGGGATATCCCTGAAAAGAATACCTCTCCCTCATCGCGCGGCAGGACAGTCGCCAAAATCTTTAACAGGGTACTCTTTCCGGCGCCGTTGTCGCCCGAGATTCCCAAAATGGAACCCGCGGGTTGCAGAAACGACACATTCGATAACACATGGTGCGCGGCCCATCGCTTCGACAAGCCGCGCACGGTCAGCATATTTTTAGTCATCCCAATCGAAGTCATCCCATCCGTCCCAGTCGAAGTCGTCATCGAAGTCGTCGGGACCATTAAGAATCTCAGGATCAATACCGAGCTTTTCTAAGGCGGACATGAGGTTATTCATCATATCCTCATCGGATAAAAGCTCCATCATCGATTCTTCGTGGGACAAGTCGATGAAATTCATGGGGAGCTCATGCTTGAATGTCAGGCTCGATTGGGCAAGGGGGGCATGCGTGATCCCCACGGTCACCTTAATCGGCATCTCTTCGACATCCAGGGCAAGCTCAACTGTGGCAACCAACTGCCCTTTTTCAACCGCTCCGTTGTATTTCACGGTGACTGATTCGGGCGCGTCATAAGTCAGATCCTGCAAATTGTTTAGGGTGTACGTGATCTCCCCGACAGGATAGAGCTCATCGCCGACGTCCTGCAAAGCAAAATCGGTGAAACGGCCGCGCCCCATCTCATGGTATTCGTAATCGTAGAACGTACTCCAATCCCTCAACCTGATCGTATAATCACCGCTGTAGTATTTATCCTTCAAGCGGTACTCGCTCAGATATTCAAAGCCAGTGTCATCTGGGGTCTCAAAGGCAAAAAGCTGCGCGTGCCGGCCACCGTCCTCCACATGGAGCGACGCGATCCTGACTTTCTCCGCTCTCCCATCCACGCGATTGATGAGAATAAACTCACCGCCGACCGGATGATTCTTCTTGTCAACGTAGAGTTTTCTTTGAACCGCAATGCGATAATCTTCCGGATAGATATCGAGGCCTTCTAGCATGTCGTCGATGGCATCGACAAATTTGTCATAAAGGAGGACGGTCGATCCATAAGGATAAGGCATGGTGGCCATAGATACATCCTGCAGCTCTTCCAGGAGCTTTCGGATGTCGTTATTCTTTTTAAGATAGTTCAGCATCTCACGCGCCATGGGGGCGAACTTGTCAGCGGGGACCGTCACATCGTAGTAGTCAAGCTTTTGGCTGACACCCCCGATCGTGAGAACTTCACCTTTCACGAGCTCAGGTTCGTCCGCGTACCTTGCAAAGATCGCCTTCAGTTCGTCCGCAATCGTGTCGAGCTTGTCACTTGAGAAGCTGCTAATGGCTTTACGCACGGAGCCGGAGGAGGTTAACAGTGAATCAAGCGTGATATCAAATTCGCCTGAATCTTCCATCACTTCCTCCAGGAAATCTCTCGGTACGGCAAGCGGGCGCGGTAGGATATCCGGCACTTCGATCACCAGATAATCCTCGGCGTCATACAACAACAGCGAAAGCGCTTCGTCTGAATCCGAGCGCTTGCCCAATCCCACCTGCATGTAGACATGAGGATCGTCTGCATCAAGATCAACCTTGTTTTCCAGATGGAAGCGCAAACTCGATACAATCGTCAGGATCTCTGCCAATTCATCCGGCATCTCATCGATCTGAAGATCAAGGGTAAGATCCGTGGTAGCGCCGAATTTTGTTTGCCGGAAGACTTTCTCCGAGGATGTTCGAATATCGTGAAGAAGCGTACCCTCCGGTACGAGCCCGAAAGCTTTTTCCGCTTTTTGCCATTTTTGCTCCGTCGACATGAACAGTGAACGAATCTGGTCGCCGAAGACAAGCCAGGAACCCGCCAATAGGGCGAGAATCACCGCGACGATGACCACCGGAATCCACCAGCGTTTTTTCTTCTTCACCGGCGCTCCGTATCCTGCAGGCGGCGCATAGGCGTATGCCTGAGGCGGGTAGGGTGCTTCCGGTTGCGGCGGATAGGCATAAGCCGGAGGGGGCGGAGCGGGTGCCGCCACTTGTTCCGGCATTACTTCTATCCCGTTTTCGACA
This sequence comes from Mageeibacillus sp. UBA5438, assembly GCA_002427535.1. GTDB lineage: Bacteria > Bacillota > Clostridia > Saccharofermentanales > DTU023 > UBA4923. The sequence goes on along the minus strand of DIRK01000022.1, from coordinate 51,430 downwards.
CGGGATCCACATTGAATACAAAATTTTGAGTCGGGCGCTAATTCCGCGCCGCATTGTTGACACTGTTTCATGGGCTGTTCCCTCCCGGCAATGTAAATGCCTCTCCCATGGATATATTAGTGATTAATTATACCAGCAAGCACGCGACTTATGAGGTGATATCTTGGGGGAAAAAATGCTTTCGACTTTTAGTTAGGAACAGCCCGTTGTTTCACCGCAATCCAGACAAACCTTACATGTCCCGTTTTTCACCATGCGCGTCCCCGAACAGTTTGAGCATACGGATCCGTCGTAGAGCCGTTCCCCTGTTTTACTCGCTTCTTGCGCTTTTTCGTGAATAAAATCGTCAAGACTGATCTGTGCCAATACCGCATCCTTTTCAGCCGATTCGTCATCTTCAGGCTTCACCTGTACACGTGTGTAGTCACCGGCCTCAATGTCAAGCACCTTGCTGATCAGATCGGACACCGAAGTACAGTACTTGATGTAGGGGTGACGCTGCACGAAGCCGTAGGGCTCGAACTTTTGTCCCCTCAGCATCTTTGAAATCGCCTCCGGTTTAATGCCGTACTGCAGCATGACGGAGATCGTCTTCGACAATGAGTTCAATAGCCCCGTGATGAGCGTCCCCTCGCGGTCGGTGGTCATGAAGATCTCCGTGATCTCCCTGTCCTCATCGCGGTTCACCGTGATGTACACCTTGACATCTTCTATCTGAGCCGGATGCGTCGTGCCTGAGCGAATACCAAACGGTTTCACCCGGCTGTGCACCAGATCGCCGCGGTCAAATTTCTCCTGACAGTCGTCCAGCTCTTCTTTTGTCTTTTTCGCAAAATGCAGCAGGTCACTGTAAGTCAGATCTTCAAGCGGCAGGGCCTGGTGCTCGACGCCCGCTAAACGCACATTCAAAGGCTGCGCGTATTTGGAGCCGTCACGATATAACGTGATCCCCTTCACGCCACTCTTCCAGGACGTCAAGACGACATCCGCAAAATCTTTCACTGTGGCTTCATTCGGCAAGTTGACGGTCTTTGACACGGCGCCTGAGATAAGAGGCGTGATGGCCGCGACCATCAGGACATGCCCCTGCCAGGAAATATAGCGCTCGCCCGAGCCGCATTGGTTGGCCGTGTCAAAGATAGCCAAGTCGTCTTCGTTCAAATGAGGCGCGCCTTCAATTTTGCCGTCCAGGATCATGCCGTCATCGCTCTCGCGCATGATGTACTCGACAATGGCGTCGCGTTCTTCCCCCGAGTAACCGCAGGCCAAAAGCCCCTGTTCCACGTGAGGGTTGACCAATTTCATAAGGCCGCCGCCCGCTAATTTCTTATACACGACATGGGAGAAGAAAGGCTCAATACTTGTTGCCGCGCAGTCCATCGCAAAGGAGATGGTGCCTGTCGGCGCCATGACGGAGACTTGGGCATTGCGGTAGCCGAATTGTTCGCCTCTTTGTTCCGCGGTTTCCCAGCATGTTTTCAAGGCCTCAGAGAGGTTGGCAAAACCTTCGTCGCGCAACAGCGTGTGATCGACGACGGGGAGCTCATACTCGATACCCTCCGGCGCGTCCTGCCGGGCACCGGCGGCCCGGCTGTGGTTGCGGATGACGCGGAGCATGTGCTCGCGGTTTTTATCAAAGTGGACGAAAGGTCCCATTTGCTTGGCCATAAGCGCGGAAGTCGCGTAACTTTGACCCGTTAAAATGCCGGCTAACGCCGCGGCAACCGCGCGCGCTTTGTCAGAGTCATAGGGAATTCCCGCGCTCATGAACAAAGACGCAAGGTTAGCAAGCCCCAGTCCCGTGGCGCGGAAGGCCCAGGTCTTGCGGGCAATCGCCGGTGTGGGGAACTGGCCCCAGTGGTTTGAGGCTTCCAATGCCATCTGGGCGATCGTCACGAGGTGAATATAGCTGTCGATGTCAAACACATGGTTTTCATAGTCGTAAAAGCGCATGACATTGATGGATGCCAAGTTGCAGCTCGTATCGTCGAGGAAGGCGTATTCGCCGCAGGGGTTGGTTGAATTGATGCGGTTGTATTTGGCTGTGGTATCGCCGTCCTCTCCCGCGGGGCAGGTATGCCAGGCGTTGAAGGTATCGTCGAATTGAGGAGCGGGGTCGGCACAGCGCCAGGCCGATTCATTAAAGATCTCCCACAGATGCCTTACGGAGACGTCGCGATCGACCGACGGATCCCGGCGGCCTTTTAACTTCGTGGTCGCGTTGGGATTCCGGTCAAGTTCGGTGACTTTACGCATGAATTCGTCGCTGAAGCGAACGGAATTATTGGAGTTTTGCCCCGAGACAGTCTGGTAGGCCTCCCCGTCGATGTCGGCGTCATAGCCCATCTTGGCCAAGGCGATGACCTTGTCCTCTTCTCGGGCCTTCCAGGTAATGAACTGCTCGATCTCCGGATGATCGATGTCGAGACAGACCATCTTGGCCGCGCGGCGCGTGGTCCCGCCTGATTTAATGGCGCCGGCGTTGCGGTCAAGGCCCTTTAAAAAGCTCATGAGCCCTGAGGATTGTCCGCCTCCGGACAGCGCCTCTCCTTCTGCACGGATGGAGGAGAAGTTCGTGCCCGTCCCCGAACCGCCTTTAAACAGTTTCGTTTCGGACACATAGCCTTCCGTGATTGAATGAGGGCCTAAAAGTTTATCTTCAATGGACAAGATGAAGCAGGCGGATGCCTGTGTGCGCGTGTAGTCGTCGTCTGACATGACGACTTCGCCTTTTTCCTCATCGTAGTAGTAAAGCTCGCTTTGTCCGCCCGCGATCCCGTATTTCAATTTCAGCCCCGTGTTGAACCACTGGGGTGAGTTGGGCGCGAACATTTGAGCCAAAAGGGCAAAGACAAGTTCATCGTATAGGATGGCCGACGCCTCACCCTCTTCGATCATGCCCTCATCAATAAGGGAGGCCACCCAAAATGAGACCATCCGGTCCGCGACTTGGCGCATCGATGTCTCATATCCCGGCTCTTCGGGGATGCCGGCTTTTCTGAAATATTTAGAGGCGATGATGTCACAGGCTTGCTGTGAATAGGAGACGGGAAATTCCAGGTTTTCCAAGTCTGTCAAAACTCGCCCCGTCTTATAGTCTTTTAAGAGGACGTCACAACGTTTCCAATGAAAAAGATCAAAAACATTGCGCGTGGTCCCAACAAGTTCCTTTGTAAAGTGGCGCTTAATGGACGTTGACAGAACGCTCATAACAATCCCTACTTTCTATGTCTCCCCAATATCACTGAATTATCAAGCAAAATACGAAAAACTACACCATGTAGTGTTTCAACTAAAATCATAGTACCAGATGTAGTAGAGCAATTTTTATGAATATTTGAAAAACGTTGTTACAGATTTGTGACAATTTTAAAAAAATCTACGACGGAAGAAGACGTGCTAAGATGGCGATATGATAAGACGAGTGACAAAAAGGAGCTATTTTTGGGCTTTTATCGTGATGCTTTCGATCTTCCTGATCGGCAGTTTAACCGGCGCCTGCGCCATCAACCGGGAACTTGTGGGAAGCTGGCGGTTAATCCAATCCGAAGACGAAAGCTTTGTGGCCGGCATGATCTTCAATTTCAACGACGATAGGACGCTTCTGATTAAACCGGGTGACGCGGAGCTTGATCCCGATAAAAAAGCCCAGTATATCCTCTCGGGCGATGAGATCAAGATTACCTACACCTCAAGCCCCGACGGTTCGCTAAGTCTCAACATGCGGAAGCGCGATAAAAAAACCGTGACGATCAAGATGCACTATGTATTGGAAGAGGATCTGTTGCAAATCACCGATGAATATGAGGTGACCCTGACTTTGCTTCGCCGCCCCTAGTTTCAAGTTCAGCTAAAAGCACCTCCGGACGATTGGGCAAGTCATCGACACATACGCGCAGAAGCAAGTATTCCAGCGCTTCCCCGATTGCCTCCCCCCGATACCCTGCCGCTAAGAGGTCATGGCCACTAATGGCCAAATCTGACAGCTGGAGGTCCTTCCTCGATTGGAGGAGTGCCTCCTTGATGCCCCTTATGGTATCGATGTTTTTTAAAGCATCTTCATCCGAAGCGACACGCACTTCCAGATCGGCTCTTCTGAGCTCAAGAATAGCCCCAAAAAGGACATCTCCCCAACGGTGAAGCGCGCGCCAGACACTTCTTTTATCGGCCTCCGGATAATCGTTTCGGGAGGACACAAGTGCGTCAATCCGCTTGACGCTGTTGTTTGAAAAGCGAAGCCGCTCGGCCACTGTTTTTCCGATTTCGGGGATGTCAATATCGTAAAGGAGGGCTGCCAGGCGCTGTTCGGCGTCGTCAACGCGCTTTGCGCGTTCCACCGCGATGTCATAGCGCGAAAGTTCGCCTTGCATCTCTTGGCGTAACGGGTCCATCTCGGGCAGGACGACGGTCATGATAGCAGCATATTTTGTCAAGACAAACGCAAAATGCTCCGCGCGCAAAATGCGTAAAAGCTCGATCCTGATGCGCTCAGAAGCGACATGAGAGAGGAGTGAGCGCTTGTCATGCATCGCGTCTGCGGTCTTATGTTCAATTGAAAAACCCAATTCAGACGCTAAACGCAACGCGCGCAAAATACGCAAGGCGTCCTCATGAAAGCGATCGGTTGGGCGGCCCACGGCACGGATGATCCCATCTTCCAGATCTGTTCGGCCGCCGAAGGGATCGACAAGACCCAGATCCGGATGCCAGGCCAGGGCGTTAATCGTAAAGTCGCGCCTTTTTAGGTCCTCCTCCAACGATTTAGTAAACCAGACCTCGTCCGGGCGGCGGTGATCTGAATAGAGGCCTTCTTTTCGAAAGGTGGTCACCTCCACCGGGTCATCCTCCGCAAGGACGGTCACTGTCCCGTGGATGAGTCCTGTGGGGATGGTGCGGTAATCGGAAAATAAGGCCATTACTTCCTCAGGCAGGGCGGAGGTGGCCAGGTCAATGTCATGGGTCGGGCGATCCAGTAAAAGATCGCGTAAAAAACCGCCGACTACGTAGCATTCGTAGTCGGCGGCATTAAGCCGATCGATCAGGGATCGGATATGAGGCGGAACCGAAAGGGAATCCGCTTGAAGCAAGCTTAGGCCTCTTTCTCGGGTGTTTCTTCTTTCACTTCTTGTACTTCTTCTACCGGAGTCGGGGGAGGCACGCTTGGCTGCGACGCGTAATAAGCGGCTCTCAATTCATTTTCTTGCTGTTTATTGAGGGAAGCCCCGACAATAATGAGCACGGGAAACGCCAGCTGGATGAGACCCCAGGCGGTCAGACCGGCAGGCAGGGAGATGATCGCGAAGGCAATCCCCACGGCCAGCAGGAAGGTGGTGCGTGAAAGATCGTCACGCCGTTTCCAGGCTAAGAGGCCGAGCGTCAGCTGGATGGCGGACAAAATGAGGACGATGATGCCGATGGCGATCCCAATCCCGCTGATAAGCTGTCCCGCAAAGGCGCCCATCATGGGGCCCTCACCGCGGTAATGCATGGCCGTTGTCTGGTTGATGTTTCGGACCATTTTTCCAAACCATGACGCCAGCGCCATGATGAAGGGACTAAGGAGAATGCCGATCCCCGCTAATACGACCAGCCCCATCGATCCGATTGAAATATAAGCGGAACCTCTTGGTTTTTCCATGTGTTGTACCTCCATTGGTTCTTATGCGTGATTCTTTTCCTAAACCCAGTATAAAGGAGAAGTGCTGTTTCTTGCCAAAATAGCTACGCCGACAAAGATGTCGGCGTAGCAAATTATTTCAACCACATACCAATCCGTTACTCTTCAGAAGGAGGCTGTTCGTAAGGAGGCTGGTAAGGCTGCTGTTCAGGCATCGGCTGATAAGGCGGCTGATACGGCGCTTGCTGCGGCGGATAAGGCTGTCCCGGTTGCGGCGGATATCCCGCATAGGGAACCATGACTTTCGCCTGCTGCTTGTTCAAAATCGCACCGACCAGGATCAGTACAGGCGATGCAATCGTGATAAGGGTGGTGAGTGAAAAGGCTGATAGCACAGACGTCAGGGCAAACAACGTAAAAATGATCCCGATCACAAGCGGGAATGTCGAGCGGTTCGGATCGCCTTTGCGCTTAAAGCACATAATTCCGAAAACCAGGGACAATACCGCAAATATCACGATGACAATACCGATAACAGCTCCCGCTGCCATCAGTACACCCGATAACCCAGGCATATCTTCTATTCCATCCATCGCTCCCAGAATGTTCCAGATCCAAGCGCCCGCAAAGGTCACGAGAATTCCCATCAGAATTCCAAAGATCGCCCCGATAATCATCAAGACGGAGCCAATAGCAATTAAGACTTCACCTTTAGCTTTTTGCATAGTAATCATCTCCTTTTAAATATACGCATCTTCTGAGTCGTATTTAAGATGGTAAAAGTATACAGCAAAAAACACGACAATTGGCGTGGCATACGTTCCGCCTCAGCATGATTATGCATGGAATTTACAAAGAATGAATCTTACAGGTTCAAGAGCTTTGCAGCGTTACGACCCAAAATAGCCTTTTTATCCTCTTCCGCGAGCTCACTTTGCGAAAGATCTGCCATGTAACGGCTTGGGGGAAGAAGGGGATAATCACTCCCGAAAAGCACCTTGTCAACAAGCCCCAATGTTTTCACGACATCATATACCTTATGCCCGTATAAAAAGACAGAAGCCGCCGTATCATAGTAAACATTTTCAAGATCTTGTTTCACTTCACGCATCAGCTCATAGAAGAAAAGGCCGCCACCCCAATGGGCGAGAATCGTTTTAAGTTTCGGAAAGTGCTTAGCAAATTCTTCCGCCTGGTAAAGGCCCGTTTGGGTCTTTCCCGCGTAATAATGACCCACAGGCTCATTCAAATGAAACATCACGGGGATACCAAGTTCGGTGCTGGTGCGGCCAAAAGCCGCCATCTCTTCAGGTGAGTCCAAGGCAAAACCCTGGCCCTCCGGGAACAATTCTCCGACGCCTCGAAGACCGCCTTCCACACTTCGGATCAATTCTTTTTCAACCTCAGGATGTTGCGGCAAAACAGAGGCAAAGCCAATAAACTTTTCAGGAAATTCTTTCGCCTTTTCCATCACATAGTCATTCACATAACGACAGAGCCCCATGTCTTGGAAACCAAAACCAAAGATCACCGCCTTGTCAAAACCATCCTTGTCCATGGCTTCTACAATTTGTTCGGCGGTGGCAAACTTGTTCACAGGACTCTCGCTCAAGAGCTTGAAATAAGGCTCTTTTTCAGCGATTTTTTCCCAATCACGAATAATATCCGGCGGTGTCACATGGACATGAATATCGATTTTCATCGCCGTATCCCCCCGATTACTACGTTTTTATCGGCCTTCTTGTCATGCGGTATCCGACAAGGGCGATTGTCGCGTAGAAAATACCTACCGCTAAGTTCCAAAGGAAGTTCGCCAAGGTCGATCCCCGCGCCAAGAAATTGTAGTCGATCGGGCTGATCACGAGTGAAAACAGACTCATCAGGGCAAAGCCCATAGAGAAGTCACTCAGCACCGGCGACTCATACTCAGGATCCGTGATCTTCAACAAGGTCATCCCCGTGATCATGACGCCGGTGTTCACGCCCCAGCTCATAATCGCGCGCTCAAAGGCATAGTCGCCTTTGAAGGTGCGGCGGTATAGCGGAAAAGTCACAAAATAGGTGCCGACAAAGCCCAATAGGGCCATGAGCAGGATGGGCACAATGTAAGCCGACACAGCCTTGATCGGCAAGGTCATGATCGCGGCCGTAATGGCAAAGTCCGAAAACGTACCTGTAATCCGCGCTTTCACCTTCGTGTCGATCAGCCAGTGCAATTTCAGTTTTAACAAAATGAAGTTCAGCACATACATGATAAGAAGGGCGTAGAACCAGACGGGCAGATACACCGCCGGCACCCAGACCCGCATGCGGGCTGACAGCAGATAGGCCAAAGCCGACGCGATGAGCAAAATCGTCAGATGGACGGTAATGGTTTCAATCGAGGAGTTGGCCGTTGTCTGACGCCCTAAGCTCCCCTGCTTGTCAATATCTTTTGAATAGCCCTGCAAGGTGTCCATGTCAATCGCGTGGGAGTTACCCAAAAGTTGTGTTTCACCCTTACGCGCGGCCCTGTTGATAAAGAAGATGCCGAACAGCATGCCGCCGATAAGTCCAATGGTCGCAAGGGTTAAAGAAACACCCTGTGATGTCTGCCACCAGGGGAGACCGAAATCCTGCAAAATGCTTCCGATGGCAGTGGCCGTGCCGTGACCTCCGGCAAAGCCCTGCGGCAATTCATAACCAAAGGTGCGGTAAAGGCCACTTTCGGGACTGATCGCCGTCATGGCAAGGTTCAGGCCGTAACCCAAAATATATTGGATACTTCCGCCGAGCGCAAAAATTCCCGTCATCAAAAGGACGATCGGTGCCATGTCACGCAGACGCCGGCGTTTTTTGGACGGGTCCATGCCCATCCCGAGCGGAGCGGCTGAGAATACGGGAACAATCAGGACGACCGGTAAAGCCTCCCAAAAAGAAATCCAGTCATCGGGGAAGGGTAAGGGTGCACCAGAACCCCAAATACCGGGGCCCAATAACAGGCCGATGGTCCCCCCGATCACAGATGCCGGCAGTAACCAGCGCCTGAACACGGGCACCTTGGCCCTTAAAAAGGCGCCGAGGAGCAAAAACCCTCCGACGACCGCTGTTCCGATCAGCATTTCCTGTACGATTTGAGCACCCACAAAACTACCTCTACTAGGCGCCGTTTATACGCTTTTAGGCCGGCGCACCTTGCTATCATAACAAAAGTTCAGGTCCTTGGCGTCAATGGTAATGTGTGTGCCCGATAATTAGGAGAAATAAAGGCGCATGTACTGGTGCTCAACGGCAATATGATCGGGATAAAAGCGCTCGCCTTCCGCCACATAACCCAGGGCCTCATAAAAATCGATCACGCTTGTACGAGCCATGAGACGGATGCCCGCCTTTCCTTTTTGACGCGCGATCGCCTCAAAATGGCGCGCGATGACCGAGCCGATGCCGCAATGGCGGTATTGCTCGTCGACAGCCATATAGCGGAGCCGGTCAAACGATTCACCCTCTTGGAGGACGGACATCCCTATCAGGCGATCCCCATCAAAGGCACCGTAGATGTAATCATCCGCTTCACTTGACAAGTCGTCGTCCGCGATCGATTGACCCCAGGGTTGTCTTAAAGTCACATCGCGCAAAGGCAGCGTCTTCTGGTAGTCTTCGCTGTCGTAGAGAATTACCCGGTACTGAATAGCATGTTCTTTCACGGCAAGATCTCCCTTTTCCTATAGAATCATCATAATGGAAGAACGATCCAAACGGAGGTTTTGCTTGTGAATCAAAAAAATCTATTTGACAACATTGAATACCATGAAAAGGAAATCACCGATCTCCTTTTGACATCCCCGCATGTACGCATCGAGCGCATTTTGTCCTCCGGTCAAACAAGCGAGATCTACGACCAGGATGAGCATGAATGGGTGGCTGTCTTAGAGGGAGAGGCTGAGATTCTTTTCGTGGATGAAAATGAACGCATTAGACTTTATCGGGGCGATCATCTGCTGATCCCCAAAGGCCGACGCCACCAAGTCACCTACACCTCCAACCCCTGCCTGTGGCTCTGTGTATTTTGGGGGGAATGCGCTACACTTTGACAATAGAACTCATGACCAAGACGATTCAAAAACCACGACACCCTTATTTTAATCGCGTCATCCTCTTGGCGCTTGTCCTTGCCCTGCCTTTTCTAGTGTTGGCGCAGCCGGTTGTTATAGCGGACGACGCTCACGACCAACTCGTCACAGGCCTCATTGAGGGTGAACATTTTGAGTTTGACCGCTCACAACTTTATTCACGCACGGCCTGTTTAGCCGTTTACAACGAAGGAAGGCAATCCGATCTTTTACATTTTCGAGAAGACGAAGTCGTCTACATCGCATCCCTGACCAAGATCATGACCGCGCTTGTGGCCTACGATCTGCTGATGGAGACAGGGAGGAGCCTTGACGAGTTGGCCACCGTCCGCCCCAGCGATCTTGCGGGACTTGCGGAACTAAACGCGTCCATGGCCGGCTTTCAAAGCGGGGAAACCGTACCCTTCCGCGACCTTTTCTATGGCCTGCTCCTCAGTTCCGGCTGTGAGGCGGCCAACACGCTCGGGCGGGAAACAGCCGGCAGCGTCACAGCGTTCATTGAAAAAATGAATGAAAAAGCCCGTGACCTCGGCCTCAAGCACAGCCAATTTGCCAACACCTCCGGCCTGTTCGACGTCAACAACTACTCCAGCGCACAAGACGTCACCACCCTCCTTTTGGCCGCAAGCGAACATGACTTCTTAAAAGACGTCATGAAAACACGCTACTACACCTCAAAGGCCACCAACAAGCACGAAAGCGGACTCACCATGGTCCACACACTCTCACTCTACGGCGCCGAAGCAGACATCGACACCAAAATCATTGACGGCGGAAAAACAGGCCAGCTCAAAGAATCCGGCTACTGCCTATCCTCCTTCAAGACCGTCGGGGGGCGGCTCTTCGTATTGACCACCACGGGCGCCTTCAACGTAGGCGAACATGTCGCCGACCATGTCACGGTTTACGAAGCCCTGATCGAGCAATTACCCTCAGAAAACGCCGCCATCACGGGGATCGGGGAGCGCATTCCCATTGTCATAGAACCGGGCGGGCCGGAAAGCGGAACGGACATACCGGGTGATTCCTCTAAAAACACTGCCGACACCATGACAATCATCGCGGCCCTCCTCCTTGCCGTCCTCATCATCTTGGGACTTATCCTCTTGATCAGCGCCCTCATGAAGCGCCGCATGGAACAAGATCAGCTAGGCAAGAAGTGAACGGCGCGAGCGGTTTTCCAAACGGCTGAGCCATAAGGCAAGAAACAAAAAGAAAAGACCAAACCCCAGCTGAATCAAAAGATCGGGCGCCATCGCCTCCCAAGAAGCAGAGAAACGATTGCATGGATAAAATAATAAAGCGGAAAAACCTTCGATAGCGCAAGCGCCGTTTTCCCAAGCATCGGCTGAGGCACAAAAGCACCCGACACAAAGGCCATCCCCAGCGACAACACCGTACTGATCGCCGTAATCGCAAGCCTATTTCTCAAAAAACCGCAAAAAACATAGCTCAATCCAAAAACAGCGCCCACAAAAAGAACATAATTCACCCCAACACGAAATAGCTGAGCCCCCTGGAAAAACGGGAGGATCATGGGAAGCGTCACAAGAAACAGCAGAACCGCGGCCCCAAACACCAATAGCGCCGAACCGAAAAGCATCTCAAGGGTGCGGGCACGGGCCGGATACGGCGACAGTTGTGAACGCGCGCGCAAAGTCGGCTCCGTAAAAGACTGACTGATCAATGGAACCACCGTCGTTGAAATAAGGAGCAGAATATACGCCAAAGACGACATAAAAGCGACCCCTGTGTCCCGATCGCCCCCTTTTTCGGCCGTCTTTAAAAGAGTTACCGCCACCGATTCATTAAGCAAAGCATTTAAAGCATTGATGTTTTCTTCACCCAACACCTCCCGGTATCGAAAATACGTATCCGCCACAGAGCGCGCCCGATAACCTGAAGTGGAACTCCAATCAATGACCGCCAAAGGAATCAAATCCTCCTGAAAGATGAAAACAGCATCGAACATCTCATTGAAAATCGCCTCACGGGCTTCCATTTCCGTCATGCTCGTTATGGAAACACGGTGACCCATCCCTACAAGCCATACACTGAATTCATCGGCAAGCGCGTTATCTGAACCATCTAAAGCGATGGCAAGATCAAGCGGAGCACTTTCATATAAATCCTGATCTTCCGTTTCTCGGCCCCCCCCAATAATGAACGCCAAAACCACAAAGATCGCCAAATACGACACGATAATAGGCGCGTGCTTTTGGATCAGGCGAAGATAGGTCCGAAAAATAATCATCGTCGCTCACAAGCTCCTAAAGGGCCTTGGCCGCATAAAGAACAAGGCGGCGCCAAAAAGAAACAGCGCGGCCAAAAACAACGACAAAACACTCAAAGCATAGCCATCCGTCATCCGGAGCGCGTTCAGGCGGTACAGCTCTCTTCCAATAATATGAATGGGATTCACACGGTTCAATATGGGCAGGTGGCGGTCAAAAATCACACGCAATTCCGTGCTCATCATGCCGCCGAAAGCCCCCAGGACAAGCATCAGGATGATCCCGAGCGGAATCTTCGCCTTCATGGGCCAACGGTTGGAAGCACCGATGAAAAGTCCGACCGTCAATCCCAAAAGACCGGCCACAAGCAGCAAGAACAGACTCCTGGGTGCGTCGACCAAAAAATTCACCCCCCATACCCATTTCAAATAAAGCAGCAAAACAACCGACTCCGCCAACGATAAAAACGTATTAATCGCCGTCCCCGCCAACAGGTACGATCCTCTCGAAAGAGGGGTCACCGCAAGCCTTGCAGCTAAAGGCGACAAATTCGCCTGAATCTGGTCCACCATACCAATCCCCGAAAAATACGCATAAAGCGAAAACATACCCACCGTCACACTGAGGATCGACAGCATCATGTCCGTTTCCTGATCGGCCGTGCGCACAAAGTCTTTGGAATAATCAGGGCGGACCCCCAAACGCATCGCTTTTTCATTGCGCTGCAATTCCGAAGCTATCTCAAACAACACGGAACTTTGGGCACTGCTTTCAGCCACCACAAGACTTTTGTCGGACAAGAAAACACCCCACACGACGCGTTCCTGAAGTGATTCAAGCGCTGACTGTTCTTCCATTTCCACAGGATCCAAAATATCCATCTGAAAAAAGGCAATCTTCCAAGGATGTCCCTTTTCCACCGCCACCTTCACTGGCTCCATCGACGATTGGATCCCGCCAAAAGTAAGCGCCATCAAGGTGATGAGAATAAGCGGATAAAAAAACACCCAAAACAAAGAGCCCTTGTCCTTCAACGTCAAAGTTCCCAGTGTTTTCAAATGCTGCAAGAACTGTTTCATGTCAACAGACCCGAATTCTCAGTCTCGTAAAGCTTTTCCTGTCAACGACAAAAAGACATCGTTCAAAGAGGGCAATTCACTGTGGAGTGAGGCATAGGCGACTTTCTGACTTCGAAGGGCTTCAAGCAATCCCGCAAGATGATGCCCCGGAGGAGACAGGCGAATAATGGCTTTTCCGTTTTGCCCCTCCACTCCGACGACACCCGGAAGCGTTCGGATAAAGGCGTACAGATCATCTTCTTTTTGGGCTTCTGAGAATTCAATAAACACAGACTCCGTCGGATCGATCAGGTCGATCAATTCATCCAAGGTGCCCGCCGCCATCCTCTGCCCCTCATCGATAATCACAATGCGATCGCACAAGCTTTCCGCCTCTTCCAGATAATGCGTCGTGTAGAGCACGGTGGAGCCTTGGCGATTCAGTTCACGCACTCCATCCAGAACATAGTTTCGGCTTTGGGCATCCAATGCAATGGTCGGTTCATCAAGAATCAAGAACTTGGGCCGATGGACAATACCGCAGGCGATGTTAAGCCGCCGTTTCAGTCCGCCCGACAATTTCTTGGTGGAGAATTTCGCGAATTTTTCTAAACCCGTGAAATGAATCGCCTCATCGGTCCACTGTTTTTGCCGATGTTTATCCGACTCATAAAGCCCCGCAAAATAGCGCACATTCTCCATGACGCTTAATTCTTCAAAATAGGCTAAATCGCTTGGTACAAGCCCGATACGGCTCTTCAACATCGGATCTTTTGAACCGGGCGGTTCACCGAAAACCGTAATGGCGCCCTCGTCAAAGGAAAGAAGACCCAAGATACAGTTAATCGCCGTTGTTTTACCCGATCCGTTCGGTCCGAGAAGACCGACAATTTCACCCTCGCCAATATCGAGATCAAAATGATCTAAGGCGCTGAGCTCGCGGTAACGCTTGACCACTTGTCGCATCGAGCAAACGCTCAAAGACGGGTCATGCGTCCCCTTCGCAGACATCTTCAGGCTCACTTAAAGGCGGCACATTATCGTGGACAGGCTGCTCATTTGAATCGTCCTGCTCATGGTAGATTTCTTCCGGGATCTCTTCGGCCATCTCGCACAGTGGCATCGACTCTTCCGTGCAGGCCGTTCCCATATCGCTTGAAAGCACAGGAGGATCAAACTGATTGGGGTCAATTTCTTTGGGTAACTCGCGTTTTGGCATTGTCATTCCTCCTTCAAATTCATCTAATTCCGACAAGTAC
>DIRK01000022.1:0-36847 GCA_002427535.1 Mageeibacillus sp. UBA5438 | reverse complement strand
AACAACTCCTGCTCCGCCATCATCTGCGCATCGCGGACAATACTCTCGCGTTCAAGGCGCGCCTCACTCACAATCGCGTGAGCTTGAGCCAGCATTTCTTCTCGCTTTTCGTATTCCGCGACCTGAGCACGAAGCGCGATCAACTCCTCACTGTCAACGGCGGGAGCTTGTTCCTCTTGAATTTCATTTGCCGCTTCTTCAACCGCATCCTCGAGTGATACCGGTTCCGATTCGGGTTCGTCCTCCGCCGAAACCTCGGACACAGGCGACTCAGGGGTCCAGCCGTCAAGCAGAAGCCGAATCGCCGCGGGATCATCCGCCGCCTTTTCAACTTCCCCCTTCAAGAGCTGAAGCGATTCGCGTTCCTTGGCAACCAATTCTTCGCACACATCACGCGCTCGGACGAGCAAATCCTTGAATTTACTGTACACATCATTTTTGTCATAGCCGAACATGGACGATTTAATCTCAAGCGTTTTGACAAAGGCGACCATTTCGCGATCAAATTGATATTTCACGATGGGTTCCATAATTCTCTCCTAGCTCTTTGCGCGTTTTGTCGGAAAAGACAAATTCATCATATCACGGGCCTTTCTTTTTCTCATCCAAAGGCCAAAGCCAAGCGTCAGTAAAAGCGCCGCGACCGAGACCCAAAGGCCCTGGTAGAACCCGACAGGGGCAAAGGAGGCCGAAATGTCATGTGTACCCGCCTCAAGCGGAATCAAGATGAAAGCGCCTCGCACAGCCTCCGCTTGGGTCACCTTCCCGTCCACCTTAAACGTCCAGCCGGGATTTGTCGTCGTCGGCAAGAATAAAAAGCCTTTCGACGGGGCCGTAATCGTCCCTTCAAAATGAGTGGAAGAAAAGGTTGATAATTCGAAGGGATGCGCCGCTAAACGCTCACGAGTCTCCTGCCATCTTGCCTCATCCAGTCTTGCGACACAGGCGCGAAAACTCCCGTCAATCGAGTTCTCCGAGGGCATGCTCACACGAAAGTGAAGTTCTGTGCCCGCCTCTAAAAAGCCGACATCCCCAATCCCGCGCTTGCTACTTCCAAGCTGGAAGAACTCTTCATCGCGGATAAAACCGTTGCTGTAATTGATGCCGACGGACTCATCTTCCCAGAAAATGTAATAGATGCCGTCCCGGGGGACATCATAGACCAAAAAAGCCCACTCCGTATTCCCCGCCGCGCGACTCACATGAAACGAATAGGGATCGTACGATTGCTCGACATAGCAGCCTTCAAATTCCCAAGGCCTGAACGCTTCCTTGATCAAGGGCCCCGATTGACCGCTTAAGGCCGAAACAAGCCTGTTTTGCACATCAGGGGCATCGTCCGGCATGATCTCGTCGTTCATGTAGGAGATCTCGGGCGTCGCAAAAAATCCAAAAGGAATGGCATCGTCATTTTGTAAAAGGCGTAAAGTATCGCCTTGCTCGACTAAATGCCGTGTCCGGTCGTCAAAAATTCGACTGTTCTTAACAAACAGGTAGTCAATGCCAAGAAGACTGTCCATGACAATCGTGGATTCTTTGTACTGGAAACTGTTCACACCGTTTGTCGGGTAGCCAAGATCTGAGAAGAAATCAATGGAGCTGTGCGGGAAGGGCGAGGCAAAAAGCGACATCCCTTGCGTTCCGAACAAAAAGGGATCGTTCACGCAGGTATCCGGCAAGACCTCTGCCCGCCAGGGCTCACCCTTGTGCGTATTTTGCAGTTCTTCAACAGACGCGTAGAGCTCCGTGGCATAGTCATTGGACGTGTAATATTGGCGATCTCCCAGGGGGGCAACCTGTTGGTAAAGCGCGGCGCTCGAAAAGGCGACAAACAACAATTCCACGGTCAACAGCACGGACAGCATAGCCTTCGCGTTCAAATGTCGGATTCGCTTTTGGCGTTCTGCCGCATCTTCGCTCTTGATAATTTTTCGAGGAAGGCTCAAAAGCTTCACTTTGATGAAACTCGCTCGCATCTGGTGGCGGCCCAATACAAGGTAGGATGCTTGGGGTTCAGGTACTTGCTTTTTGTGCGAGTTCTTACTGAACGTGAATCGTCCGAAAATGGCAAGATACGAGATCGCCAGGATAACAAAGGCGAGCAAACGCCAGTGCGACAGTTGGTCGTTGACACTCCACTGTTGCTCCGTCAAAAGTAACACAAAGGCAGCGATCGCGACTACGTTCATCGGAGTGCGTAGCTTGAAGGTGGCATCCCCCGCCGCCTGGTAAGCCATCGTGAGCACCAGGAAAATAAAGACAAAGGCATAGCGGAAATCGAGCGAATTTGGATAATGCCCGCCGTGCCAAAGGAAACTTAATGTCTTGGACTGAAAGGAGAAGAATAAGAAACCCAATAGGAGGCCGTAGGCCACGCGCACGCGCGCGGGGCGACTGCGGTTCGCGAAAAAGGCGGGGATGAGAAGAAGAATAAAAGTCCCCGCGAAAATATTGGGCAGCCCGCTCATAATATGGGGCGAGCGAAGCGGCGTCATGCGTCCTAACGTTTCAAGGAAGGGTTGGGTGAAACTAAAACCCTTTGGGAAACTGTCACCCGCAGCCGAGGTAATGGAAAGCGCGCGGACCGTCGGCCAGAGCACAACGGCGGATAAAAGAGCGGATAAAAGAGAGGATCCCGCAAACTTCAAAAAGGCGAAGAGGGGATCCGGGCGGCCTTCTCTTTTTGGGGCAAACTGGACGCGTAAGACAAAATAGAACAAGAAAAGAAACACCGCGCCAAAAAAGGCCGTGTAGTAATTAGTCATCAGCATGAGGCAGAGGCCGATGACAAACCGCTTCACCTTGCCATGACGGACGAGTTCCACCAGCCCAAGGCAGGCAAGGGGTAAGAACACCAAGGTGTCGAGCCACATGATGTTCCAGCTGTAAGCGTAGACCCAGGCGGAGATCGCGTAAAAGGATGAAAAGAGCGCTGCCGTTGAATCGCTCTTCCGATAGCTCCGGGACAAAAATTCGTAAAAGAAAAAACTCGAAAAGCCTATTTTCAACAAAGTGATGAGGGTCACCGCCTCGGCGATGAATTGATCGGGGAAAAAGAGCACCAAAATATTAAAGGGACTTGCCGTGTAATAGGTGAAGAAACTGTAGTAATTGACTCCCAGCCCGCCACTCCAGGAAAAGAACAAGCCCTCGCCTGAGAGAATCTTCCGCTTCAACTCAAGGAGAAAAGGCGCGTACTGATGGTACAGATCGTAGGCAAGCAGATGTTTGTTGCCAAAAGGCCACAGTCCGTGGGCGACAAAGCCAAAGTAAAAGGCGAACGCAGGTAAAAGGAATGCGATCAACCGCCTCTGACGTTCTTCACGGTGTTGCTTTTGTTCTAAAAGCGTCATAGATTTTCGGCCTTCTAGCCTAACAACTGATCGATCAGGCGTTCACGCTCTTCTGCGGTGTGGTAAGAAATGACAATCTTGCCCGGTCCTTCGCCCCCCTGAAGGGTGACGCGCGCGCCGAGCGCACGCCGCAGTTTATCTTCCAGATCGCGCAAATGAAGTTGCCATTTGGCATCTTTCTGTGTTTTTGCGGGTTTTTTTGCCGAAGGTTCTTTAATGTCCCGCACGAGTTTCTCCGCGTCGCGGACGCTCAGCTCTTTTTTCAAAATCTCTGCGGCCGCCGTACTTTGAGACGAAGCGTCTTTCAGTGCCAAAATCGCACGCGCGTGGCCGGGTGACAATTCACCCTGGCGCACCATTTCGCGGATGGCGTCGGGTAGATTCAAAAGTCGCATGGTATTCGTTACCGCCGGACGGCTTTTACCTAAGGCCGATGCCAGCTCTTCCTGTGTCATACCGTACTCGCGGATGAGGCGGTCAAATGCTTCGGCTTCCTCCATCGCGTTTAAATCCTGGCGCACGATGTTGTCAACGAGCGCCTGTCTTTGGACATCCTCTTTTGTCAGTTCACGGACAATAACCGGGACGGTCGAAAGTCCCGCCATGCGGGCCGCGCGCCAGCGTCGTTCACCGGCGACAATCATGTAATACTCAGAATCGGGTGTCGGTGTGACAATGAGAGGAGAAATCACGCCCTGGTCACGGATGGAGCCTGTCAAATCAGCCAAAGCCGACTCGTCGAAATCGCGCCGCGGCTGATCGCGGTTCGGTTCCAAGCGATTGATATCCATCTCCTCAATACGGGATAAATCCGTGACACCCGGATCCTTCTCAGCCTCAAACAAAGCGTCAAGCCCCCGGCCGAGACCGCGTTTTGAACGCGACGGCATCTTTGCCTTCTCTTCTGTCATCTCTTGCCTCCCCTTTATATCCGTCCGAGCGTCCCGTCAAGCCATGGCGTGCTGTCAAGCCGCTTGATCAGTTCGCGCGCTAATGTCTTGTAGCTGTTCGCGCCCCGCGATCGTTTGTCGTATTCAAAGATGGTATGGCCAAAGCTTGGCGCTTCACTGAGTCTGACATTTCGCGGAATGCTTGTCTCTAAGAAATCTTGCCTGAAATACCAGGACACCTCATCGCGCACCTGCTTGGACAGTTGCGTTCTTGTATCGAACATCGTAATAAACACGCCCGCCAGCCTTAGATCCGTATTATAAGCCTTTTTGACAAGCCCCAAGGTCGTCATGAGTTGCATCAGGCCTTCCAAGGCATAATATTCCGCTTGGACCGGGATCAGCACGGCGTCGGCCGCCGTAAGCGCGTTCACCGTCAATAAACCGAGTGAGGGCGGACAGTCGATCATGACGATGTCGTACCGGGCCTTAATCGCATCCAGCACATCTTTTAAACGCCTCTCCCGATTGGGGATGCTGACCAGCTCAATTTCAGCGCCGGCCAGATTGATATTGGAAGGCAAGAGGTCAAAATTGGGCCGCGCCTTAATGAGAACACGGCCGATGTCATCTGTGTTGCCGACTAAGAGATCGTAGGTGGAGTACGACAGTTTCTTCTTATCCACACCGATGCCGGAGGTGGAATTTCCCTGAGGATCCGCGTCAACCAGAAGTAGCCGTTTGCCTTGTAATGCAAGCGCAGCCGCAAGATTCACACAACTTGTTGTCTTACCGACGCCGCCCTTTTGGTTGGCCACCGCCATCACAATCCCCATAGATATCCCTTTGCTCTGTCGTATTTGCGGGATCGCAAATGACCGCCGCTAACTCGTTAATTGTATCATGATCGCGCTTTTATTCGCCAAACAACCATTCGATATCTTCAACACTTGTGGCGTAAGACGTCACAAAGCGGCACACTTCGTGACCCTCTTCGGTTTTCATCATGCGCTCAAAAACAGCGCGGCGTAGGAAATGATCGAGCTCATGCGCGTTTAACAGGACGAAGAGCTGATTGGTTTCGGGCGGCGCGAAAAAGGAGATGCCACGTTCCGTGAATCTTGCGGCCAGTTGTTGGGCCATCTCATTTTCGTGCTGACCGATTTCAAGGTACAGATCATTCGAAAAAAGTTCGGAGAACTGAAGGCCCAAAAGCCTCCCCTTGGCTAAGAGGCCGCCACGCTGTTTCATCAGGCTACGAAAATCTTTTTTCAGACTGTCCTTTGTAATCACAAGGGCTTCTCCGAAAAGCGCTCCGCATTTGGTGCCCCCGATAGAAAACACATCGGTTAAGGCGGCGATGGCGGGAAGGTCAAGCCCTGTCTCTTCTCTGGCCAGCGCGGAGGCCATCCGCGCGCCATCTATGTAGAGGATCAAATTCCAATCATCGGCGACACGGCGAATCGCTTCCAAAGAAACCCGGTCGTACAGGGTCCCAAGCTCTGTCGGATGTGACAGATAAATCATCCCGGGTTGCACCATATGTTCCGCGGTCGGGTCCTCGGCAATTGTTTTGCAGTATTGATCAATCGATTCGGCCGAAAGCTTTCCGTCTTCTGACGGGACAATGAGCACCTTGTGTCCGGTCGCTTCAATCGCGCCCGCCTCATGCACATTGATGTGGCCGGTGTCGGCCGACAATACGCCCTGCCAAGGCTTGAGGGCGCCCGCGACCGTGATGAGGTTCGCCTGAGTACCCCCGACCACGAAGTGGACGTCCGCGTCTTCTCGCCCGCATGCCGCGCGGATGAGTGACTGGGCTTTGACGCTGTACGCGTCAAGGCCGTAACCGGTCGTCCGGTCATCGTTGGTACCCACGAGCGCATTGAGTATCCTGGGGTGGCAACCTGCGTCGTAGTCATTTTCAAAGGATGCTTTTTTTTGTTCCATTGCTTCATAATCCTCTCGGGTGATTCGATATTCATAAGATGCCTCCGAACCGGGGACTTCTCGTTTGCGATCAAAGGATCGCGCGTAAAGAAAGCCTGCTTTTTCCATGACACGCCGACTTTGATCATTGATCGTAGAGCAACAGCAAAGAAGTTCCGGGATGTCTGTTTCTATAAACAGAAGATCCAGCACCGCCTTGACGGCTTCGACCATGATGCCCTGTCCCCAATAGTCGCGGTTCAGCACGTAGCCGATTTCCTTGGCGAGAGGCTCTTGTTCCACTTTATGGACGCCGAGGGAGCCGATCACTTTATCGGTACTTTTTAAAACAAGGGCGAATACTTCTTCGCCCTTGATAAATTGATCGAGTATTTTTTGTGTTTCATCGAGTGATGTGTGATGGGGCCAGCCTGCCATTTCTCCGACGCCCGGGACACTCGCGTATTCGTAGAAGTCGAGAAGATCGTTTGGACGCCACGGTCTTAACCGCAGCCTTTCGGTATCTATGTCATAGGCTTCAACGCTGAAAGGTTGTGTCATACCCTATCCTGTCGATGTCATGTTTCACGTGAAACATTTTGCGTGAATCAGTTATCCAATGTCGCCAATTTCGCATTCGCTCGGATGAAATCACGACGCGGCTCCACGCGATCACCCATCAGCAGCGTAAACGTTTCATCGGCTAACTGAGCGTCTTGGACCTGCACCTGCAAGATCTTGCGTTCTTCAGGGTTCATCGTCGTATCCCACAGCTGATCCGCGTTCATCTCACCGAGACCCTTAAATCGTTGCATCTTAGGACTCGACCACCCTTCTTCTTCTTTAATCAACTCAACATCATCTTCATCGTACGCGTAGCGACTCTTTTTATCCTGGTAAATCCGATACAGGGGCGGACAGGCAATGTAGACATGCCCCGCGTCAATGAGCGGTCGCATGTAGCGGAAGAAGAAAGTCAAAAGTAAGGTACGGATATGAGAGCCGTCAACATCGGCGTCCGCCATGAGGATAATCTTGTGGTAGCGAAGCTTTGACAAATCAAAGTCATTGCCAATCCCCGCGCCCAGTGCCATGACAATCGGCATGAGCTTATCGTTGTCGAGCACCTTGTCGACCCGCGATTTCTCAACGTTCAGCATTTTGCCCCAGAGCGGTAAGATCGCCTGGTACTTTCGTTCCCGGCCGTTCTTCGCCGTACCGCCCGCCGAATCACCCTCTACAATAAAGAGCTCGCAGAAAGTCGGGTCCTTTTCCTGGCAGTCGGCCAGTTTCCCCGGCAAGGCGTTGCTGTCAAGTGCGCTTTTTCTTCGCGTCATATCGCGCGCCTTTCGGGCGGCTTCTCGTGCCTGTGAGGCCGCAAGGCTTTTGCCCGCGATGGAGCGCGCCGTTTGCGGATTCTCCTCTAAATAAATCAGGAGCTTCTCATTCACCGTCGACTCCACCACGGTCCTGACTTCCGGATTGCCCAGGCGTGTCTTCGTCTGCCCCTCAAACTGCGGATTTTTCAATTTAACACTGACAATGGCGCAGATGCCCTCGCGGATGTCTTCGCCCTGTAAGTTTTTATCTTTTTCTTTTAAGATGTTGTATTTTCTCGCGTAGTCATTGATCGTCTTCGTCAGAGCCGCGCGAAAACCCGTCAAATGGCTGCCGCCCTCAATGGTCGCGATATTATTGGCATAGGTGTATACGTTTTCATTGTAGGAGTCGTTGTACTGGATGGCGATCTCCACATAGCAGCCGTCCTGCTCCGCGTCAAAATAAATGGGCGTTTCGTGGACCGCGGTTTTGTTGCGATTCAGGTATTCGACAAAGGAAATAATGCCGCCTTCGTAATGCAACACTTTCTCGACAATAGGGTCCACGCGTTCGTCAATCAGGGTGATTGACACCCCACGATTTAAGAAGGCCATCTCCCGATAGCGGGTGGTCATGAGGTCGAAGTCCACATCGAGATCGCTGAAAATTTCAAAGTCGGGTTTAAAGACCGTGATGGTCCCCGTTTTATCCGTGTCGCCTGTGATCGTCAAAGGCGTCACTGTCTC
Source organism: Mageeibacillus sp. UBA5438 (assembly GCA_002427535.1). Lineage (GTDB taxonomy): Bacteria > Bacillota > Clostridia > Saccharofermentanales > DTU023 > UBA4923. The sequence goes on along the minus strand of DIRK01000022.1, from coordinate 28,609 downwards.
ACCGCGCTCAAAGCGGATGAAATGCGATTGTCCGTTGCGGTTGACTGTTACCTCCATCCATTCGGACAGGGCATTCACCACAGACGCTCCGACGCCGTGGAGGCCGCCTGAAACACCGTAAGCGTCGCCTCCGAACTTACCCCCCGCGTGAAGCATCGTGTGCACCACCTCCACGGTGGGAATGCCGGCGGTCGGGTGAATGCCCACCGGGATACCGATCCCGTTGTCCTCTACGCGTATCGACTGGTCGGGCAGGACCGCGACTCTAATCGAATCGCAGCGACCGGCCAGGGCTTCGTCCACAGAGTTTGCGACAATTTCATAAATGAGGTGATGGAGTCCGCGGCCCGTCGTGTCCCCGATGTACATCCCGGGGCGTTTGCGCACGGCCTCAAGGCCTTCCAGCACCTGGATGTCCCGGTCTTCGTACGACGCGGTGGAACTAGTGTCATAGTCGCTGACAGGCACGCTAAGGAGGCTTTCTTTATCTTCCTCGTAATCGTCGGTCAACGCGTGGATGTCATCGGCGAGGTTGATCAGCTCATCGCTTTCCTCCCGGGCATCCGCTTCGGCGCGACGCAACAATTCTTCTAAATTGTGATCGGGTTGTTCCGAACGTACGTTCTCTTTATTGTCTGAATTATTCATGGCAACCTTTCATCTTTGTATCTGTCTTTCAGCCGATTCACAAGGGTCACAGAGGACAGCGGCGATAGAAACACGCGGTCGACCGTGAGGATCATGGAGCGCGGGAGCTCTGCCGACATCCAGTCAAGTTTATACGCCTCTTCTGCCTGCTTCATTAATTCCGCAGTAGCGCTCGAGGGTGTCATTTGATCAAGATCAAATATTCCCACAATCCAGTGGGCAGGAAAGGAGACATCGGCTCCGATATGAATGTACATAATGCTCCGGCTTTTGTTATCGAATCAGGCAATTAAATCTGTTTAAATTATACCATAAAATCAGTTGGCATTCGGTGCTTCGACCTTATGGACATGGGCGTTGTGAACACTGTAATAGTGGACTTTGGAGCCCATGAGCACGTCCATGTCGCCCATGGATTCCGCTTCAGTGCAGGTCATGAAAACTTGGTGGTCTGAAATGACCTCAATAAGCCGTGAGCGTCTCGACTGATCGAGCTCCGACATGACGTCATCGAGGAGTAAAATGGGTTTTTCTCCCGATATCTCGGTCAGGATCAAAAGTTCCGCGATTTTTAAAGAGAGGACCACTGAACGCTGCTGGCCCTGGGAGGCGTAAAGCCTTGCATCGACGCCGTTCAAGGTAATGAGCATGTCATCGCGGTGGGGGCCCTGGGAGGTGTTGCCACGAAAGAGATCGTCCTCCCGAAGCCGCTTTAAGCGCTCCAAGTAGCGCGCTTCAATGACCTTTTGGTCCATATCAGGGGTGAGCCCCGAAAATCCTTTGTACTGGAGGCCCAGCACCTCCTGTGAGGCCGTGAGATGCCTGAGCGACAGCGCCGCGTACCCCAAGAGTTGATCCACATAGTGAAGGCGCTTTGACAGGATGGCGGCGGCTACCGCGGCAAGCGATTCATCCCAGATGTCAAGCTGCGTCCCGTCTAAGGAGGACATCCCTTCTCTATTTTGTTTCAAAAGGCGGTTGCGATGCCCGATGATGCGCCAAAATTCTTGCAGGTCGCGAAAATAAGTGCGGTCGGTTCTGGAGATTAAAATATCGAGGAAACGGCGCCTTTCCGCGGGACCGTCTTTTACAATCTCAAGGTCTTCGGGGGCAAATAAGATGGCGTGAAAAAGGCCCATCATGTCGGACAGACGCGTCACTTCTAAGTCGTTATAGCGGATGATGCGAGACGGTGAGCCGCCCTTTGCCTCGGCGCGGTGGTATTCGACGGAGACGGACTCCGCAAGGCCACGGTCGGTGATAAAATGAACGGTTGTGCGGTAAAAAGGGGCGCCGTGGCGCACGAGCTCATCGTCACGCCCGGTCCGGTGTGAGCGCGCGCAAGTACAAAGATAGATCGCTTCTAGAAAATTCGTTTTACCCTGTGCGTTTTGTCCGAAAAGAATGTTCGTGCCGGCGTCAAATGAAAGGCTTTCGCTTTCATAGTTTCGGAAATTAACAAGCTCGACAGAACAAAGGCGCATACAAGTTTATCGGCGCAGCGGCAGGATCATGTAGTAGAAATGTTCTCCGGACTCAGGCTTGATGGAGCAAGGCTGCAGATTCCCGCTGAAGGTCAGAATCACCTGGTCGTCAGACACCTCCCGCAGTGCTTCCATAAAGAATCTGGGATTAAAATCAATTTCAATCTTGTCGCCTGACAAGGCAATCGGTATTTCTTCTCTTGCCGTACCGATGTCTGTTTTTGATTCGATCGTCAGTGTATCCGCGTCCGGCGTCTGGAACACAACCGGAAAGCGCCTGTCTTCTGTGTCAATCATGATCGACGCACGGGCCACCGCCGCGTAAAGCACCTCTGGTGAAATCATAAGGCTTGTATTAGCGTCGCGCGGGATGATGCTCTTGTAGTTTAAGAACTCGCCGCGGATCAGGCGGGTGACCACCTTCACATTGCCCTTGTTGAAAATGATGTAGTTATGGGAAGGCGAAATGATCACTTCTTCGTCTGTGTCGGACATGATGCGTGAAATCTCGCTCATAGCCTTTGCGGGGATGATAATGTTGACATTCATGTCAAGGCCGGGGATGGTCTCTTTACGGACCGCGAGACGGAAACCGTCTAAGGCGACGATCGTCAAGGTATCATTTTCGCAGATCAGGTTCAGGCCCATCAGGATCGGGCGGCTCTGATCCGTGCTGACGGCGAAGATCGTCTGATTAATCATCTGCCTCAACGTGCTTTGCTTCAGGCTGATTTTTGCGTCTTCTTCCACAAAATGGATCTCGGGATATTTATCCGCCGCGTAACCTCGGATATTGAAGACGCTCTTGCCGCTTTCAACCACCAGGACCGTGTCGTCTTTGATCGCCAGATACACATGATTATCCGAAAGCTTGCGCACGACTTCAGACAACACGCGTGCGGGGACCACAAGGCCTCCTTTTTGGGAGATATCAGCCTCCATACGGTATTCAATGCCGGTTTCATTGTCATAACCGGTCAAAACAAGTTCCTGATCCGCTTTGAGCAAGATCCCATCCAATACCGGGTTGGCTGAGCGCGTCGCGACAGCTCTTTGTACTGTCGAAATGGCATCCATCAAGTGGTTTCTCGAACAAGTGAGTTTCATAAGTCAGACCTCCCGCAAATGTCTGTTGTCCTCTTAAGATCTTTCACCCTCCTCTTCATATAGCTGTGAGTCGTGTGAAAAACCCTTCCCCGGCGTGGCCCCTTCAGCATCACGCCATGTTACAAAAAAGTTAACTCTATGTGTTCAAAATGTTGAGAAATCCAGTTGTCCACATTGTCTTTGTTATTCACATTTATTCAACATGGTATTGACAACGAATTATCAACAAATGATCATAACTTGTGCATCATTGCAAGCGCATTTCCAGGTTGCCGACTGTTTCAGACAGCGCCGCGTCCTCCTTGATTCCTTCTGCAATTTTATCATAAGCGTGTATGACCGTCGCGTGATTTTTACCACCGAAGGCCACACCGATTTCTTTCAGTGTTTTATTCAGTTTTTTCCTGCATAAATACATCGCGACCTGACGCGGCTCGACGATATCCGAGCTGCGCTGCCGTGACTTCAGATCATCTACAGTGACACCGTAATAATGCGCCACGATTTCCATGATGAGCGGAAAGTCCAAAGGCTTGACCGCGCCGGGCTGGATAACGCTTTGGAGCGCCTGGCGCGCCATGTCAATGGTGACCTCCGTCCCCATCATCATGAGGGCGGTAATCGTCTTGAAGGCCCCCTCGATCTCACGCACATTGGAGGTGATGTTGTTGGCGATGTATTCGATAATGTCAGGCGCGATGTCGACCCTCTGCGCGCGGCACAGGTTCTTTAAGATGGCAATTCGTGTTTCATAATCAGGCGGCTGGATGTCAATGGTGAGGCCGCTGATAAAACGGGTGCGCAACCTGTCTGTGAGTGAGGCCAAGCTTTGTGGCGGCTTGTCGCAGGTGAGCACGATGTTTTTCCCTGATTCATAAAGCGCGTTGAAGGTATAGAAAAATTCAATCTGCATTCGCTCTTTTGACTCGATGAACTGGATGTCGTCGATGAGAAGCATGTCGGCTAAGCGGTAGTGGTTACGAAAGGCTTCGAAGTCATTTTTCTGGATGCAGGCAATAAACTCATTGACAAACTGTTCTGACTGCACATAGACAACGCGCTTATGCGGAAAATCATGGCGCACCTGGTTGCCGATCGCGTGCATCAGATGGGTCTTGCCAAGGCCTGATCCGCCGTACAAGAACAGCGGGTTATAGTTCCCCCCGCTTTCCATGGAGGCGACAGCGACGGACGCCGCGTGGGCGAAATTATTGCCCGAGCCGACAATGAAGGTCGAAAATGAATAGTCAGGATTCAAACGGCCGATCTGAAAGGATCCGTTGTGATTGAATTCAAGCGTGCTTTGCTTCTCGCGTTCTTCTTTTTTGGGCACACTGCCATCCGGGCGGACGACGACCTCCAAAGAATAGTGAACGCGCGTCAGGTCTTTGAGCGCGCTTTCGATTTGTTCAGTGTACTGCGCGATGTATTCCATGGCGTACTCGTTGGGCACCGACAAACCGAATGTCCGTTCATCCGAAATATACGGTTTGGCCGTCGTGAACCACGTGTTAAACGTGAGCGGATTGATCTCTTTCACAAGACTTTGCTGACAGACCGAGTCCCAAACATGATTAGCGCTTCTTTTTGCCATAGTTGATGTAATACGTCCCCTTCCGGCTTCAGTGTCACCTCTTTTGATGTGAAACGACCGTGTTCACCATCCTACCAGAAAACAGGGCTTCCGAAAAGGCGGAACAGCCTAATATTACAGGGATTTTAGTTCTTTTTGTGAATCTAGATTTTCACATTTTGTGGGTTGCAATCTGTGAATTGTTAATAACTTTGTTAATAAATAATCCGAGCGAAGCATGATCTCCGCTTAGTCGGATCGCCATCTTTCGGGGGAGGCAAAAGCACTGAAAAAGGAGGAAAAATGTTGATGTAATTTGTTGATAACTTGTGGATTATTCAAATTCTGAATGTTGAAAACATTTTCTTCTTTTAGAATTATGTCTTTTATGTGACAACTCACCCTTCGAGCAACGTCTTGATCGCCTCCACCGCCGTGTCGACGTCATCGTCTGTCAGGTGCGCGCCAAAGGAGAAGCGAACCGTGCCGTGAGGGAAGCTACCGAGACTTTGATGCGCCAAAGGCGCGCAGTGGAGACCGACGCGCGTCATGATGCCCCATCCGCGTTCGAGCTCATAGGCGATGAGCGCGTTGTCGCGCTCGCCAAAATCAAGCGACACGGTCGCTGTGCGACCGGCGATGGTCGCAAGGCCCACCACCCGGACATCGTCCAAGCCGGTGACGCCTTTTAAGAAGCGATCGGTCAGCGCCATCTTGCGCTCAAAGATCTTCCTTTGATCATGCCGCTCAAGCTCAATCAAAGCCTGCCTCAGTCCCAAAATGCCAGGGATATTCATGGTGCCGCTTTCATATTTGTCAGGTAGATAATCGGGCTGTTCCATGCTGTCAGAGCGGCTTCCCGTCCCGCCGACGATGAGGGGTTCCAGTTCTTTCGACAGGGCTTCCGTGATAAGAAAACCGCCGATCCCATGGGGTCCCCCCAGTGTTTTGTGGCCTGTGAAAGCCAGAAAATCGATGTTCATGGCCGCGACATCAATGGGCACGGATCCCGCCGTCTGAGCGCCATCGACGGCAAAAAGTAAGCCGCGGTCGCGTGCCAGCCGGCCGATCGCCTCAATGGGTAGAATTGTCCCGCAGACATTGGAGGCGTGAAGGGTGACGATCGCTTTTGTTTTCTTTTCGATGGCTTTTTCAAAAGCTTCAGTGCTTACCTCTCCCTGACGGTTGGTCTCCGCCACGGAGTAGCGCACCCCGCGCGTTCGCGCAAGGCGTGACAGAGGCCGCATCACGGCGTTATGTTCCATCCCGCTGATGACGACATGGTCGCCTTCTTCTAAGGCGCCGTTAAAAAAGAGGTTCAATGAAAAAGTAACCCCGGGGGTAAAGATCACGCGGCGCGGGTCATTCCCGCCAAAAAGGGACGCAAGACGCTCGCGCGTGTCGATGACATCGACCTCGACCGTGTAGGCCTCGTCGTAATTCCCGCGTCCGATATTCACGCCGCGATTGACCAAGTAATCGCACATGACCTCGCCAACGCCCGGTGCCTTAGGAAATGAAGTGCTGTTTTGGTCAAGATAAATCACAAGGTCTCCTTTCGGGAAGCGATATGGGCCTCCAGCGCGCGAATCCATAGTTCGCCTGTCGCATCCCCCGGCATCTGCCAGGCAGAATAGGGTGTAAGGCGCCATGGGAATGCTGAGACGCCTTCAGGTGATGCGGTCCGTTTGAATTGGTTTCTAAAAAAACGCCCGATAAAGACGCTAAGCCAGCGGCGGATATCATCGGCGCTGTATTCATCGCCAAAGGCCTTTAATGCGAGTTCATACACATCGCCCACGGCTTGGCCGTGGAAGATGAGATGCCATAAGAAGAAATCGACGAGTTCATAAGGCCCGATGGAGTCCTCGGTCAATTGCAACAGGCGATCTTGTTCATCGGGGGGGAGTAGTTCGGGTGAGACGGGGCGTTCGAGAATTACTCGAAGGGCTTGCCCCACAGCTTTCGCGCGACTGTCGTCCTCAATTAGGGGGGAGTGATTTTTAAGAAAAAGATCTGAGGCAACTCGCGTCATTTCACGGATGACGGTTTTTGACAAGGTGGAGTTCACGGCATACATCGACATCTGATCGGCGTTGTAGGTACACCAGCCAAGCGCAAGCTCAGAAAGATCGCCTGTCCCGATGACAATCCCCTGTTCCATATTGGCAAGATCCATCAGGATCTGCGTGCGCTCTCTTGCCTGGGCATTTTCAAAGGTAATATCCTGAGTGAGACCGTCGTGCCCGATGTTTGCGAGCTGCGCTTTCACCGCGGCATCAATGGGGATCACCCGGTAGTCGACGCCGGTCGATTCGGCCAGTATTTGGGCAAGCTCACCGGAGGCTTTAGAGGTCCCCGGTCCCGGCATGAACACGGCGATCAGTTCGTTCGGCGGTCGGTCCAAAAGCCTTAAAGCTTCAAGCGACACGAGGAGTGCCACGGAAGAATCGAGGCCTCCCGACAAGCCGAGGATGGGTTTTGCGCCAAGTAAGGCCAGCCGATCCGCCAAACCCTTAGCCTGGATGGTCAGCGTTTCCTGATAAAAGTTTTGGGGCGTAAGCTCGCTTCGCATTAAGAAGGGTAACTTATCGGGATCGGATCCGTGAAGCCCTGAAACCTGCGGCTCTTTTTGAATATCCCAGCGGTTCCCCGCGTTCGAACGAACGCTGAGGAGCTCCCCCGCGGCAATATCCGCAATCGTGAGCCCCGGATGGAAGCTTTCCCCTTCGGCCAACACCCTCCCGTCCGAAATGATGAGTCGATGTCCGGCAAACACCCCCTGACTTGCGGATTCGCCCAAGCCGCCTCCGGCATACAGGATGATGCTGTGATCGCGAAGTGAGCGGCGGATGAGCTCGCGCTTCAGTCGCCGGTATTCACCCGTCCACTCCAAGCGCCCGTCCGCGATGGCGGCCACAGGAATGGAGCCGTGAGACAAGGCATCCGTCGCATGTGCCGCGTCAAAATTAAAAAGCCTGAGCGATTGGCAGGGCGGCATGTCGCGGGGCAATAACGAAGGTCTGACAGCCAGACAGGGGATGACGGTGCAAAGATTTACGAAGGAAAAGGTGAAGGACAACAGGTTTTGCGCCGACATATCGCAAAGTGAAAATTCGAGTACCTCGCCCCCATCAGAACGATCTTCGGGCGCCGGAAGCGGCCGGTCGATCACATGGCGCAGGATGGTCGGGCATTCAATCGGCGGCAGGCGCAGTTCGGTGAAGGGGTTGTTTTCTTCACCCGCATCGGTGATGAGTTCACAAGAAAAGCGGTCGTGATGGCCCAAATCGTGTTCGAAAGGATCGCTGAACCAGCGCCTTTCATCCCGCGAGAGATAGGACGCGGGCGTCATCCCGACAATCTCCCCGTTGTGTAAAATGGCGGTTGCCTTGAAGAGCCGGTCCTCAAGCCTCAAAGGCAGCGATAACAGGACGAGGATGAAGGAGCCGGCCGTTGCCCGGGTAATGCGGGCAAGGCTCTCCAAACAGGCGTCCTGCATGGTTTTTTGGAAAATAAGATCGCCACAGCTTTTCCCTGTCAGCGGCATATCTGAGAACAAAAGTAAGTCAGCTCCGGCTTCTGTTGCCTCGGTGATATGCGCGAGTATTTGCTGTTCATTGTGAGACACATCGCCCAGACGAATGGCGGGAGTGGCCACGGCCAGACGGATATCGCGGTAGCCTTCCAGACATTCGGGCGATGTCATATCGAGCGTCAGAATATCCTCGCGCGTCAGCGTGATGCCGGTTGTTTCAAATGAATCCGCGGGCGTATGCATGAGGTACCTCAGAGCTTATAAGCGTTCCGTTTCGCGATAGACAAAATCGTATTCATCGCCTTCCAAGAAAGGCAGGATCAGGGCGCGCACCGCTTCATGGTAGTCATTCAGCCATGCCAATTCATCGGGGCTGAGCCTGTTTTTATCGATGGCGTCCCGGTCAAAGGGCACGAAGATCATGGTCTGGAAGCGGAGGAACTGATCGCCCGCCTCATTCAAAGGGTATTCATTTTCCTCGAAATGGATCTCGCCCTTGTCGATGACAGCTTCGCAGTTGATTTTCAAGACGACGTAGTCATTTTCCAGGCGGATCCCGTGTTTGCCTTCACGGTACACGCCGGGTTCGATGGTGATCACGATATGTTCCCTGAATCCGTAGTCACCGAAGCGAGGTACATGGGTCAGGCGTTGGGGGCCTTCGTGCACCCCCGAAACAAAGCCGAAGCCGTGGCCTGTCCCGCATTTATAATCCAGACCGTAGCGCCACATGGAAGAGCGTGCCACGGCATCTAACGCCACGCCGCTCGTGCCGTCCAAAAAGGGCAAAGAGGCGAGCTGGATATGTGATTTTAACGTTTCGGTGTAGTCGCGGCGTTCTTCCTCGGTGAGGGCGCCAAGCGACACTGTGCGCGTGATATCCGTTGTGCCGTCATAGGACTGCGCCCCGCAGTCCACAAGATACAGCCCCCTGGGCTGGAGTTGGCTGTACTGTTCAGGGGTTGCCTGGTAATGCATCATGGCGGCATTTTTGCCGTAGGCAGAAATCGTGGGGAAGCTTTCAATAATAAACTGATCGGATTCTTGACGCAGCTCACGCAATTTTTCGGCTACTTCGATTTCGTTCAAGCCTTCTTTTACCGCCACATGTTTCACGTAGTAAAGGTAGCGGCTGACGGCGACGCTGTCGCGGATGCCGGCCTTAAACTGAGACGCGAGTTCGACATCGTTCAAAACGGCTTTCATCAGGTAGGGATAATCGCGCTTATTTAAAAGGATTACATCGGGGGGGAGCGCATGGATGAGTGATCGGCTGACACGATTCTTATCGGCCACAAGCACGCCGGAAGAAAGCGCCGAAAGGCTTGCTTCAATACTCATATACGGCTTAACTGCGACGCCTTCTTTAAGAAAGCGCTCTTCTTCGGTGTCATTGACCTTCACAGGATCGATGAACAAAAAGGCTTCCTCTTTTGTCACGAGGGCAAAGGCCATCGCGACCGCGTTGTTCGGCACATCGCTTCCGCGAAAATTCATGAGCCAGGCGATGTCATCCAATCCGACGTACAGGGCGTAGTCGGCCTTGTCCTCGTCCATTTTCTCGCGGACTTTAGCTATTTTTTCAGCAACTGAAAGACCTGTGTAGCGAACGTCGTGGTGGAAGATCTCACCCGATGGGAGCGGTGGACGGTCGTCCCAGATCAAGCCGATGAGATCGAGTCCCGTCAAAAGTTCGATTTTTTTAGCGCTTAGCTTTTCCTCCATGCGAAGAGCCACGGCTTCAGGCAGCAAGCGTCCGTCAGCGCCCAGCCGCGTGCCGGGCGTGAGCGATTTTTCAAGCCATTCCTCCACCGACGGCACGCCGGGGGCACCCTGTTTCATGAGCTCAAAATCGCTACCCGAAAGCTGCGCTTCGGCCTGAATATGGTAGCGCCCGTCGGCCCATATAAGGGCTTTTTCTTGTGTGACCACCGCGGTGCCGGCTGAGCCTGTAAAGCCCGACAACCAAGCGCGCGCCATGTAATAAGGGGCAATGTATTCTGAATTATGCGGGTCGGCTGTGCCGATGTAGTATGCGTCTATCGCATGTGCTTTCATTTGGGCGCGCAATCGCGCGATTTTCTCGTTAACACTTAACATCTTGTAAACCACCTAGTCGTTTGAAATGATTCTGCTACTCATTGTAACATCGCAAGGGCCGATCACGGGCTTGATGTAGAATGGGATGAAAAGAGATTGAGGTCATTTTTATGGATAAAAGAAAAACAGCGCTCGTGACCGGAGGCGCTCGCGGGATAGGGCGGGCGATTTCCGAAACATTGGCACGTGAAGGCTATCATGTGCTGTTGAATTATTTTCGCTCGGAAGAGCAGGCAAAAGCGCTGAAAGCCAAACTGGAAGAAGAGGGGCATTGCATCACGCTTCTTCGGGCCGATGTCGCAAGCCCGAAAGATGTCCGTGACATGGTCGCCAAAGCTCTGCTTGAAGCGGGGGGCATCGATGTACTTGTGAATAACGCCGGACTGGCCGCCTGGGGACTTTTGACGGAGACTGCGGAGGAGACCTGGGATCGGGTGCTGGCCACCAATTTGAAGTCGGGTTATCTTTTGTCGCGGGCCGTCCTGCCCTTCATGATCCAAAGTGGCAAGGGGAGCATCGTCAACGTATCATCCATGTGGGGGGTGTTAGGCGCGTCCTGTGAGGCCGCCTATTCCGCGAGTAAGGCGGGCTTGATCGGTCTGACACGCGCCTTGGCGCAGGAGGTCGCGCCTTCAGGGATCCGCGTGAACGCCGTATCGCCGGGCGTGATTGCCACCGACATGATCGCGGGCTTTACGAAAGAAGAGTTGGACGCGCTCGTCGACAGGACCCCCTTGAGCCGTATCGGAACGGCCGAAGAGGTCGCGTCAGCGGTGGCCTTTCTTGTCTCCGACAAGGCGTCCTTTATTACGGGGCAGGTGCTGGGCGTGGACGGCGGTTTTACCTGTCAGTAAAAACTAATCCAATAAGCTCGGGTAGGGCAACATCTGTTCTGCTTTTTCGTATGTGATCGGCGTCCCGTCGGCGACCAGATCCGCCACACGCGTGGCGTTCAGCCATTCATCGTCGTTCCAGGGGAACAGCTCGTAGGTAAACTCCAGGTAGTTGACTAAGGACCATCCGTCATTTAGCCTTTCCGGCGGTTGGAGCCTTGAGGCGACCTCGCCGGGACCTGCGTCATAGGGCGAGCGGCCGCGGAAAATAAGGCCGTCCGAAACGGCTCGGTTAAGGGTGTTCATCATCCCGGAAAATTCATTGTAATCGGCCGCAAAAAACTCAAGATACTCGCCTTCACCGTAGCTTACAAGTTTTTTCGGCACGACCCATAAATCTAAGTACAGATCCAGCTCACCTGCCTCCTCATATTCCATGAGCATATCGAGGGTCCTGAATTCTGTGAGAAATACCGGGCGATACTCCGCGGCCGGAACGGGCAGTGCTTGTTCTTCAACCAGGAACATAAAGTCTCCCCTTTTTCCCAAGGCCTGGAAGGTGTAAAGATGCTCATCGCTGTAAATGAGATCACTGTCCCCGGAGGTGGAAAAGCCGATGAGTTTCAAGCCGCCTGTCGTCTCTGTGAACACCGCCCAATATCCGTGATTGCCCGAAGCGTCAGTGGAGTAGCAGGAGCAGTGGACGATGTGTTCGGGGATGCCGTCGCCGTTCAGGTCAAGGGTGCCGTGTTCATAAAAAGGTCCCGCGATGATGTCCTCTAAGATGCGCCAGTTGTAATCGTAGAATGCGTCAGGATTCTCCGCGTAAGGAGGCATGGAATAACGGAACTCAAATTCAGCCGGATGATTGCGCAAAAAGCGCAGGACATCCTGCCATTCGGCGTCCGCATCCTTTTCAGGTTCATCGACCTCGATGCCCGGCCAGGCGCTTTCAACTAGGTGATCGCGCACGTAGCTTGCGAAAAAGAAGACTTCGCTGTCATAGAGTTCCTTCGCATACCAATAATTATCGGGTCCGTTGTCCGCGCTGTCCCAGATGTATAAATAGCCCCCTTGGAAAGGAACAAACTCGGCCGAAATACTGTGCTCTTCGTCTCTCAAGTTTTCGATTTCTTGTTCGATGGCCTCTTTGTCCTCCTCGGAGACAAGTTCCACATGCGCGGAAAATCCTCCGATCTCCATCGCACCGGAGTAATCGCGAAGGGACAGATATTCTAAAGCAATCGTCTGCCGATGGGTGATAAGGAAGCCATTTGCGAGCGGGATGACATACATACTCCGTGCGGCCTCCGGGTCATCTCGAAGATCAATGGCGATGTCTAGGGTCGGGTGCTGGTAGAAAGCGACCGGATTTGAGCCAAGGCTTTGCATTTCGTAGGCATCGAACTCCGTCAGGCGTTGTTCAAAAACGGAGATCACCGGTTGATAAGGTTCTGTTGCAACCGTCACCTCCTCTGTGATCGTGGTGGTGGTTTGGGGGGCTTGGGTGCCAAGGGGCTCTTCGGTCTGCCTGGGATGTTCTTTGTCGCGCAGGAGAAAATAATAAATACCCACGGCGATCAGGACGAGCACGAGCAATGACGTTGAGATAATCGCGATAATGCCGCCCGCACCTAAGGTTTTGCGTTTTGGAGGCGGCGGGGGATAATGCCCATAGTAAGGGGGAGGTTGATCTTGTTGTTCTTTAGGGGGCGGGTAAGGTGGGTTCGTCATAAGAGGCACCTCCTTGTTCTTTTGATGGGGCAAAAACGCCGTTTCCTTTCCGGAAACGGCGTCGAGCTCATGGTGAGAAGGGTCTTAGCGATCGAGCCTAAAGGCGCCCCAGCCGGCATAAACGGCGGCCCCGCCGAGTTGCTCCTCGATACGCATCAACTGGTTGTATTTGGCGACACGGTCCGTTCTCGACGGCGCGCCTGTTTTAATCTGTCCCGTGCCCATCGCGACGACGATGTCCGCGATGGAGACATCTTCGGTCTCGCCTGAACGGTGTGACACAACGGCGGTCCAGCCGTTGCTCTGCGCCATGTCGATGGCGTCAAAGGTTTCAGTCAGCGTACCGATCTGGTTCAACTTGATCAGGATGGAGCCCGCGGCATCTTCTTCCAAGCCGCGCGCGAGGCGTTCAGTGTTGGTGACAAACAGGTCATCGCCGACCAATTGCACGCGATCGCCTAAGCGATCGTTCAACTTGACCCAGCCTTCCCAGTCGTCTTCGGCAAGGCCATCTTCTAAGGAGATGATGGGGTATTTGTCGGTGAGTTCTTCGTAGTAGTCGATCATCTCATCGGTGGTTTTGAATTCGCCCGTTTTCCAGAACAAATAGCCTTCTTTGCCAATCGCCTTGGCTTCTTCATACAGCTCGGTGCTGGCGGGGTCCATCGCGATGAAGAAATCATCGCCGGGGGTGTAGCCCGCCGCGTCGATCGCGCGTACGAGCCACTCTAAGGCTTCCTCGTCGCTCTTCAGGTCCGGCGCAAAGCCGCCCTCGTCGCCGACCGCGGTGGAATAGCCTTCCTTTTTCAGAAGATTCTTTAATGTGTGGAACACTTCTGTGCACCAGCGCACGGCTTCTTTGAAGCTTGGCGCGCCCACGGGCATGATCATGAATTCTTGAAGGTTGACGCTGTTATCCGCGTGCTTGCCGCCGTTGATGACATTCATCATGGGAACAGGGAGCACATGGGCGCGGATCCCGCCCAGATACTGCCAAAGCGGCAATTCAAGCGCCTCGGCCGCAGCCTTGGCACAGGCAAGCGACACCGCCAAAATAGCATTGGCGCCCAAGGTTGCCTTGTTGTCCGTTCCATCCAGCTCGATGAGAGTGCGATCGATCTCCACTTGATCGAAGACGTTCATGCCGATGATTTCGGGGGCGATGGTGAAATTGATGTTGTCGACCGCTTTTTGGACACCCTTGCCCATGTAGCGATCCTTATCGCCGTCACGAAGTTCCACGGCCTCATAGGCACCGGTCGACGCGCCCGAAGGAACAGCTGCCCGCCCGACGGAACCATCCATGGTGTAGACCTCTGCCTCTACGGTCGGATTACCGCGCGAATCAAGAATCTCTCTTGCATGTACGGCCTCAATCCAAAGTTCGGTCATATTTATTTATCCTCCTCGAATTACAATCGTGTTAAACAGTATTTGTCTTGCGCTTCAGTATAGCAAATTCACTCATTGAATTCTTTTGGAAACGCGCGCCAAGAGCCAAGTAATATGACAATCTGGAGCACAGAGGTAAAGATCAGCAGGTAGGCGATCGGGAAGATATCGGCCAAGGGTCCAAACAAGATCGCTCCAAAAGGAATGGCGGCCGATCCGATCATGTACAAAAGAGAGAAAACGCGCCCGTGATACGCCCGCTCCACCTGCTCTTGAAAGAGTGTGGTGACGGCGGTCGTGTAAAAAGGCACGACGATGCCGAGCGCGAAGGCGAGGAACACGAAGAATCCAAAAAGCGGCGAACGCAATAAACCTAAAAGCGCCAGGGCGAAAGTTCCCGCTGCCACGATAAATCCGGACATGCGGATCGTATTCAAATGACTCTTGAACGCGCCCTTTAGGGAGATGATAAGTCCACCGACCGCCATGCCGGCGAAAATCGCGGTCTGTGTGGCTGAGATTTGCCAGGCCTCACCCCCGAAGTGTCGGCGGATATAAAGCGGCAAAAGGGTCGCGATGGGCGCGAGCAGCACCATGAAGAGCGCGTAGATCAGCATGAGATTGCGGATGACGATGTGTTGCCTGACATAGGCAAAGCCCATCCGAAATTGCTTCCCCACCGGTTCATAGGGGAGCTCGACGTCCTCTGTTTCGGTGAGCTCTCCGGTCTCTAGTTCTTCCAGTAACGGGAATCCCCAAACAGTGCCTTCAGGGAGTTTGGCTTCGGCGCCTAAGGCGGTGACAACTTTGCCCGTTCGCTGGTGAGGGATGGGCATGAAGATCATGATCAACACGGCGATGGCCGCCGTCACGACGTCCACCATGAAGACAATCCAGATGGGGAATAAGGTAATCAGCGCGCCGCCCAGGACGGGTGAAAGAAGCAAGATGACATTCTCAATCGTGCTGTAAATACCGTTGACGCGCACCAGTTCTTTTTTTGGCGTGATTTGCGGGATCAATGCCTTGATCGCGGGGCTTTGAATGCCGCCGCCCAGGGATCGTACCGCGGCCGCGATATAGATCATCCAGATGTGGTCGTACCCCAGGAAAAAGAAAACAGCAAGCGCTAACGTCACGAGCCCGATCGTCGAATCGGCCATAATAATCAGCCAGCGCCTGTCGTGGCGGTCCGCCCACACTCCGGCAAAAGGGGCGACAACGAGCTGCGGGATGAAGGACGCCAAGGTGATGATCATCATGGAGGTGCCGGAGTTGGCACGAAGCGTGACAAACCAAATGATCGCAAACTGAACAAGTCCAGATCCCAGGATTGAAACGGCCTGCCCGCTCAAAAAGGCAGCGCCGATGCCCTTCCAGCGCTCGTTTTGTTTTTTGTGATCCCCCCGCATAGAAAAAAGTATAACACGCGTCCGATCAACTTTGTTAGAATTACCCCATTAGAGTCAACCTGCAAAGCATTGAAAACAAAGGAGCAAGAGCGATGACAACTGACTGGAAACACCAGATCAAACGACTGACGGACAAAGGCGCCTCCTATGCCGATGTCCGTTACTATCCAAGGGAAAAAGAAGATGCTCTCTTTATGTGGAACGGCAATTTTCTGAACTTTAATCGCTCTGAACTGAGCGGTTTTGGTGTCCGTGTCCTGGTGGACGGCGCCTGGGGATTTGCGGCCTCTTCTAATCTGGGCGATGTAACAGCGACCTTTGACCGCGCCTTTGAAAACGCGGTATCCGCCGCCAAGCGCGTAGGAAGACCGATTCGTTTGGCCGACAAAGAACTGCTTTCGGGGCGCTTTGACAGCCCCTGCGAAGTGGATCCCTTTGAAGTGCCTCTGGCGGAACAAGTGGCCTTCATGAAGGAACTGGACGGCTATTTGAATCAGCCGGGCGTGGAACAGCGCCGCGTGCAATTGAGTACGGTCAATAAAACGATCCGGTATTACGACTCAGAAGGCGCTGAAATTGAAAAGCATATTATTGACATCTTCCCGAGCATTCATGTGTCGGCCTTCGATTCGGAGGGGGTGCAGCAGGGTCGAAAATACCTTCCCCCCCGCCTCGGACCGACACGTGGCTGGGAGACGATGGACCGCGACCACTGGAAAGCCGAGGCGGAGCGTATTGTCGATGAGATGAAGACGATGCTTTCGGCCCCGAAATGTCCTGAGGGCCGTATGTCCGTTATCTTGATGCCCGACATGATGTTCCTGCAGGTGCATGAGACGATCGGGCACCCATTGGAACTCGACCGCATCCTGGGCTACGAGCTCTCCTTTGCCGGAGGTTCCTTTGTCCGCCTAGAGGATTTTGGGCAATTGCAATACGGCTCCAAGAAACTGAACGCGAGAGCCGACGCAACGCTTATTAACTCCCCGGGGAGCTTTGGCTACGACGACGACGGCGTCAAAGCACAAGACCAGATGCTGATCAAGGAGGGGATTTTGGTGGGTGCCCTGACCTCACGTCAAATGGTGACGGAGGCGAATGACAAGGCCGGCCGCGAGATTTTTAAAAGCTCCGGCGGTTCCTGCAGAGCCTGTGCATTTAACCGCGTGCCCATTGAGCGCATGACGAATATCAATGTCGATCCGGGCGAAGACGGGACGCTGGAGGACATCATCCGTAACACCGAACAGGGTGTCATCCTCTCAGGTGAAAAGAGCTGGTCGATCGGGTCCAACCGCGAGCAATTCCATTTTTCAACCGACATCGGCTGGCTCGTCGAGGACGGGGTGAAAAAACATATTGTCAAGAACTGCGCTTACAGCGGTATGACACTCGATTTTTACCGCTCACTGACCGCGGTGGGTGACGCGAGCACCTGGGAGGTGCAATATGTTGACAACTGCGGCAAGGGTGTGCCCGGTCAGGTGATGCAGCTCGGACACGGCGTGCCTGTGTGCCGTTTCGACCATGTAAAGGTAGGTGAGTAAGATGAGGTCCCAACAAGTCATCGAAAAATTGCAAGGCTTAAGACAGTACGCCTTAGAACAGTCCGAGGCGGTCGAAATACAATGGGACGCCGAAGACAGCCATATGGTCCGCTACGCGAATTCGGCCGTGTCGCTCAATTCACATGAGGACATCACGCGCCTTCGGGTCACGGTCTACGGTGACCACCGCCAGGTGTCTTCGTCGCAGGTGGTGGACTTTGACGATATGGACGGCATGAAGGCCTGCGTCGACCGCGCGATCGGCATGCTGCCCTTTGCATCTGACATGTCTTACCAACCCACCATCCCCGATATTGCTGAAACAACGATCTCCGAGGCAAGCTACGATCCCCAGATCGCGGCATTGACAAATGATGAGATCTTAGCGTTTGTCAGCGAGGCCGCGAAAGGCCTTGAGACGGACGATATTTTGCTGTCGGGAAATTTCTCCTCCGGCATCACAGAAAGAGCCGTCATTTCCACGAAAACCCCCGAAGTCGTCTACTGGCGTGCAAGCGATGTTGGGGTGACACTTGTGTTGGCCTCTGAAAAACGGAAATGGGAGGTGAACGCGGAACAATTTGTCGCCAAAAAGGAAGACATGGACGCAAAAGCCCTCCACGATCGCCTCGCGTGGCTCGTGGAGCTTTACAACACTAAAAAGGAAACGCGTGTGCCCGAACAACCCTACCGGGTAGTGTTTGGCCCGGCGGCGTTAGCGACTTTTGTGGAATTCTTGGGCTGGATCGGCTATTCAGGGGACTCCATGAAGCGTGGCTACGGCATGTTCCAAGAAGATGACATCGGAAAACAAGTCATGTCGGAGCAGTTCACCCTGATGGAGGATCCCGCGCTTCTTAATACCTTTGCCCAGCCGGTCGATACCTATGGGAGAAAGCGCGAAAAACAGGCGCTCATCGACCGCGGCGTCTTAAAAAGTTTTGTCTGGGAACAGTCGTCCGCCGATGAGTTTGGGAAAGAAGCGACAGGACACGATGTCTCCAATTTGTCGATTGAATTATTGGGCGGCGATGTCGATGTCAAAACAATCCAAGCCTTTGCAAAATTGCCCCGCGACCGCGACATCCTCTACGTGCCCTTCATGCACTACACGAACATCGTGAATCCGGGTGAGGGTCTCGTCACGGGGACCTCGCGCTTTGGCGCCTTGCTTTTGAAACAGGACGGCTCGATTGAGCTGCCCTATAATGTACGCTTCACTGAGCGGATCGGCCGGCTGTTTTCTGAAAAACTCGTCTGGCTTGCGAAAGAAACCGTTCCCTATGGCAGCTCTTCGCACTATTACGGCCGCGATCCTTACGCGACCCTTGTCCCCGCGCTTGCCTGTTTTGACGATGTGATGGTGGAGATTTCAAACGAAAGCTTTGGCTAAAAAGATGAAACAAAATTTGAGGACTATCCGTGATGCGGTCGACGGCGACCGCATCACGAACGACATTCGCACGATCAGCTCCTACCACCGCATCCAGGCCTCGACCGGGTACCGTGAAGCGGCCCGCAAACTCGCCGCAACTCTTCAATCGGAGGGAATTGACGCCCGTATTTTGTCGTATCCCTTCGATGAGAAGCATTGGTATCTAGCCTCAAAGTCCTTCATGGAATGGGATATCAAGGACGCGTGGCTGGAGCTGGTGACTGAGGGGCCAAAAGTGTTGGCTGACTTTCGGACGGAGGCGACCGCGATTGTCCAAAAAAGTCATCCCTGCGATCACCGCCGGGAGCCGCTCGACATTGTTATGCTCGAGGCGGGGGCCACGGAAGCAAGCTGTGAAGATCTCGATTTTTCGGGAAAACTCTTGTTTCTCCGAGACGATTTTAACCGCTATATGGACTGGGCCTTTGAGAAAAAAGGCGCGATCGGTTTTGTCACGGATTATTTGCGTGAAGTCCCGGGTGTCCGCACAAGGGCCGACCTTTATGACGCGCGAAACTATACCTCCTTTTGGTGGCAGAATATTGAAAAAGAACCTGCCATTTTTGGTTTTGTCCTGACGCCGCGACAGGGCGATGAATTGGCGGCCCTATGCCGCAAGATGACTCCTTCTTCCCCCCAAGCGCGCTGTGAAGTTGACACGTCGCTTTATCCGGGGGAGATCGAAGTGGTCGAATGTTATTTGAAAGGTGAGATTGACGAGGACATCCTGATCGTCGCGCATCTTTGCCATCCCCGACCGTCCGCAAATGACAACGCCAGCGGCGCAGCCTGTGCGCTGGAGGCGGCGAGGGTGATCCATAAGCTGTTGGATGAGGGAAGGCTGCCGGCTCTGCGCAGGGGAATCCGCATTTTGTGGGTGCCGGAGTTTGCCGGGACATACGCCTGGCTCTCGGATGTAAAAAACCCTTCTGCTAAAATCATTGCCGGGATTAACCTTGACATGGTGGGGGGACGTCAGCTGGAAGGCTACGGGCCTTTGACCCTTACGTCTCAGCCTCAGGCGGCGCCTTCCATTGTGACCGCCATGGCCGAAATATGTTTGGAGCAGGTCAAAAAGAACGCGCACGGCTTGGATGGGGAGGGCGATGTCCCCATGTTTAACGCGTTTATCGCTCCGTTTTCGGCCGGCAGTGACCACCAGGTACTCTCCGACCCCACGATCGATATTCCGACCCCGATGTTGGGACAATGGCCCGACAAGCACTACCATACCTCGGCTGACACCGTGGAACGCGTCGATCCTTTTATCCTGCATAAATCCGCGTCAATTGCCGCTGGCTTCTCTTATGCCTTGGCGAACCTGAACGAGGACGATGCGTTCTTGCTGCTTTCAAAGGCCTATGAGCGCTTTATCCGTGAACTTGTGTCCGTGATATCAGAAGAAAGAGAATCCGTCGGGTTATCCGATAAGCTACGCCATATAGCAAAGGTTCATCAGGCGGGCATCCGGGATGTGAAACGCTTCTTTAAACAAATGCCGGACGTCCAAACCCTCGATCAAAAGATCGAGTCATTCTCCACCCTGATCGATCGTCAACTCGAACAGTTTATGGCGATGCTGTATGAAGGAGATCAATTAGAGGGGGCGATGGAAGAAGATTGCGATCCCGCTTTGGAATATGCCTATCGCCCCGTACGCCTGTATCGTTCGCCCATCATGCGGCTTATCGAGTACGCCCTGGAGGACGAGGAGAAAATGGGAGCCTATCGCACTTACATGAAGGCGCATCACGAGCGCGTGCCGAACGCGAGGACCTATGAGTTATTGATCCAGTACTACATTGACGGGGAACGGACGCTTGGGGACATCACAAGGCTACTCAAACTGGAGTCCGGCTGTGATGATCCGGCGTTTGTGCACGCCTACGTCCAGCTTCTCATGTGTTTTAGAATTGTTCGGCTGAGCGACTAGCTCATGTAACAACGCTCCATCCATTCAGGTTTCGATTGATCGGTATAGACGGTGTATTTCGACAGGAGTGCCACGGGGGCGTAGGTCATCTTTGACTGGCGGAGCCCGGGGTCTCCGTTGTCGTCTTCGCGGTTGATAAAGGCGATGCTTTTGCTGTCACCGAACATTTTCATGAACTCGGAAACGAGCATCTGGTAGACGCCCCGGTATTGTGTGTCGGCTTTTTCCACATGGACGTACAGGGTGTCGCTTTCAATTTCCGCAAGCGAGAAGCCCGCGACCTCGTCGCCGATAAAAAGCACGCCGCCAAACATATTGTAGTCGCGCATATGGTCTAAGACCTCGCGGATTTTTTTGGCTTCTTCCGCCAGGGTGCTGTTGTCAGGGGGATTTTCAGCCTCCACGGCGCAGGCAAAGGCACAGACGGCTTGGATGTTGTCTTGGGTGATCATTTCAAAGCGCCAGTCGGGCGTGCTCCTAAGAAAGCGGTTGATGTTGCCTCGGGTGGAGCGGTGTTTGCCGCCTCGAAGTTTTAAAAGATCCTGGGCCTCGTAGAGGTAATCGAAGTAGTCGCGCTCCGCGATCGCGTGGAAATCCGGATAGCGGTCGGACAAAAGCGGCAGATCCATGTCACCGACGATGCAAAAGACAAGGGGTTCACCCTTTTCTTGGCAATGCGCTTCTAAAAGCCGCAACGCTTCCTCTCGGTTTTCACCGAGAGGAACCGTATAGGCGGTATGACTGTCAAAGATCCGCATGCTGATGATCAGGCAATCGGCCGCGATGACGAACTCATTATGGAACCAGTCACGCCACATGAAAAGCCCCCCGATGGTAAGATCGCAAAGCCGCTGCGCGTTGTTTGCAAGGAAGGGCCTTGCCATCGGGATATCTTTGAGTTCAAGCGGTTGAAAGTCCAGCATGCCCAAGATCCTTTTACTCGCTGACAAATCCGCCCTCACGCAAAATGGAGGCGGCTTGTGCAAGATTCGCGGTGGAGACCCGGACGATAGGTCCGGTACATCCCATACCGCTTTCAGCGTAGATATTCTTGCTCCATAAAAGCTGCACGGCATCCTCTAAATCGAGCACATCAATGCCCTCGATCTGTTCGGTGACTACTTCACTTGGGGGCTGGACGATGGCCTCTCCTATCTGTTTAGCGGAAGCGGATTCACGGCGTTCTGTGAGAATGCGGTCAAGTCCTGCCTTTTTCGCGAGCTTGAGTTCATGCTGGTAAGTCGCTTTCAGATCTCCTCGTGACAGCGAGGCCGCGTAGACTATGGCCTCACCGATGACAGGTGCCCCTGAGGCGCGCGAGACGATCATGACGATGCCTTCCATTTTCTCGCCGACGCCCGGGCCGTAGCCTGCCCCAACGGTCTCAAAGGAGCCGCCGGAGGTAAAGGCCGACAAGATCTTGATGACGACATTCCCCGTCAGGGAGTCCAGGACAAGCACGTCCTGTGAGGCGCGCAAGATGTCGTTGCCGCGCATGACGGCGCCGCCGTCAGAGCGGCCGGAGGTCGCAAAACGAATCGGATAGCCGTTGTCTTTTAGACTCTTTAAGATCGATTCCGCAGTGCGTGTCCCGTCAAGATTCAACAATCCGACGGTGGGCTCTTGGATGCCGTCCGCCTTCGCGGTGGCGATGCCGGCAACAGCGTTCAAGACCATGGCCTCAACGCGGTCGGTGGAGGTGGTGCCTGTCGTGGTCGCAAGGTAGATGTTTTTGCCTGTCGCCGGGGTGACCACGCGTCCCACGGTGGAGACGCCGATCGGGAAGGGGTAGTGCATGGCAACCGCCGCGTCCGCCTCACCCGTTTTTAAAAGTTCTTCCATTTTTTCAAAGGCATCGTCGGCGCAGTCACAGTAAAGGGTGGTGACCCCTTCTGCCTCAGCGGTTCCAAGGTACAGTACCTCAATCCCGCGGGCGGCCGCGATCTTGCAGCCTTCCATGACATTGTCCTCGCCCAGCTCTGAGCCGGGACCGATGACGGCCACCTTTGTTTTTTTGCCCAATTGGCCTGTCTCAAGTCCGTCGGCCAGTTCAGTGAAAATAGCTGCGATGTCCCGTTTGATATGGTCCACTAAAATCACCTGCTTTCCAGGAGGCCCTGTGCGAAATCACGAAGTGATTCTGCGATGATCTGGCGAATCTCTTCGCTTGACACCGCGGCCTCAGCCGCCTTCGGGCCGTCGTTTTTCTCAACGAGGAAAGAAACGCCGTCAAACAGGTTCGTCATGCGGCCCAAGAAAAGTGAGCCCTTACCGACGATCATGACGCGGTTCACTTCACCTTTGAGCATAGACTCTCTCCCGTGTCCCAAGTAAGGCACGCCTGAGGGGATATGTCCCTGTGTGGGCGCAAAGCCGGGGAGACCGTGCTTTTCGACAAAGCCGTTGAGTTCGCTGCGCTCAAGGTCACCCTGTTTGACGGCCAAGGCGCCGATCATCTTCATATTGGCCAAGGGCACGTCACCCGCGCCCGCGGGTTTTGTGATATCCGGATTCTGCATCTCAGGCGAGTAATAATCAACATCCGTGACTTTCAATCCGGCTTTTTCAAGCGGCACAGTCACCAAAGAGGCGATGACGTTCTGCGGTGAACTTCCTGTTCCCACAGCATGCCAGCCGACATTGTCGATGTTGACGACGGGGTTAATGCCGTCGTCTTCTGTGATGACAACTGCAAAACCACCCAGGCAGTCCTCTAAAATGGGAAGACCTTTTTTGACGTGGTCTTTGCCGTTCATGCCGAGCTTTGCGGTCGAACCGCCCGCTGTGACGGCGACGGCCTTGAAGGTGCCGGCTTTCACTAATGAAGCGGCGACCATGACGGCGTGTGCCGGCGCGGCACAAAAGCCGCGGACGTCAGAGCCCGTGGAACGGGACAGTTCGGCGATCTCGGCGGTGGCTTTCGCGAAGTTACCGCCGCCCCTTTGGTTCATATCCCCGCAGGCTTCCTCAGAACAGTCGATCGTGTATTCGATGTCGTCCGGATTAATATCAGCGTTTTTCACGGCGTATAGGAGCGCCAGGGCACTGGAGGCTTTCGAGACGAGGTTCTCGATCATGACATGGGCTGAAAGGTTGGTGTCGATGTCGTGCGCACGGCGGACCGCACCGACGATTACATCATTCATGTACAGGCCTTCCGCGCCTTCGGCGTCGATGAGCTGTTTCAGTTTCGCCTGGTCGACGCCCTCATGGATACGTTTGAGAATGAATTCTGTGACGATAGGATCCTGCGCCAGTTTTTCCTTGGTTTTGGCGACGAAATCGCGGTCGAGGTAGACAAGTTCAAATTCATCGACAGCTTGTACGAGAAGGTAAAACTCGTCCTGGGGCATGATCTCACCGAAGGCGCCGTAACGGTCGTTTACGGGGCTCTCAAGATCCTGCCAGGGGCCGTCGACTTTTGCCAGTTCCGCAGGCGTCACATTGCCGATATAGGTCTGGTTGGGATAGTAGGCCAGCACGCGCTCGTAGGGCCTAAGATGCGCCTTTAATTGTTTAAGATAGTCCGAATCGGGATTGACGATGCGCTCTGTCGTCTGAGTCGTTCCGTTGTGGATGACCATGTCGGGTGTGTGGACAAGCACATAACCCGTGCCTTTTAAAACACTGTTCATGAATCGATATTCCTGCCTTTCAAAGTCAATTATGTATGTTGATCGCGCCTTTTCGGGCGTTATGATTGTCTTCTTAATAAGGATGCCCCGGCGCCGGCCCTATTTACAAGGGTTCGGCGAAGCCTGGGGCATCTCCTCGTCAAACGATTCAATCTTTAATACTTGCTGTACTGTTCGCGAATCGCCTGCATCTCTTCCGCGATCTCATCGACGTCGAGAACCATCTCCATCATGGACACTTGTTCATCATAGACTTCGGGATCGTACTCTTCTTTGACTTCCTCTTCACACACGTGGTATACGCTGAGTCCCAACGAGACTCCTGTCAACGGACCGGCAAAGGTCGGGTCACCGTTTGTGACCGTCTCTGCTGCGATTCCGGACGCCTCACCTTCAGCGGCACCTAAGAGAACAACGATGTTCTCAGGCGCGTACTGTTCGGTGAGATCCTTCACACGCTTTTGATTTTCCAGATCCATTGCACCCGCGGCTGTTCAGACGAAGCACTCCGTTGCGGAGAAGATAACCTCAGCGCCTGCCGACTCCGCACAAAGCGAGATCGCCGGGCCTGGAATTCCGTCGCGGTCACCGATGACGATGACCTTTTTGCCTTCGAGTATGCTCATATCCTGCTCCTTTCGTCGTATTTTTGAATGGTTAAGGGCCACTCACCCGACGGCGGGCGATAACGCCCGCCAGGATAAATTCAAAGGATTGATCAGATATACTGCTTGATCATCTCTTCGACCGCCTCAGGGGTCGCGTCGTCTTTAATCAGTTCGGCGACTTTCTCGCCGCCCTGGTAAATGGCGACGACCGGGAGGCCCAAAATACGTTGCTGAATGGCCAGACGTCTTGCGCCCGATGTATTCAGCGCGGTGAAGCGCAGGCGATCGCCATACGTTTCTTCCAGTTTCAGGATATGCGGCTTCAGGGCTTCACAGGGCACACAACCGTTGCCGTAGAAGTCGACCAAAACCGGCTCTTCTGAGGCCAGTATCTCTGTTTCGAAGTTATTCTTATCGAGTTCAAACATTGTTCCACCTTCTGACTTTCAACCGATGACACCTGCCGCAAGATCGTGTTCAACCTGCATGGCGGCGATGGCGCCGTCGGAGCAGGCGGTGACGACTTGACGGAGGGGTTTCTTGCGAATGTCGCCCGCGGCGTACACGCCGGGGATATTGGTTCGCATTTCCTCATCGGTCACGATGTAATTATATTCCATATCGACCGCGCCCTCGAAGAGCTCGGAGTTGGGCAGGAATCCGACGAATACGAAAACGCCGAACATGCCGTCGTCCTCGTCTGCGTCAACACGGCGTTCCTCACCTGTCTTCGTGTCTTTGACCGTCATACCGGAAAGGACACCGTCGCCATGGAGTTCTGTGACGACCGAATTCCACATGAACTCGATCTTCTCATTTTTGAATGCGCGCTCGCGGATGGACTGTACCGCGCGAAGCTCGTCGCGTCTGTGGATGATAGTGACTTTTCTGGCAAATTTCGTCAGATAAATCGCCTCTTCCACCGCGGTGTCGCCGCCGCCTACCACGTAGATCTCAAGGTCCTCAAAGAAGGATCCGTCGCAGGTCGCGCAGTACGAGACGCCGCGGCCGATGAACTCCTTCTCACCGGGGCATCCGATCGGACGCGGGTGGGCGCCCGACGCGATGATGACAGCCTTCGCCTCGAGGACGGCGTCACGCGTGTGAACGCGTTTGACTTTGCCTTCGAGTTCAACTTTGATGACGTCCGCGCTCAGGCGTTCCACGCCAAAGTGCGCGCACTGAGCGGTCATGCGCGCGATCAGGGCCGCGCCGCTTTCAATGTTATCGGGGCCTGAAAGGCCGCCGGGGTAGTTCTCAATTTCATCGGTGATGGCGATCTGTCCGCCGTCAACGCCGCGCTCGATCAAGAGAGTACTAAGGCGTGAACGGCCGGCGTAAAGACCTGCGGTAAGACCCGCGGGGCCGGCGCCGATGATGATGAGGTCGTAAACTTTTTCCATGTTTTACTCTCCCTTAGTCGAAGATCGTCTGATCTTCCACTTCTGTCGTCAGCGCGAGGAGCGCCTTGTCAATGAGCTTCTTGCGAAGTTCGAACTCTTCTTCATGCGTGAGTTCGGGGTTCCCGAGAGGGTAGGGGATCGCGACGGCAGGGACGATTCTGTTGGCGCCCACGGTCATCGAAATCGGTGTGACTGTGCACATGTGCACCACAGGGATGCCGGCTCTTTCAATTTCTTTCACCATTGTTGCTCCGCAACGTGTGCAAGTTCCTCAGGTGGATGTCAGGATGACGGCGTCGACACCCTGAGAAAGAAGCTTCTCGGCGATCTCGATCGCAAAACGCTTCGAATTGGCAACGGATGTCCCGTTTCCGACAGTTGAGTAGAACCAATCGTTCAGTTTGCCGATCTTACCTTCTTTTTCGTAAAGACGCAGCACGTCAACCGGTACCACGCGATCCGCGTCCTGGTTGGCGTACACGGGGTCGTAACCACCGTGGGCGGTCTCATACGTTTCGGCAGTCAGATCGTCAACACCTTCGATGTTGTAGCCGCCGTAACGAGAAGCCGATGAGCTCTCGATACGGTCAGGATTACCCTTAGGCACGATGCCGCCGGAGGTGACAATCGCGATGTTGGCCTTGGTGATGTCCTTAATCGCCGGCTGGGGCGGGACACGGTCAAAGGAAGGCATGGGGTATTCCGTGGTAAAGGGCTTGTCCGAAAGCTTCTTCATGAGCATTTCAACAGCGCGTGTGCTGCCGCGTTTTTTCTCAAAGAAGTTCTTGCGGATGCCGTTTGGCAGGTAGCCGTCTTCGGCGGACGCGCCGACGGGCTCACCTTTTACGAGTTTCAACGCAAGTTTGGCCATGGCCGGGACGGCTTTTCTCATGCCGGCGGCGCTGTCGCCTGTCGCGATGATGTAAACCTTTTCGCGGAACATATCGGCACCGGGGTTTTCCTCGTACATGCCGGTCAAAGCCGGGATGCCGAGTTCTCTTTGGACGAGGTCTGCGATTGTGGCGCAGGCGACACCGTAGCGGCCGGCGTTGAACGCGGGACCCGCGATGAAGAGATCCGGTTTTTCTTCTTTAATCATGGAGAGGACGGTCTTTGTGGCTTCTTCCAGATTCTCGTTGAACCAGGAGTCGCCACAGATGATGGTGGCCGTGATCTCGGCTTCATCGCCGAAGTTCTGTGCGAACGCAAGACCAGGCCCTACGTGTCCTTCACGCTTTTCGGCCGGGAAATCGGCCATGTCTTCGCCGCCGATCTGGCCGAAGAACTGGTTAATGTAATGAACGACTTTAAATTTGCTCACCTTATCCTCCTTACCTGGCACTCATACGATTGAAGCCCAGCTCGTTGGTCGATCCGATGATGACCTGAAGCTCCGCTTCGATTGAACCGTCCGGGCGCAGCGAACCGTCGTGGCCGCCGGCAATCTTGTCGATATAGTCGAGCGTGCCGATGACGCGCTCCATAGGCGGCAATACGATCATCTCGTTGGCGTTTCCGGCTGTGACGACCGCGTTAGCAAGTTCGTCGGCGTCAGCCAACGACTGGCTCTTGCCGTCGGATCCGGCGTATTCATCCGTGATGATGACGGTCTTGATGCCTTTATTCTCGAGTTTTGTGCAGTTCATGATCAGGTCGGTGTCGGGGTTGCCAAAACCTTCCTGCGAAACGATCGCACCGTCAAGCGCGAGGTATTCGGCCATCTTCGCGGTCCAGTCAGAGGAGCGAATCTTGTCATCAAGGAAAACGTTCTCGTTTGTGATGATCATGCCGACAAAGTTCAGCGTCTTGCCATGCGCCTTGAAAAGATCCTGGATCACAGGATTGTTCAGGTGGTGGTAGGTCGTGTTCTTGTCGCACGCGGAGACGCAGTTGCCGGAGATGATCGCGCCGTCCATCAGTTCAGTCGGGCTGATCAAGGTCGACAGGGTGCGCTTGGCGTCGACACCGTACACGTAGGTATCGTGGAGAAGCCCCTGGCTTTGGAGCATCATGACATAACCCACACGCGGCAGTTCGCTCAAAGGCTCTTTGAAGCCATCCGCGATGGACGCGGTCTCGTAGACCACCGTTTCGTCCGGTGTCAGTTCGCGGGCCAATTCGCCGACAGCCACCGCCGTGCGAAGGCCGGCCAAACGTGCGGCTTTTTCGTATTCGTGCTGACCGGCGCCCGCAACGGGTTCCATGACGAGCACGAGGTTGTGCAATT
>DIRK01000016.1:27207-27580 GCA_002427535.1 Mageeibacillus sp. UBA5438 | reverse complement strand
TCAGTTGTCCGTTTATTATTCGCGCTTCCTTGAGAAAAACAGAATTAAAGCCTATGTCGGCAAGAAATTGAGACGATCTTTGACCGAATACGACCTCAAGGATGTCGACATGTGGATCGATGAATTCGGCTTCGATCAGGGCATCATCGATGAGGCGTTATCCAAGACCCGGGGCGCTCAAAGGCCGACGATTCGCTTTGTCACCGCCGTCTTAAAAGACTGGCATGAGCGCGGTTTGAGTTCGCTTGAAGGCGTGCAGGCTTACGAAGAAGCGCGCCGGGAAGACGCCTCGCGCTTTGGGGCAAAGCAGGGCGTAAGCCGCGACAACCGCGATAACTTCAGCTTGGACGAAAGTGAATTTGATACGCCGATG
>DIRK01000016.1:25101-26800 GCA_002427535.1 Mageeibacillus sp. UBA5438 | reverse complement strand
CAGTCATTTGATGACATCAGCGTGATGCGCGAGCGTTATCTTGCCGAATACGGAATTTTGGACGGCTACCACGAGCCGATCTACCACTGCCGGTCCTGTGGGGACACAGGGCGAATAGGGGACGCGTGGTGCCCTTGCAGGCGGCAAATCGTCCAATCGATCTTGCCCGACTATTTGCCCGACCGGATGTCGGGGGAGGCGCGGTTTTCCAATTTCAATTTGAATGTCTTTCAGGATGGCAAGGCGGGTCAAAAGGGTCCGAACACGCGCGATGTGATGGCGGATTACCTTCATATGGCCCAGCTTTACACGGGGCACTTTGATCGCGTGCGCGACCGCAATCTTTTGTTTTCGGGTCCGCCCGGAACAGGAAAAACCTTTCTCATGCAATGCATGGGCCATCGCCTCATGGATGAGGATCGTCCTGTCATCTATATTACGGCGCCCAATCTTTTTGACTTAATCACACGTTATAAGCGCCAGTTGGCGTCCTTTCGCCCCGATCCGACGATCTTGGAGGAAGCGGAGATGCTGTACCACGCGCTCCACAGCTGGGATCTTTTGCTGCTCGACGATCTGGGGACTGAGCCGGTGACCCAGGATCGCTACGCGCAACTTATCATGTTGCTGGATACAAGGCAGAACCGCAACCTGGCCACCATTGTGGCGTCCAATCTCTCGGTACGTGATTTTGCGAAACAATATGACACGCGCGTCGCAAGCCGCCTGAAAGGCAATTTTCTCGTCTACCGTTTCCCGGGTGAAGATCTCCGCGGGCAACAAGCAGGCGGTTAGGGAGGGAGCCTTCATGCGCGTGGGAGTGGATATCATTTCGGTGGATCGTTTGCGGCGTGTCATCGACCGCCACGGTGATCGTTTTCTTCGTCGTGTATTTACCCAACAAGAACAGGCGATCTGTCACGATGATCCGCGACGGTTGGCCGGCCGCTACGCGGCTAAAGAAGCCATCGCCAAAGCACTGGGGACGGGAATCGGTCGACTGGGGATCCGCTTTCATGACATTGAAATCACACAAGAAGCGTGGGGAAGTCCTAAGGTGCAGCTTCACGAGGCGGCCCTCAAGCGCTTTCAGGCCATCGGATCAAAGGACATCACGCTCAGTCTGTCGCATGAAGATGAATACGCCGTGGCTTTTTGTGTGATTACGCTGGGGACAAATGACGATGCCCGATAAAGACAAAAAAGAACAAAAACCGATAACGCCTGAACCGATCCCGATTAAACGCGGGATTACTGCGGACCCGAGTATTGGAGAAATCGCCCAGGTCACGGATCAGCGCGGGCGTCCGGTGTATCTTGCGCGAAAGAAATTCAAAATACCGGCTTGGCTGGTTGCCGCGATCGTATTTTCTGCCCTCATGATTGCGTTCTTTTTTGTTATTCCCCAGCTGGTGGACCGTGTGTCCGACATTGAAAACGATCCGCAAGCCACGGACCTCTTGCCTCTCGATTGGGACAGCCGTGACGTCGAAGAGAATACAGCCGTAGTTCAAGTCGCCTACGCGACACTTTACGCCGCCCCCGATAAAAAGAGTGCGCGTGTCGCCGAAGCGCTGTTAAATGAGGCAGTCACGATTTTAGACGCGAAAGACCGACGATTCATCTATGTGCTTTTAAAAGACGGCGTCAAAGGCTATATGCCCCGTGAACACCTCGCGGCGGACACACTGTCCGTTTC
>DIRK01000016.1:0-24802 GCA_002427535.1 Mageeibacillus sp. UBA5438 | reverse complement strand
CTGTTGAGAGTCCAGCTTCCGGGTATGCGGGTGGGTTGGATCAATGCTTCGGGGGTGGCGCTTTTGCCGCCGAACAGCTCGATGGTAGCGGACGAAGCACCCGGGCCGCTATTTGTCGCGACCTTGATGGCCTTTTACAGCAGCCCGATTGTCCCGGGCGGGATCACGACACGCGGCATATCGCTTGAAGGCGCGATTCATGTGTCGGCGCTTCTCCAGGGAATTGAGTTGTCCCGCGACCGCGATACGTTGATCCGTCAGGGGGAGGGCGTCCGAGGTTCTGATTTTTCTTCGCTTTTGGAAGGCGATGTAATATTTGTCCATAAGAATACCGACATGAGCCAGATAGAGACGATCGCCGTACGTGTCTCAGATGAGCAATTACTTGTCGCATTGCCCAGCCGCTCAACGGTGCAGCTGATCGATATTGCTTCGCCCGTCGCACAGGATCTTGAGGTCCGGGTGATGGCTGTGAGACGCTATATTTTTGACCGGGATTGAGTGAGATGGCATAAACTTTTTATTGACGATTATTAAGAAATTGTGTACAATTCACGGTAGAGTTTGCCGATAAATTTTTGGACTAAGTCGGCGATTGGCCCCTCAACACGATTGTGACGGTTGGGGATCACAATTATCTTTAAGGAGAGAAAAGATGAAAAAAATATTTGCGATTTTGCTTGTCGTGCTGTTGGCAATTTCGATTGTTGCCTGTGACAAAAAGCCCGTGGAACCGGCACCCAGCGAATCGGGCGAGACAAACGCACCGACGGATAAGGTCTATAACGTTGTCAGCCTCGTGAACGGCAACCTCGGAGACAAATCGTTCTTCGACTCCGCCGAAGCTGGATTGAAAAAGCTGGCTTCCGACGGCCGTATCACCTATAAAACCATTGAGATGGGTGGCACCGACGCTGACCAGCCGAAATGGCAAGAAACATTGGACGAAGTGGCGCAGACAGGCGAATATGACCTCATTGTCTGCGGCACCTACCAGATGCCTGACTTCCTGAAGGAAACCGCCACGAACTATCCCGACCAGAAGTTCCTCATCTATGATGACAACACTTATGTGGGCGAAAACCAGAACGTGGTCAACCTCACCTATCGTCAAAATGACATGGGCTACCTCATCGGCGTATTCGCGGCACTTATGACAAGTGAAACCGATCTGAATAACATCAACGCTGAAAAAGTCGTCGGCTTCATCGGTGGCATCGACAGCCCTGTTATCAACGACTTCCTTTACGGCTTTTTGAACGGTGTCAAAGACACGGACGCTGAAGTTAAAGTCGACACGCGCTATGTCAACAGCTATGTTGATACCGCGACGGCGAAGGAAATGGGCCTTGCCATGATCAATGACAACAACGTTGACATCATCTGGGGCGTGGCCGGCCTGTCCGGTAACGGCGGCGCGGAAGCTGCGAGCGAAACCGGCAAAGCATGGTTTATCGGTGTGGACTCTGACCAAGAGCTGACACTGCCCGACGATCAGGCGGCGATCACACTGACCTCAGGTTTAAAAAATATTGACCAGTCACTGATCTGGCTCTTTGACGAGTGGGATGCCGGACGCACCTACTGGGGCAAAGAAGTGAACCTCGGCCTCGTTGAAGGCGGTGTCGGCATTGTGACCGACAAGAACTTTGCCACCTACGCACCCCAGGCCGTTCAAGAAAAAGTCCTTGAAGCGGAAGCGAAAGTGCGCGACGGCGAAATTCAGGTTCCCTCCGCCATTGGCGACGAGACCGACGGTGTCATTAAACTGCGCGACGAAATGCAGCCTTAATGACGCGCTTTAAGAAGCAACCCTGATGTCTTTGAATTCATTCATTGATTGACTTGGGACGAGGGGGATCCTATCCGATTGGATCCCCCTCGCATATCAAAAGAGCGTGCGTCCCCAAAGGACGTTTTTTGGATTAAAGAGGAGAAGAGTCGGATGGAACAGGGTGAATACGTTGTTCAGATGAAGGGGATTTCAAAAGTTTATCCGAACGGAATCGCGGCGAACAAATCGGTCGATTTTTCCGTCAAAAGAGGCGAAATCCACGCCCTGATCGGAGAAAACGGAGCGGGCAAATCAACGCTGATGAAAATACTCTTCGGGCTTGAGCAACCGACTGAAGGGGCGATCATCGTGAACGACGAAAAAGTCCACCTCGCGTCGCCGACAGATGCGATCGCGCGTGGAATCGGCATGGTGCATCAGCACTTCATGCTCGTCCCGAGCCTGACGGTGGCGGAGAATATTGTGTTGGGGATCACGCCTAAAAAGTCGGGCATGTTCATTGATTACAAAAAAGCAGTTGAGCTGACACAAGAGTACGCACAACGCTTTAATCTGCATGTGGAGCCGGACGCGCGTGTGATTGATATCAACGTCGGCATGAAGCAGAAGGTGGAAATTTTAAAAGCGTTAGTCCGCGGCGCGCGGGTGCTTATCTTGGATGAGCCGACCGCCGTTTTGACGACGCAGGAGACCGTGGAGCTGTTCCATGAGTTGAAAAACTTGAAAGAACAGGGCTTCACGATCATTTTTATTTCGCATAAATTAAAAGAAATCAAAGAGCTGACCGATCGGATCACGATCATGCGCGGAGGAAAATCGGTCGGCGTTTACGATACCGCATCGATTACGGAGCAGGAAATCTCTCGTAAAATGGTCGGTCGCGATGTGATTTTGACCGTCGAAAAGGACGAGGCAAAACCGACCGAGGTCGTGTTGTCGGTCCGCGATCTTCAGTATGTCAATGAGTGGGGCAAACGCGTGCTCGACGGCGTTTCATTTGACGTGAGAAGCGGTGAAATTGTCGGGATCGCGGGGGTTGAGGGCAATGGCCAGCGCGAGTTAGTGGACATTCTCTTCGGCTTGAAGCTACCTGAAGAGGGGACGGCCACAGTCGGCGGAGAAAACTTGATCGGCAGGCCCCAGGCCGCTATCCGCTCGCTTGGCGTGTCCTACGTACCGGAAGATCGCATGGCCTTTGGCATTGCCTCCTCGGGCAGTATTGAAGAGAACGTCATCTCGGACCGTTATCACCATCGGCGTTTTAACAAGGGTCCGTTTTTCAAAATGAAAACCTTGCACGAGGAAAGCGACAAACTCATCTTCGATTACGCGGTCCACTGCAAATCAAGGAAACAGGAAGTGGGCATGCTCTCGGGCGGCAATATTCAAAAGGTGGTCGTGTCCCGTGAATTTTCAAGTGACCCCATCCTGATCATCGCTGACCAGCCGACACGCGGAATCGACGTGGGCGCGACGGAGATGATCCGAAAGAAACTTGTGGAATTGTCGCGCGAAGGCGCGGCGGTGTTGCTTGTCTCCGCGGACTTGAACGAGGTCATGGAACTGTCTGACAGCCTAATCGTCTTGAACTCGGGAAAGGTCGTCGCCTGCCTGGACGACGGTAATTGGGATGACATTATGATGGGCGAATACATGCTCGGTTTAAAACGCCAGAGTGATGAAGAAATCGGGAGGTCTTGCCATGCGTAACAGAAGGATGGTTCTGTTTGGCATTTTCAGAGGCGCGGCGGCGATTTTCCTTGCGTTAGCTGTGGGTGCCATATTTATTTTCTTAAGTTCAAAAGAACCGTGGAAGGCACTTCAGTATTTGTTGATCGGGCCTTTTATCACGACAGGCGGGAGCGGTATCGCGTTTAACACGCAAAACTTCTACCAGATCTTGGCCGCCATGATCCCGACGATCTTTACAGGGCTTGCCGTCTGTGTCATGTTCGCGGCCAATGAGTTTAACTTAGCCGGTGAAGGCTGTGTGCTTGTCGGCGGCTTTGTCGGCGGGCTCATCGGGGTGTATCTGAATATGAATTCAGGTTTTCACGCCGTGATCGCGGTGTTGGTCGCCGCGATTGTCACGGGGCTGATCATGCTGATTCCTTCCCTTTTGAAGGTCAAGCTCGGCGCCAGTGAGATGGTGACAAGCTTAATGCTGAACTTTGTCATGCTGTATGTCGTGCTTCACTTTCTGAACTTTAATTTCGCCGATCGTACGAAAGGCGCGACGATGACCAAGGCATTCCAGGAAACGGCGAAAATTCCGCCTCTCGTACCGGGCAATAGTAAGCTGTCCTGGGGATTTGTTGTCGCCCTTGTCGCAGTGGTCATCGTGTCCTTTTTCATGTACAGGACGCGTTGGGGCTATTCCATACGCATGATCGGTATTAACAAATCCTTCTCCTTGTACTCCGGCATGAAGGTCGGCTCCATGATTGTCCTTTCACAGGTCATCGGGGGCGTGCTGTCCGGCATGGGCGGAAGCATAGAGGTGCTCGGCCGTTATAATAACTACCTGTGGCGCGATCTTCCCGGATACGGCTGGGTCGGCATTACGGTGGCCATTTTGGCCAAGAACAACCCCCTAGGCGTCCCCTTTGCCGCGTTCTTCTTGGCGTATCTGAATAAGGGATGCTCCCTCATGTCCACGCACAGTGACGTGCCAAGCGAGATGATTGACATCATCCAGGCCGCGATTTTCCTGTTCTTTGCCGCGGAGCAGTTCCTGGCGGGAACACGACAGAAACTCGTCATCAAGACGACGCACGAGGAGTTGGAACAATTGGAAAAGGCCAGATTAGCAGAAGGAGGGTCGAACAATGCTTGAGCAGCTTATCGCGTCTGTTTTTAAAGCGGATTTCCTTTTCAGCGTCATCCGTATTACTGCCCCCATCCTGTTTGCCGCCCTGGCGGCCGTTGTGGCGGAGAAGGCAGGGGTTGTCAACATCGGTCTTGAGGGCATCATGATGATCACGGCGCTCTTTGGCTTCTTGTTCGCCTACTGGACACAAAGCTGGATCATCGGTGTATTGGGTGCCGTGGTGGTCGGCGCGCTGTTGGGCCTGTTGATGGGTTTTTTCTCATTCAAACTGAAAACCGACATCATCCTGGCCGGTATCGCGGTCAACATGTTGGGGGGAGGGGGGACGATCTTCCTTCTCAATATGTTTACGGGATTAAAGGGCAATACGGGGGCGCTTGTCACCTCCAATCTGTTGATCCCGACGTTTAAGATCCCGCTTATCTCAAAAATCCCTATTCTGGGAGAGATTTTGTCGGGGCACGCGATCTTGACCT
This sequence comes from Mageeibacillus sp. UBA5438, assembly GCA_002427535.1. Classification (GTDB taxonomy): domain Bacteria; phylum Bacillota; class Clostridia; order Saccharofermentanales; family DTU023; genus UBA4923. The sequence goes on along the minus strand of DIRK01000016.1, from coordinate 19,701 downwards.
ATCTGGCCTTCCTCTTTGTCTGGTTGACATGGATGCTTCTTTACAAAACACCGCTCGGACTTGATATCCGCGCGGTCGGTGAGAATCCTGACGCCGCGTCCAGTGTCGGTGTCAGTGTCTTGAAGATCCGCTACATGGCGATCTTAGTCTCAGGCGGCTTAGCGGGCCTGGGAGGCGCCTTCATGTCTCTTTACTACTCACAGGGCTGGAACTCCGGCATGGTCGCGGGGCGCGGTTTTATCGCGCTTGCGGCGCAAGCCATGGGCCGCGGTGAACCTGTGGGGGCGATGCTGTCATCGTTGCTCTTCGGGCTGGCGCAGGCGCTCAGGACGAAGGTGTCGGGACTGCAGGGCGTGTCAAGTTACTTGGTCTCGCTTATTCCTTACCTGACAACGATTGTCGGCCTCGTCCTCTATGTCCTGAGTACAAGACGCAAAACAAGAAAACACCAGATCCAGCCGATTGAAGGCTGATCTTGGAGCTTTGATCGACGGAGAACATTGATGAAAAAAATACCCATCATTCTGGACGGCGATCCGGGTCATGACGACGCGATCGCCTGGGTGCTCGCGAACGCGTGCCCGGAATTGGAAATATTGGCCGTGACGAGCTGTTGCGGCAACCAGACCCTTGAGAAGACAACATATAACGCGGGGCGGGTGATGAGCCTGATCGGGCTTGATGTTCCGCTCGCAAAGGGGCGTGAAGTTCCTCTTTTGGCGGACCCGATCATCGCCCCGACGGTGCACGGGGTCACGGGCCTGGATGGCCCGGATCTCCCGGAGCCCAAAAAAGAGCCTGTGGCAAAAGGGGCCGCCCATCTGATCGCTGAACTTGTAGAACAAAGGGATGAACCGGTTGTATTGGTGCCGACAGGGCCTCTGACCAATATCGCGGCCTTTATTCTCCTTTACCCGGAGCTTATAAAAAAAATTCAGCATATCTACCTGATGGGTGGCGGCATCGCGCACGGTAACTGGACGCCCGCGGCGGAGTTTAATATCTTGGTCGACCCTGAGGCGGCGGATATTGTCTTTCGTTCGGGGATCCCGATCACGATGGCGGGCCTCGATGTGACGGAAAAAGCGCTCGTCTATCCGGAGGATTTTGAGAGGATCGGCGCAGTTGGCAATGAGGTGGCCAAGGTCACCGCCGGATGGCTCCGTTTCTTTTACCAGTTTCACCAGACATTGGGGTACCGCGGGGCGCCTGTCCACGACGCGGTCGCCGTGGCGGCCATTGTGAAGCCTGAACTGATGCAGTTTCATGAAATGTATGTCGAGGTGGAGACAAAAGGGGACTACAGCCGCGGGGCGACGGTGGGCGACCTTTACGGAGTTACGGGCAAAAAAGCCAATGTGCGTTGCATCATGGGCATTGACAGGGGAGCCTTTGTGGACCTGTTAGTGGAAGCGGTCGGACATTATGGGAAAGGGACAAGCGATGATTAGGAAAATACCTGAACGAAAAGAAGTGTTCAAGGCAGAAAAAGAGAGCTTCATGGACACATGTTTTTCCGATCGCGCCAAAACACCTCTCTGGTTTGACTGTGATACGGGAGTGGACGACGCGAACGCCCTGCTTATCTTGAATCAACTTGACTGCTTTAATCTTGTGGGTGTATCGACGGTGGCGGGCAATGTCACCCTCGATAAGACGACTTACAATACGCTTTGTGTGTTGGAGCTTGCAAACTCCGATGTGCCGGTGTACGAGGGGGCTCCTTTACCGCTCATCCGTGACCAGATTACGGCGCCGGAGGTGCACGGGAAAAATGGTTTGGGGGATGTGATTTTGCCTTCTCCGAAAAAGAAGATTGAAATGAAGAAAGCCTGGGACGCGCTCTATGAAGCGGCGGTTGAATATAGGGGTGAGCTTGTGTTGGTCGCGGTCGGCCCGATGACGAATGTCGCGCTCGCGTTGGCCAAATATAATGACCTTGCGGGGCTTTTGAAAAAGGTGGTCATCATGGGAGGGGGCGCTAAGGCCGGCAATACGACGTCCGCGGCGGAGTTCAATATCCTGGTGGATCCGGAGGCCGCGGATATGCTGTTTAACTCAGACCTGTCGGTTGTGATGTGCGGCCTTGATATGACCTTGAAAGCGTATCTCACCCCGGATGAGTTGGATGAATTGGGGGCGCTTGGTTCACCCCAGGCGCGCTTTGCGCGTGACTGCCTGCAAAATGCCTTGCGCTATTCACTGTCCTTAGGACAGCGGGGAATTGCTTTGCACGATCCGGCGGCGGTCCTTTTTGCGGCGGATGATTCGATTTTCGAGTCCTACCCTGCCTGGGTGCGTGTGGAGACGAAGGGCGGTCCGACTTACGGCAAGACAGTGACGGATCTTTACTCGGATAAGAAGATGGAGGACAGGCGGCATACGGTGGTGACTGACATCGACCGGGAAGCGTTTAAGGCGCGCTTGTTCTATCTGTTCGGACGCTATGGCCAGTCGTAAGAAACAGTTGCTTTACATTGACTGTTGTATCCGCGGCGACAAGTCGCGTACGCGCCGTTTGGCCGACGCGTTTTTAGGCGAGTTAGAGCCACGCGGTGAGTTTGAGATTGAGCGCCTCTTTTTAACCGAGGAGGCGCTTTTTCCGTTGTTCGGCGATTTTTTCCTAAAAAGGGAAAAATTATTAGAACAGGGTAGGCTCGACCACCCGCGTTTTTCTTACGCGCATCAGTTTGCCAAAGCCGATCGGTTGGTCGTGGCAGCTCCTTTTTGGGATCTGTCAGTGCCGGCGCTTTTGAAGATCTACATTGAGAACATTAGTGTGCAGGATATTACTTTTGGCTGTGACACGGATAGGGGGCTGCTTTACGGGATGTGTGAAGCGGAAAAACTCCTGTTTTTGACAACCCGGGGCGGCGCCTATGAGAACTCTCCGCTTGAGACGGGGATACCCTTCATGCGGAACCTTTCTTCCTTTTTTGGCATCGGTCAATTTGATTTTGTCGCAGCAGACGGATTGGATCTTTTATTTGAGCCGCCCGAGACGATCTTGAAGCGCGCAATTAATGAGGCTTTGGCGCTTGCAAAAATATGGTAACCGGCAGGGTGATTATTTGACAGCCGGAATGGGCTGTGCTAGTATACTTCTGCTTGTCAGACGCGAGGGTCTTTTTTTTTGCTTGTGGCAAACCGTCTGACGTGATTATTTGGGAGGTACCCCTATGGCGAAACCTGGCGCGCGTGATCGACTGACGCTGGCATGCTCAGAATGCAAACAGCGCAATTACGACACGAAAAAGAATAAGATGAATACGCCCGATAAATTGGAGCTCAAAAAGTTCTGTCGCTTCTGTAATAAGCACACGATTCACCGGGAAACAAAGTAAGATAATTCGCGGGAGTGATGATATGGCGGAGAAGAAGAAAAAAGCGGTAGCGAAGGGCAAAAAACCTTTCGGCGGACGCATTAAAAAATGGTTCGTAAATATTATTACGGAACTGAAACGCGTCATCTGGCCGGATAAGAAAAAACTGAGACAGAGCACGATGACCGTTTTGTTGATTATCGCGATCTCGGTCGTCATTATTCTTGTATTTGACACCGTGGTGAGCTTTATCATGCGCACGACGGGACTTTACTCCACAAAAGAACAGCCTGCTGAATCACTGCCTCTGCCGAACGATGACAATGTACGTCGCGAAAGCAATGAAATGGGCCAGATGATCCAAGCCTTAGGCGTGCGTGTTTTCTTTGAGGGATAGTAGATGAACGAGACGTCCGAAAATCAGGAGGCGCTCTGGTACGTCATCCACACGTATTCGGGATATGAGAATCGCGTGAAGGCGACGCTTGACCTGATTATCGAAAACCGCGGACTCCAGGAGATGATCCAGGAAGTCCTTGTCCCGACTGAGACGGTGATCGAGATCAAAGAGGGTAAGCGCCGCAATGTTGAACGCAAAGTTTATCCCGGCTATGTACTTGTCAAAATGATTTTGACCGATGAGATCTGGTACATCGTCCGCAATACGCGAGGCGTCACAGGTTTTGTCGGACCCTCCAGTACCAATCCCGTTCCCTTGACAGAAGATGAACTGGGGCTCATGGGTCTTGATGCCGACTGGGAGCCTGTGATGGACTACGTGGTCGGCGACGATGTCCGCGTGATCAACGGCCCGCTCGAAGGATTCGAGGGAAGGGTCGAGAACATCAACATCGACAAGAAAAAGGTGACCGTGGTGGTCTCCATGTTTAGCCGTGAAACACCGGTGGAGCTGGAGCTGACGCAGGTCATGAAACAAGATTAGGGAATAAGGGCAAATTTGCCTTTTACCAATAAACGGTCCCAGGACCGAAAAAAGAAATGGGAGGTGGCCAAATGGCTAAGCCAGTAACCGCATACGTAAAGCTTCAGATCCCAGCGGGCCAGGCAACGCCTGCGCCGCCGGTTGGACCAGCTCTTGGACAACACGGGCTCAATATTGCCCAGTTTGTCAGAGAATTTAATGAACGCACACAAAAGGATATCGGCCTTTTGATTCCCGTCGTGATTACGGTGTATCAGGACCGCACATACTCGTTCATTACGAAAACTCCACCGGCTGCCGTACTGTTGAAAAAGGCCTGTAATCTGGATAAGGCTTCGGGAACACCCGACAAGGACAAGGTAGCGACGGTATCTTGGTCTGAGTGCAAGCGTATTGCCGAGATCAAGATGGAAGATACCAACGCTGCTGACATTGAATCCGGCGCCCGTATGGTCGCGGGAACCGCCCGCAGCATGGGTATCGTTGTCGATTACGACAGTTAAGGAGGAGTGGCGATGAAACGTGGTAAAAGATATATAGAAGCTGCGAAACTCGTCGATCCTCAAACGATCTACGAACCTTCTGACGCGATGGAACTCGTCGTCAAAAGCGCAACCGCAAAATTTGATGAGACCGTTGAAATCCACTTGAAAATGGGTGTCGACTCACGCCGTGCCGATCAACAGATCCGCGGCACCGTTGTGCTCCCGCATGGGACCGGTAAAGATGTGCGCGTTACCGTCTTCGCCAAAGGCCCCGGAGCAGAAGAAGCAGAAGCCGCAGGTGCTGAAATTGTCGGCGCCGAAGAGTTGGCTGAGAAAATCCAAAAAGAAGGCTTCATGGACTTTGATGTCGTCATTGCCACCCCCGACATGATGGGTGTGGTCGGACGCCTGGGCCGTGTGCTTGGTCCCAGAGGCCTCATGCCGAACCCGAAATCGGGTACCGTGACCACCGATGTGGGACGCGCGGTGACCGAGGCGAAGGCCGGCAGAATCGAGTACCGCCTCGAAAAGCAGAACATTATCCACTGTGCCATCGGAAAAGCGTCGTTTGGCGCGGAAAAATTGCTCGATAACTATGACGCGCTGTTGGACGCGATCCTTCGCGCCAAACCGGCTGCCGCAAAGGGTCAGTATTTACAGCGTGTGACACTGGCAAGCACCATGGGACCCGGTGTCCGCATCGTGCCGAAGCTGTCCAAGTAAACGAACGGGCCCCTTTTGGGGGCATGACAATTGAATAAATACCCTGACGCCGTAGAAAGCAGGAATCCTATAGAGGATGTAAACCGCTAGTAAGCGATCCCGCCGAGGTGGAGGACGATACATACTGTGCGCCCCTCTGCCCCAAGCGGAGGGGTGTTTTGATTACGAACAAGGAGGAATGTCGCATGCCCAGTGAAAAGAAACTGGAACAGAAGAAAAAGCAAGTCGACCAGCTGGTAAAAGAGCTGCAAAGCGCCGAATCCATCGTGCTGACCGACTATAAAGGGCTGACCGTGGCGCAAGATACGGCCATGCGCGCCGATTTTCGCGAGCAAGGTCTGACTTACAGGGTCGTCAAGAATTCAATCACGACGCGTGCCTTTGAAAAGCTCGGCATCAGCGGGCTCGACGAGACGCTTGTCGGACCGACGGCACTTGCCTATAGCTCAGAAGACGTCGTATTGGCTCCCCGTCTCATTCGCAAATACGCGGACAAATACCGCAAGATGAGCATTAAAGGCGGCGTGGTCGGCAGTGAAGTCTACCCGCTTGAGCAGATCATGGCGCTCTCGCGAATTGAATCGCGTGAGAATCTCTATGGACAGCTGTTGTTCATGATGCTCTATCCTTTGACCGCGTTCGCGCAGGTCTCAGCTCAGATCGCTGAGAAGGGAACAGAGCAGGGAGTCGAAAAGGTCGCGGATCTTGTGACTGAAAAAGTGGCACGGGAAGTCGCAGAACAGGTGGAAGAAACAATTGAACCAGGGGTTGAGGAAGCCCCGACTGAAAAACCAGAGGAGGAAGTCAATAATGGATAACGAAAAACTTGCCGGTATTTTAGAACAAGTGAAGAATCTGACGATTCTCGAGCTGAACGATCTCGTTAAAATGATGGAAGAAGAATTTGGTGTCTCCGCGGCCGCGATGGCTGTTGCAGCCCCTGCCGCCGGTGGTGGCGCCGCCGCCGAAGAGGTGGAAAAGACAGAATTTGACGTCATCTTGAAGAGCGCCGGTCAGGCAAAGATCGCCGTCATCAAGGTCGTTCGCGAACTGACGGGTCTCGGCCTGAAGGAAGCGAAAGCCTTAGTCGACGAAGCGCCGAAGCCGATCAAGGAAAAGATCAGCAAGGACGACGCCGAAGACGCCGCGAAAGTGCTGCGTGAAGCCGGAGCCGAAGTCGAAGTCGAGTAGTTCGATACACGATCATGAAAAAGAGCCGCGACTGCTGCGGCTCTTTTTAATTTTTCAGAATTCTTGAATCACTTTACACGCGCTTCACCTGATTGACGCGCCTGTTCTCAGAGGAGCGCTGGGAAGTGTCATTCTTTTTCTCTGTGACCTCATAGCGGACTTCAAATTCATGCGCCAGATGATTCAGGCGCTGCAGGATCTGTTTTCTGGCGATGATGCCCTTGAATATGTCGTCACGGTCCGTCACGCAAAGATAGTTCGCGTTAATGAGGAGTCTTAAAATATCCTCAAGCGGCGAATCAAGATAGACGCGCGGCACGTCCTTTTCCATCACATCCCTGACCTTTCGGACATCCAGGTAATCCCAATGGTAGTCGTCGTCTCCCAAGATGCCGTTGAAAATTCGAGGCATGCTGATGACGCCTGCAAGGCGAGATGATTCATCTAATACGGGAACGGAAGTGAATCCGACACTGGAAAGGAGTAACATCGCGTGCATCAAGGTATTTTCTGTGCGGACCGTCGCGCAATGGGTCGATTCGATCATCAGGGGGTCATCCCCGCGCAACAGAAACGGGCCGATATGTTTTCCTATCATTCAGGAACCTCCCTTTTCTTCTTGTACTAAGAATACAACAAAAGAGCCTTTAATTCTCAAACAAATTGTGAACAATGTCAGCCGCGAGAAGGTCGATTTTGTCACATGTGCTGTGGAGCATCGTGGTATAGTAAATAAGAATAAATGAAGAGGATTCACGAAGGGTTATAACGATCATGGATGAAGATCTGAAAAAAGACGAAGAAAATTCCTGCGTATCCTGCGAAGAAGAACATGGTTGCGCCGGTTGCGGCGGCAAAAGAGAAAGGGCGGATACCTGGTGGTATGTGATCGCCCTTTTGGTGATCTTGCTGCTCGCGATCCTTTTCAGAGGTAGAGGGGGCACCTGAGGGCTTCCGTGGTGACCTGGAAGGTCACCTTTTTTTCGTAACAGATTACAATAAGTATCGGAGACGTCATTGAAATCAGAAAGCATTAAGGACACACGTATCCTTGAAGGGCCCGTGACACCGGTGTTGTTCGCAGTCGCGGTGCCCCTCATGATCAACAACCTCATCAACTCGCTTTACAACCTGGCCGACGGTCTTTGGGTCGCACAGCTGTCGCTTGTTGAATTTGCGGCGACAAGTTTTGTCTGGCCGCCTCATTACCTGTTTGTCGCGCTCGGCATCGGGGTCGCGATAGCGGGGACCGCCATCATTTCACAGTTAATCGGAATCGGCGATAAAGAACGCGCGGAGTCTTACGCATCACATATCTTTTATTTTTGCCTGGTCATCGGCATTCTGTTCTCGCTGGGTGGCTACCTTTTGTCGCCGATCATCGTCAAATGGATGGGCGCCACGGGTGACCTGCGCAAGTACGCGTCCACATACCTTTCTATCCTGATGGCCGGCTTCATCTTTGAGATGCTCTATCTTTCCTTCTACGCCATCTTGGGCGCCCAGGGAAAGACAAAAATCACCACCTACATCAGCGCGGGTGCCGCCATTTTAAACGCCGTCCTTGACCCGCTTTTTATCTTTGATCGCATACCGGGAACATCGATACCGGGATTGGGGCTCGGGATCGCCGGCGCCGCGATTGCAACGGTTCTGTCTCAGGTGATCCGCACACTGTTAGGCGCTTGGGCCATCTATTCGCCCCATAATGACATCCGGCTTCGCATACGCAAAGTACGTCTTTCTCTGGGTCAGTTGGGTGAACTCGTCAAGATGGGTTTTCCCACCGCCATGGGGCAGGGGAGCGCGGCCTTGGGCTTCACACTTCTGAACGCTGAGATCGCCGCCTACGGCGACGCGACCATTGCCGCCTATGCGGCGGTCAACCGAGTCGCAAGCTTCGTCATGCAGCCCACTGGCGGCATCGGGGGCTCCCTGACCGCGATCGTGGGACAAAATATCGGGGCCGGGAAAGTTGACCGCGTTAAAGCCTTCAACCGCACCGCTTTTAAAGTGATCACCTGGATGGCGATCGGCGGGAGCCTTTTGCTCTTTGCCGTGCGTTATCCTGCGTTGTCACTCTTCATACGGGAGACGGGACCCGAGGCCCAGCTTGTGTGGCACCTGTCTTTGGAATACATGATGTTTAACATCTTCATGACACCTGCGATGGGTTATTTCGACGCATATTCCGGTATCTTCAGCGGCGCCGGATACCCGCGCTATGCGGCCTACATGTCCATACTGCGCCTATGGGGCGTACGCCTCCCGCTCATCTGGGGGTTTCGCCAATTCACCGACCTCGGACCGCGGGGCGTTTGGATCTCCATGCTGGCATCGAACATTATCATCATTATTTTCGCGGCCTTCCTCTACTTCAGAGGCAAGTGGCTCGACAGTCCTAAGATACGCCATTAGATAAGGAGTGCGTCATGTTTTCATTCGTCGCGATGTCGATCGGCCTGAAGGTTTTGCTCTATGCGCTGGCCGCTTTGCTGCTTGCATTTTTGACTTACGTAATTCTCATCGGTTTTTCACTTTTTCGCTACGCGACCCGAAGAACAGAGGAGAGCGCTCCGTTAAATACCGCGGGTGCCACAGGCGATATTTTGAGAAGAAATGAAAATGCTGAGGCAAAAAAAGATCATCTCCTAACCCTCCCTCATGAATTATGGGAGATGCGTCAGGATCAAGTGACCCTTTATGCCCATTATTTTCCGGCCATCAAAAAAGATACTGTTTTTGCCGGCGCCACGGCCGTGCTCGTCCATGGCTGGCGGGATGTCCACTTCTCGCGCTCGCCCGCGGCGATGGCCTACCTTGACGCGGGATTTTCAGTCCTCATGCCCATCTTAAGGGGGCACGCCCCAAGTGGCGGCAAGAGAATTGACTTGGGCTGTAAAAAACGCGGTGACATTCTTTCATGGATGGAAAAGCTTCGAGAAGAACAAGGCGCCCCCTCCTATTTTGTCCTTGACGGCCTGTCCATGGGCGCGGCTAACGTCCTTAACTTGAGCGGCGATCCGGATCTTCCCTCTGACGTGAAAGTCATCCTCGCCGACTGCGGTTATGCCTCCCTGATTGAACAGGGTCGCTGGATGATCCGCGGCATGAAACCTGTGATCCGACAAATGTCCTTTGCCTTCACGCTTTTCTTCTTTTTTACTTTTATGGGCTATACGCGATCGGATGCCACGCCCATTCGGCAAGTCGCAAAGGCCAAGGTTCCGCTCATGATCATCCACGGACTTGAGGATAATTTTGTGCCCACGAAGATGGGAGAGGCGCTTTACGAAGCGTGTACCTCAAAACAAAAAGAACTGCTCTTAGTCGAGGGCGCAAAACACGCGATGTCGGAATTTATCTTGGGGGAAGCATACTGGACGAGGAAGTTCGCTTTTATTAAAAAAGCGCTTTCTTAATCTTCAATATGTTTTATATTCTGCGGGTGATTCGCGTAGTAGTGGATGAGCTCCCGCTCATCTTCAATCTCCAGGTCGCGCTCGCCTGCCCGATGTTCCAGATGATGCGTCAACTCATGCTTGAAGACACGTTCCAGCTCTTCCAAAAACACTTCATCCGAGTCCCCTCGAAACACATGTCGCATGGAGCCGTAGTAGATCACGATGTAGCGGCCGAAGATTCGGTCACGGTAATACTCGCCCAAAATAAGAAGATCGTCGGCGACACGCCCGGGGTGGTATTTTGTCTCTTCTTTCAACAGAACACCCCCGTTTAACTCGAAAAAAATCTCCTCGGGGAGCGATTCCACGATTCGCGTCAATTCACGTTCAGTCTGTTCTAAGGTCAACATTGTAAGATCAGTATACACAGCTTTTTAGCGCGGCACTCATAACAACTATGTTATAATTTGGAATGTCTTTAATATTTGACGCTCATGGGCTTCAATGATAGCTTTTAAAGGGAATATCGCCGTGATATTGCCCTTGAATAATCGTTAAAAACGGTCCTTTCGGATCTTTTCATTTGGAGGAGGAATAAGGGATGAACTGGCATAGCAGACGTGATGCGAAACAGGCGCGGCTTATGAGTGCCGAAGTTTTTATTAAAGGAAAGGCAGTTGCAACCGATGACATCGCAAAAGTGTTAACCGCCGTCATGCGGCCGGGTGACCGCGTGATCTTGGAAGGCGACAACCAAAAGCAAGCCACTTTCCTCGCCAAAGCCTTAACCGAGGTTGATCCTAAGAAGGTCAATGACGTCACCATGCTGATCCCCTCGGTATCCCGAGACGAGCACCTCGATGTTTTTGACCGGGGGATCGCAAGCGAGATCAACTTCGCCTACGCCGGCGTCCAAAGTGTGAGGCTGGCCAAGATGCTCGAAGAAAATACCTTGAAAATCGGTTCCATCCATACCTACCTTGAACTCTATTCCCGACTCTTTGTCGATCTTACCCCCGACATCTGCCTTGTGGCCGCCGAGAAGGCAGACCGCGACGGCAACCTCTATACGGGTTACAGTACGGAAGACACGCCGACCTTGGTGGAAGCGGCCGCTTTTAACCAGGGTATTGTAGTGGTACAGGTCAACGAAATCGTTGAAAAAGGCGCGCTCCCCCGCGTCGATATCCCGGGTGACTGGGTGGACATCATCGTCGAATCCGACGCGCCCTACCAGATGGAAGCGCTGTTCACGCGCGACCCCAAGAAGATCCGGGATGAGCATATCCTGATGGGCATGATGACCATCAAGGGGATCTACGCCAAACACGGGGTTACCTCCCTGAATCACGGCATCGGCTACAACGGAGCGGCGATTGAGTTGCTTTTGCCGACCTACGGCGAAGAATTGGGATTGAAAGAGAAAATCTGCCAGCACTGGGTGCTCAACCCGCACCCCACCATGATCCCCGCCATTGAGAAGGGCTGGGTCAAATCGATGTTCGCCTTTGGCGGGGAGCTGGGCATGGAGCGCTATACCGAGGCGCGCTCCGACATCTTTCCCATAGGACCTGACGGATCCCTTCGCTCCAACCGTGCTTTCGCGCAGATCGCGGGGCTCTACGGCATCGATCTTTTCTTAGGGGCCACCTTGCAGATGGACTACCTGGCAAACTCCTCAACCGTGACAAGCGGACGACTCACAGGCTTTGGCGGCGCGCCCAACATGGGGCATAACACGCGCGGCCGCCGTCACGCGACGGACGCCTGGATGGAGATGATGGCGCATCCGGGGAAGTCACTCGTGCCGGGCAAAAAACTTGTCGTCCAGATGCTCCAAAGTCAGGGGCGATTTGGCTTCAACTTTGTGCCTGAGTTGGACGCGGTCAGAATCGGCCGTGAGGCGGGACTCCCCGCGCCCCCCGTCATGATCTACGGGGAAGACGTCACGCATATCGTGACCGAGCAGGGAGTTGCTTATCTTTACATGGCTGAAAATGACGCGGAAAAAACCGCCATGATCGGGGCGGTCGCTCAGGATACACCGGTCGGCGAATATGCCGACAAGGCCATGCTGGAGTCACTGCGCAAAAAAGGTAAAGTCGCGCTGCCGGAGGACATGGATATTGATCCTTCCACCGCGACACACGACCGCCTGGCGGCGCGTTCACTCGAAGAACTCGTCGACTGGTCGGGCGGATTGTACGATATTCCGGAACGTTTTAAGAAATAAATGAAGGTTAAAAATGAAGGAGGGCAGGCAGTTGCTGAGCGAAAAACAGGATAAACTGCTCCGTCTAAAAGAGGATTTGCGAAAAGGCGGAGGCGAAAAAGCCATCGAACGTCAGCATGAACGCGGCAAAATGACCGCGCGAGAACGCGTGACACAGCTTTTGGACGACAAGAGCTTCGTGGAGACAGGACTCTTTGTGAAACACCGCTCGATTGATTTTGGGATGGATACCAAAGAGGCCGCCGGGGACGGAGTCGTCACAGGCTACGGGACGATTGACGGCCGGTTGGTCTGTGTGGCCGCGCAGGACTTCACGGTCATCGGGGGTTCCTTAGGTGAGATGCACGCGGACAAGATTGTCGCGGCACAGGAACTCGCGATGAAGATCGGGTGCCCCATGATCGCGATCAACGATTCAGGCGGCGCGCGCATCCAGGAAGGCGTGGACTCATTGGCAGGCTACGGGCGCATCTTCTATAACAATACGAAGGCCTCAGGCGTGATCCCGCAGATCTCCGTCATCATGGGACCCTGCGCGGGAGGCGCGGTCTACTCACCCGCTTTGACGGACTTCGTTTTCATGGTGGATCACACAAGTGAGATGTTCATCACGGGGCCCCAGGTCATTAAAGCCGTGACGGGTGAAGAGGTGTCCTCTCAGGCGCTCGGCGGCGCAATGACGCACAACGCGACAAGCGGTGTGGCCCATTTTAGGGCGGCCGATGAGGCCGAATGCCTCCTGCAGATCAAGACGCTTTTAAGTTACCTGCCGCAAAATAACGCGGAGAAAGTCGAAATTGAAGAAGCTTTTGAAGATCCGAACACCCTTCAGGAACAGCTGAACGCGCTCATCCCCCAAGACCCGAGAACCCCCTATGACATGAAGGATCTCATCATGAATCTTGCGGACGGCGGTACATTTTTTGAGGTACAGGCACTTTACGCGCAAAACATCATTACAGGCTTCATGCGTTTGAACGGCGAAAGCATCGGCGTCATCGCGAACCAGCCGCGTGTCATGGCGGGCGTGCTTGATATCAATGCTTCGGATAAGGCTTCGCGTTTTATTCGCACCTGTGACGCCTTTAATATCCCGCTATTGACATTGGTCGACGTGCCGGGGTTCTTGCCGGGTACCGATCAGGAGTACGGCGGCATCATCCGCCACGGCGCGAAAATGCTCTTTGCTTACAGTGAGGCTACCGTGCCGAAGGTGACCCTGATTACACGCAAGGCCTACGGCGGTGCTTACATCGGCATGTGCTCAAAACATTTGGGAGGCGATATTGTCCTGGCCTGGCCCGACGCGGAAATCGCAGTCATGGGCGCGGAGGGCGCGGCCAATATCATTTTCTCGCGCGAAATAAAAGCGGCGGACAAGCCGGATGAAAAACGCGCGGAAAAAATCGCAGAATACCAAGACAGCATGATGAACCCCTATGTCGCAGCGGCAAGAGGTTATCTGGACGATGTCATCCTGCCCGAAGAAACGCGTCAAAGGCTGATCTCATCATTTGACACATTGCGCGGTAAACGGGTGGAAAGTGTTTCCAAAAAACACGGCAACATTCCGCTGTAGGGGAGGCAGTCCATGGATTTTCACAATATGTCATTTCCTGAAGGCCTGCTCATATCGGCTTTTTGTATGCTGATTGTCTTTGTGGTGCTTGTCTGTATTTCATACCTGGTGGACATCACGGCCTTTTTTACCCGCATGAAGAAAAAAAGCGTCACGGAACCGGTGCTTATGGAAGAAACGTTCGAAGAAGTGGATGACACAAGGACCCTTGCGATCATCGCGGCGGCGATTGCCTCCATGGGCGGTGAGCGATCGGGTTTTGTCGTGCGCAAAGTAGAGAAGAAAAAAGCAACGCTTTCCGGCTGGGAAGCTGAATCACTTAGAAATTCAAAGAGGCGTTAACCGTAGGAGGATCGCGTACCATGCAGAAAAAGAATTTTCGTATCGTCATCGACGGCGTAGAGTATTTCGTCGAAGTGGAAGAAGTCTCCGGCAACAACCCCGTGCCGGCAGCCCCTGTGGCCAGACCTGTGGCGGCAGCCCCCGTGGTATCCGCTGCACCTAAGCCCGCGGCGCCCAAAGCATCGGGAAACAGCATCAGCGCCCCCTTGCAGGGCAACGTGCTCGACGTGCCTGTGAAAGCGGGGGACGCGGTGAAGGCCGGGGATATCCTCGTCATTATTGAGGCCATGAAGATGGAAAACGAAATCGTGGCGCCCGGTGACGGCGTGATCGATGCCGTTCATGTCAATAAAGGGGACAACGTCCGAGCGGGAGACCCGCTCATTTCGTTCCGCTAGGAGTACACCATGCTGAACATTCTCATTGATTTTTTGAAAAGTTCAGGGGTTGTTGAACTCTTTCGATTTGACACACCGCTTTTCGGCCTGATGCTCCCGGGCAAGCTGATCATGATCGTTCTTGCCTGCGTATTCATCTACCTGGCGGTGAAAAAGGGCTATGAACCTTATCTATTAATCCCGATCGCCTTTGGGATGCTGTTGGCCAACCTACCCTTATCAGGTCTCATGGACGGCCCTTTGGGCAATCAGCCGGGCGGTCTTTTGTATTACCTTTACCAGGGAACCTCATTGGGTATTTACCCGCCCCTTATTTTCCTTTGCATCGGGGCCGGAACTGACTTTGGTCCCCTGATCGCGAACCCGAAGAGTTTACTGCTCGGAGCCGCGGCGCAGTTGGGAATCTTTGCGACCTTCCTAGGCGCGATGGCCTTAAAATTCACGCCTCAGCAGGCGGCGTCCATCGGGATTGTCGGCGGCGCTGACGGCCCGACCGCGCTCTTCCTAACAAGCCGGCTTGCGCCCGAATTGTTAGGACCGATTGCCATTGCGGCCTACTCTTATATGGCACTTGTCCCGATCATACAGCCGCCCATCATGAAGGCCTTAACGACCCAAAAAGAGCGTGAGGTCAAGATGGAGCAACTGCGTGAGGTGAGCCAAAAAGAAAAGGTCTTGTTCCCCATCGTGGTGACTTTGTTTACGGTACTTTTACTGCCATCGGCCGCCGCTCTAATCGGCATGCTGATGCTCGGGAATCTTCTAAAAGAATCGGAGCGCGTCCCACTGTTAGTGAACGCCATTCAAAACTCGCTCATGTACATCGTCTCGATACTCTTGGGGCTGACGGTGGGAGCGACGGCGTCCGCGGAATCCTTCCTCACGCCCAGCACCCTCATGATCGTCGGCTTAGGCCTTGCGGCCTTCTCCTTTGGCACAGCGGGAGGTGTCCTCTTAGGCAAGCTGATGTATGTCATTACGAAGGGCAAGGTGAATCCCCTGATCGGCGCGGCCGGCGTTTCTGCCGTTCCTATGGCCGCACGCGTTGTCCAAAAAGAAGGCCAGAAATACAACCCCTCGAACTTCCTGTTGATGCACGCGATGGGCCCGAACGTTGCGGGCGTGATCGGTTCAGCGGTGGCGGCGGGTCTGTTGCTGAGTTTCTTCAGCTAAAGTGAGAGAAAGGTGAGCACGATGAATTTTATAGAAATGACAGTCTCCTCGGCGCACGAGGCGATGCAAAAAGGGAGCTTCGCGGCAAAAGATTTAGTGGCCTTTTATTTGGACAGGATTGAACGTTTAGATGACATATTGCATTCCGTCATCCTGGTGAATCCGAAGGCCCTGGAAGAGGCCGAGAAGCTTGATCAGTATCTTGAGGAAAAAGGGGCTTTTATAGGTCCCCTCCATGGCATTCCGGTCATTTTAAAGGACAATGTCGATACAAAGGACATGCAGACGACAGCAGGTTCGAAATCCCTTGAGGGCTATGTCCCGGAAAAGGATGCTTTCCTTGCGAAAAAACTTCGTGACGCGGGGGCCATTATTCTTGCGAAGGCCAACCTTCACGAATTTGCTATCTGGGGTGAGACGATTAGCTCCATGCGGGGGCAGAGCGTGAACCCCTATGATTTGACCCGCACACCGGGCGGTTCGTCCGGCGGCACGGGCGCGGCCATTGCCGCGAATATCGGCGTTATTGGGATCGGCACGGATACGATTAATTCAATCCGCAGTCCGGCTTCGGCCTGTTCGCTTGCGGGGATACGCCCTACAATCGGTTTGGTGAGCCGGGGCGGGGTGGTGCCCTACAGTCTGACGCAGGATACGGCGGGTCCGATCTGCCGTACGGTGGAGGACTGTGCGAGGACCCTTGATGTCATCCAAGGCTACGACCGCGAAGACGATGAGACGGCCTGGTCCGTGAATCGTGTGCCTGATAGTTACCTGCCCTCACTTAAAAAAGACGGTATGCAGGGTAAGCGGATTGGTGTACTTTCAAGCTTTTTTGGTAAAGAAAGGGTCAATGAATCGGTCAACCGGGTCATGGAGGATGCTAAGCGTGTGTTTGAAGCGGGCGGCGCAACGCTTATTCCCATTGATGACCCGATTGATTCGGACTGGATGATCCGGGAAGTGAGTGTCCATTTAGACGACTTTAGGACTCATTTGGATGGTTATCTTGAAAAACTGCCTCCTGACGCCCCCGTGCACTCCGTGGAGGAAGTGGTCGCCTCAGGCAAGTTCCACCCGGGGATCAAGGACAACCTGATGACGGCGATGTCACTTGACGTGGGCACCGCTCACTACAATGAGAAGCGCCTTCGCCAGGAGGCGATGAAGACCCATATTATGCAGATCATGGCGGACCATCAGCTGGACGCGATTATCTATCCGCACCAGCAGCAGCTTGTGTGCAAGATCGGTGATTCACAAAAGCAAAGAAACGGTGTGCTCTGTTCGGCGACGGGTTTCCCGTCTATCGCGGTGCCGGCGGGCTTTGTCGAAGACAAAAACGCGCCGGTGGGTGTTCCGGTGGGGCTTGAGATTATCGGGCGGCCCTTTAGTGAGCCAACACTGCTTGAAATCGCCTACGGTTTTGAGCAGGCGTCCTGTGTGAGGAAACCCCCAGAGATTTAAAGTTCTGTTAAGTTTTTAAAATATCCGACTAAAAAGCGCACGAAGAGAACCTCATAACGGCTGAGGTTCTCTTTATGGGTGACGCTCAAGTTGATGTAGCGCCGGCAAAGGGGCTCTGTGACGCTTAGAAGGTGGACGTGTTCGTCCTGTTCGTCCTTGGGCCAGGTGAGTGCCGGAATAAAGGCAATGCCGTGTCCTGAGTGCACGTAGCGCGTCAGGGTGGTGGTGTTGTCGGTTTCAAAGATGACGCGGGGTTCAAATCCCGCAAGTTGGCAGTAGTGGTCCGTGATCTGCCGTAGCCCTCTTGTTTTAAATAGGCTCACAAAGCCCATGTTTCGGACTTCATAAAGCCGGACACTTTCTCTGTTCCCAAAGGGACCGTCTCGGGGGACAGCGAGCTTGATTTCCTCCTCGGCGAGCATCGTGACATTTACAGCTTCTTCTTTTTCCCGTGAGGAGTAGAGCCTCAAGGGGTAGTCGTTTCCTTCAAGGTTGGTGGGCGCGTCTTGGTGGAGCGCGCGAAACATCGCGTCGGGATACTGTTCATTAAAGGCTGTGAAGATTTGCGGAAAAAGATGGGAGGCGGCTTCCACGACGATGGAGATCGTCGTGTCCTGCTTCTTTTTTTCCTTTTCCATGGTCAGGTTGAGTTTGGCGACAAGATCGAGGATTTGCTTTGCGTAAGTATAAAAGGCCTTGCCGTTGTCATTCGTGACGATACCTGTGCCTGAGCGCTCAAAGAGGGGCAGTCCGAATTCTTTTTCTAAGGCTCGGATGGCGCGTGTCGCGGCGGGCTGAGGAATATTCAGTTTCGCGCTTGCGCGGGTCACGCTCTCGTATTCAACGACATGGCAGAAGATGTTGAGTTGGTTGAAGGTCATGGCAGAAGCCTTCTTTCTTCGTTCTTTTGTCATTATAACCCATCCATAACCTATTTGTTATGATCGGTAAGATAACTGAGATTGTCACCCGTAAATATATGTGGTTGACTGGGATCATGAAAAGAACGAGCACATCTGTCTTAAAGTTTTTAAGGGGAAAAAATGAGCCTGTTTCAGGCGCCTTTTTATCCGATGAGCTGTCGGTCAGTCGCAACGCGGTGTGGAAGGCGGTTGTGGCCCTTCGTGAGGAGGGCTTTGATATTGAAGGTATTAGGAATCAGGGTTATAGGCTCATGCGAGAAAGCGAAAAGCTTTCGGTACCGGGGATTGAGAGCCATCTCAGTGATCAATGGAAGGGTTTGTTAGTTGAGGTGTACGATGAACTGAGTTCCACAAATACGCTCACAAAGGAGCGTGTTTCAGATTCAAAGCATCGTTTCCTGGTGGCGGCCAACCACCAAACGGCGGGGCGGGGGAGAAGGGGACGTGTGTTTTATTCGCCGGAGGGTGCGGGACTTTATTTTTCACTGGGTATTCCCTGGGTGTATGAATTGTCGCCTACGAGTGTGACGACCCTCACCGCGGTGGCGGTGAGTCGGGTGCTTCAAAGGATGTTCGATGTCGATGTGAAAATTAAGTGGGTGAACGATCTTTTTTTAGAAAATAAAAAAATATGCGGCATTTTGACCGAAGCCACAAGTGATCTTGAGACGGGCGCGGTGAGTGCGGTGGTGATCGGCATCGGGATTAACCTTAAAGCGCCTAAAGAAGGCTATCCCGAAGCGATTGCGTCGATCGCGGGGGCTGTTTCAAACTGCGAAGCCAGTTTTGACCGCAATCTTCTTACGGGCAATATTGTGAACGAAATAGGGGCGCTTCTCGATTTCTTTTCGGACCGCTCCTACATGGAGGAGTACCGGGCGCGCTCGTTTCTTTTGGGGCGCCCCGTGATGCTGGATTCCGGAGAGACGATTGTCCCCATCGATATTTCCGATGAGGGTGCGCTTATCTACCGTGAAGGCGATGAATTGATTCATTTGTCTTCCGGTGAAGTTAGGGTGGTAGGGTTTTAGGATGAGTCCCCGGACGATGACGCACGCGGCACTTTTCGCCGTTTTGACGTTGCTGGGGGGCTATATAAGGATTCCGTTGGGACCTGTTCCCTTTACTTTGCAGACGTTTTTTGTGTTGGCGACCGGTCTGTTGCTTTTACCGCAAGAGGCTTTTTTCGCCATGAGTCTCCACCTTGTTTTGAAGTGGATGTTGGGCGGTGCGGCGGTGCTTCTTTCTCCTTCATTTGGTTTTGTCATTGGCTTTATTCCGGCCGCAACGCTTCTTTCTTATCTGTCCCAAAAACATGGGATGTCTTGGAAGCGTCAGAGTCTTGACCTTATTGTTTCTTCCCTAGTGTTCTACCTAATGGGCTTTATTTATATGGTGCTAATCTTGAGGCTGTATTTGGGCGATACGAGTTCCATTTTGAAATACCTTGGTTCGGGTGTTTTAATGTTCCTTCCCTTGGATGGATTAAAAGCCTTTTTGGCCGGAATAATTGCGAG
>DIRK01000057.1:1678-38518 GCA_002427535.1 Mageeibacillus sp. UBA5438 | reverse complement strand
GTCGGGAGGGTTTGAGTGATCACGATAAGCGGATAAAAAGCATCCGAAACCCAATGGAATCGATCCATTAACAATGCGGACAGAACCGCGAGTATCGAGGCGGCCAAAAAGCCTGAAAGGGCGGCCTTCATCGTACTCAAGATGACATGTTTCATCACGGGCCATTCTCGGATAAAGGCCATGGCCACATCACTGGGACGAGGCAAAACAAAATGCCGGATGACACCGCTGTCGGTTAGCCGCTGAATCAAGATGATGATGACCGCGATCAGAAGTATCGCAGGCCAAATACGCCGCCATACGCGCCTTGTGGCTTTTATAAGCTTTAATAAACCGGGTGAAAATGATGATTGCATTTCTACTCCCTACGCCGGCATGATCCGGATCAGGTTCAAGGGTCGACCAAGGTCCTCTCAGCCGCGAGTTCGCGACTCCCCTTCTCAGGCACTATAACAAGTACTATGTATTCTTCATAATGACATGTTCGACCGTCTGGCTGACATTTTCAAAATTGTCGCAACATGTCTCCAAGCGCGAGAATATTTCCATCCAGGCAACGACCTCGATCGGGTCTCGCCGTTCTTCGAACAGCGTTCGTATCGAGTGAACGTAAATCGCGTCACCTTGTTCTTCCAAATCATTGATCTCGATAATGGGCCCTCGGATATCGTCCGATGTCCGAAAGTCCTGAAACTCACTCATCAGGGTGATTAATTCATTGGAACAGGCGACAATCACCTCTGCAAATGCGAGCGACTCTTTGCGAAGCGACGAAATATTGTACATATAAAGGCACATCAGGACATCCTCGATTGAATCGGTGACGTCATCAATCATATTGGCAATGGAAAAGATATCCTGGCGTTCGATCGGCGTGATAAATTCGCGCGCTAGTTTCTCGCTGAGCACGTGAAGCGCAAGATCGGCAGAATGTTCGATCGCATGCATCTCTTCTAATGACTTGGCGAGCGTATCCGGCTCAAACTCAAGCAAAGAGTTCTGGAGATATTCGGCCGCGCTCTGTGTGTACAAAGTCAGGTCTTTTAACAGTTGAAAATAGTTTGTTTTTTTCTTTTTTCCAAACATAATGCCCCCTAAAAAATGGCCATAAACAGCTTTGTCATCCCATAACCGACCAGACCGCAAAACGGAAAGGTTAAAATCCAACTCATCACCATATCGGCGACAACACCCCATTTGACCGAAGATAATCGAGCTGATGCGCCCACACCGATGATGGCGGTCGTCTTGGTATGGGTTGTGCTGACAGGCAATCCTAAAAGCTGGGCGGCCAAAAGGCTCAAACTTGCGCCAAGGTCTGCAGAAAACCCCTGATAGGGTTCAAGTTTTACCATGTCCATTCCGACTGACTTAATAATCCGATAACCACCGATCGAAGTTCCAAGCGCCATAATGAGTGAGCAAAGCATCATCATCCAAATGGGTACCACAAAGCTTTCTACATTCGTGACACCGCGATTCAAGAAGATTCCGATCATGAAGACAGCCATGAATTTTTGCCCATCTTGCGCGCCGTGCATGAAGGCCATGCCCGCGGCAGCACCTATTTGCGCCTTGCGAAAACCATGGGCAAGATTGCGCCGGTCGCGGCCCGAAAAAAGCCATTTTATAAACCGGGCCATCATAAAACCCGCGATAAATCCCAGCGCAGACGATAACAGGAGTCCGTAGAGGACCTTCACCCACTCCGAAGCGTTAATTCCCGAAAAACTGTTGTGCAGCGCGATGGCAGAACCGGATAGCCCCGCAATAAGAGCGTGGCTTTCACTTGTGGGGATTCCGAAAAAGGACGCCGCCGATGCCCATAGAACAATGGCGCTCATGGCCGCGCAAAGTGCAACGGTGCTGGCGTGTGCGTCATGGCCAAAGTCGACCATGCGGAAAATAGTCTCAGCGACTGTCGCGCTGATCATGGTCATCACAAAGACACCAAGAAAATTCATGAAAGCCGCCACGATGATGGCCGCGCGGACGGAAATTGCCCGAGTTGACACCGCTGTCGCGATCGCGTTAGGCGCATCGGTCCAGCCATTCACAAGAATGACGCCTAGCGTCAGCAGCACCGTCACCGCCAAGAGCGGATTGCCTGACACCTCTTTCACAAACGAAAGAAAATCGATTGACATGGTCGCTAAACTTGTCCGTTTCTCAAACTTGAGCCATTGTTGTTGCCGGCATCGCGCTTGGGCGCGCCTCCGCGCATGGCGTCGAATAAGGATTTGTCCGTCATGGACACATTGATGGAGGCGACAAACTGGGTGTTGTCGCGTGTCTTCATCAAAAGGTTCAGCATGGTCTCTGTCACCGCCGCGGTCTCTAACTGCGCGAAAGTCTTGCGCAGGATCCACATGGCATCCAGCTCACGCTCTGAGAGCAATAATTCTTCACGGCGTGTCCCGGAGCGCGTCACATCGATAGCCGGGTAAATGCGTTTGTCGGCCAGTTTGCGGTCAAGGATGACCTCCATGTTACCGGTGCCTTTAAATTCTTCAAAGATTACCTCATCCATCCGCGATCCTGTCTCAATCAGGGCGGTTGCGATGATGGTGAGACTTCCGCCGTTTTCAATGTTGCGCGCCGCACCGAAAAAGCGTTTCGGCCCGTACAGCGCCCCCGGGTCAAGACCGCCTGAGAGCGTCCGTCCGGTCGGATTGATGGTCAGGTTGTAGGCCCTTCCCATGCGCGTAATGCTGTCAAGCAGGATCACCACATCGTGCCCTAATTCCACCAGACGCATCGCGCGCTCTAACACGAGCTCCGTGATGCGGACGTGGTTTTCAGGCGTTTTGTCGAAGGTTGAATAAGCCACTTCTCCCGCGATCGAACGCTGCATATCCGTCACTTCCTCCGGACGCTCATCGATTAAGAGAACGATTAGTTTGACCTCCGGGTTATTGACGGTAATCGCGTTGGCGATTTTTTGCAACAAAATCGTTTTACCGGCCTTGGGGGGTGAGACGATCATGCCGCGCTGCCCCTTCCCGATCGGGCAGACCAGGTCAATGACACGTGTTGACAGTTCTTCACGCTCAGTCTCCAGTTTATAGCGTTCTAGGGGATAAATCGGGGTTAAGCGATCAAATATGGGGCGTCGAATCATTTTTTCCGGCGCTTCCCCGTTGACTTCTTTAATGTAGTACAGTGCCCGATAGCGATCATTATCGCGCTGCTGGCGCACCGGTCCGTTCACCATATCGCCTGTGCGCAGGTTGAAACGGCGGATATATTGAGGGGGAACATAGATGTCGCGATTGCTTTGAATGTAATTTTCAAGACGGAGGAAACCATAGCCTTCGGGCATCACCTCGAGGACACCGGTCACAAACTCCTTAGACTTTTCAGCCGCTTGTTCGTCTTCTGTTTCCTCTTTAGTTTCTTCAACGATCGCCTCTTTCTCGAGTTCGTCTTCCAAAACAGGCTCGTCCTTTTTCTCTTCTGTGGCCGGAGTTTTTTCGGGTTCTTTTTTGCTCGTCTTACGCGGGGTAGTTTTTTTTGCGGTCGTTTTTGTCTTTTCGGGTGCTTCTTTTTCTTCCGCTTTCTTTTCGGGAACAATCGAATCCGTTTCTTCCAACGGATCCAAACCCGACTCTTCAGCCATGCGCGTTAAATAATCGATGAGTTGTTGCTTGGTCATGCGCGCAGTATCGCTGGGTCTTAAGAGGCCCGAAATATGGGCGATCGCTGAAAGATCTTTTTTCGTTTTTCCGCGAAAATCAGGTTGTGACATACTTTATCCTCTTCTACATCTCTTCAAGTGCGGCCAATGTATACCTCTTGACATACTTAGGCGGAGCCGATCTAATTTACTTATTTACTTCCACTTAGGGAATTCAAAAACTGAATTTTAATCATAATATCTACGGGCTTACTCAGGCACTCACCTTGACGCATGAAGTTTACACGGGGAACCAGCGCCAGTATAAAACATAAAGTGATAGCACGTCAACCGGAATAATTAAAGTCCCGCAATGTCCGCAAAACGGTCCATGATGTTGAGCGCGATGCCCGTTCCGACCGCCACGCAGGAGACAGGATCCTCCGCGACGATGACTTCAATCCCCACACGGGTCGCAAGCATGCGGTCAAGTCCGTACAAAAGGGAGCCGCCGCCGGTCATGACGATGCCGCGCTGTGAGAGGTCGGCCATCAGCTCAGGCGGTGTCTGTTCCAGGACGGAATGAACCGCTTCAAAGATCGAACTTACGGGCTCTTCTAATGCCTCGAGCATTTCGGTCGAGCTGATCGTCAAAATTGCCGGCATGCCGGAAATGATATTGCGCCCGCGAACCTCCATCGTCAACTCATCTTCACGCGGATAAGCACAGCCGATATTGATCTTCAATTCCTCGGCCGTCTGCTCACCAATCAGAACATTATGCTTGCGTCGGATGTAGCGGATGATCGCCTCATCAAACTTGTCACCGGCCACCTTGGTGGAGGCGTCCACGACCGGCCGGCAAAGCGAAATCACCGCGATATCCGTGGTGCCGCCGCCGATGTCAATAATCATGCTACCCGAAGCCTGGGTGATATCGATCCCCGCCCCGATGGCTGAGGCAATCGGTTCACGGATTAAAAAGACTTCCCGCGCGCCCGCGTGGCGGCAGGCATCCTCGACTGCCTTTTGTTCGACAGGGGTGATCACGCCGGGAACCGAAACAACAATGGTCGGTTTAAAATAGCGCACGAGGAATCCCGTGTTCACGCGGCTGATGAATTCTTTCAACATGATTTCAGTGATCTGGAAATCCGAGATCACACCTTCACGAAGTGGGCGCACCGCCTTCACAATGTCCGGCGTACGACCCAGCATCAGGCTCGCGCGCTCACCCACAGCGAGGACGCGTCCTGTTTTCGTATTGAGCGCGACGACCGAGGGTTCCCTCAGCACAATGCCACGCCCTTCAACATATATGAGAACGGTTGCCGTCCCCAAATCAATTCCAATATTCAGTCCAAGACCCATTTACTTACCGATCAAAAAAATAGTGAGGGACAGCGCGTCGCGCGCTGCCCGGATTGTTCGACATACGGTGACATGATACAATAGTCAGCGGGCAGGGGCAAGGATAACGAACGCCTGAGAATTCAAAAATGAGCCCCTTTCTCGGATAGATTCTCTCGCTTTTAGCTCATGTGAGGCCATGCGTGATAAAACCTGCGGGTTACTTATTCACTTATTTTTATCTGACCGGTGTCTTCTTCCCCCGAAGCACCACCGGCATCTGGGCGCAACTTACCATCATCAGCGGTCATCTGGCTTTTTCGATCTTTGCTTTACTCGTCGCCCGCGGCGCCCATCGGACCGCGAACCACTTTCTTTATTTTGTGCGACTGCTTCTTGCGGCGATCGCGGTTGAAGTAGTCTCTTTTTTCGCCACCCGGCATCTTGCCATCTATTTCGGACAAAGAAATGCGCTGTTCACCTACGCCGCGTCCTTGTCGCTTATTGCGGGAATCTCCATGGCCATCGGCTGTTACCACGACATGGTGAGCCAAGCGGTCCCCGCGGATGGCGGATGGAATAAAAAGGGACTTTTCGGCGTGCCTGTCAATCCCGGCAACTATAAGATGGCCCCCATTCCGGGCATGGTACTGGGCCTTTTAACCGCCGGTTTATCCATCTTTGTCACCGTCTATTTTGATTTTTCTGAGGGACTGTTCGGCTTGCTGTTCATCGTGCTGATGTTTTTGGCATTACGCGACGAAGCCACCCCTAAGCACCATAAGCTGCGGCAAACCATCTACCGCGGAAAAAAAGAATACCAGCGCGCCTTAATCTACAGTGCGGCGCTTGCCTTTATGTTCATCCTCGTGTCCTTGATCACAAAACGCTTTGACATGAGTCGGCTTTATGTCTATTTTGCTCCTGTTGCGGCGACGCTTCTTTTGGGCGTTTTATTGGAACGAAAACGCGCGCCCGGAAAATACCTGCAATATCTGTCCTACGCGATGCTTCCTTTGTCAATCGGACTTTTTTGTCTGATCGCATGTCTCGTCTAAACGAAAAAGATCAGTTATAGTCTCTCATCACATCTTCATTGTCTTTGAACAATTCCGGCGCGAGCTCATACATGGCCTTGGACCAGAACGATAATTTTTGGTGTTCCGTATAGTATTTCAAAGGAATCGGATGGGTCCCCACAACGACCCTAACCCCATAACGGCTCTCAATAAAATCTTTGAAGGCCTTGATGCGCGGACACGGGGGGTATCCTACCACCATTCCTGTTGCAAGATGAATGACTTCAGCGCCGTTTCTGATCATCTCATGAGGGACGTACTCGACGTTTCCGCCGGGACATCCGCCGCAGTTTGTGTAACCCACCAGTTCAACTTCTTCCTCCGGCGGATACACTGAAAATCCTCCGGCTCTTTCTTTTAACGCCCGAAGACATTTGCCGCCCCCACAGTTTTGATAGCGTCCGCAAATGATGATCCCGATCTTCTTCATTGTGACAAGCCTCCCAATCTATTCTCTTTTTTATACCCGTACTAAAACCTGTTCGATGGCCGGCTTCATGGCCATGGTATAGGCAAGTCCCGCGTGATCATCTTTAAAGCATGACACAGGTGTATCCCAAACCGGCGCGGACATCTTTGATGGCCCGGCCACCGCTCAACGCGAGCGCCCGATCAACCGGCTCCAGAACAATCACATCGTTTTTCCTCTGTTAATTTAAGCAATAATACTTATATTAAATCCATTACACGCCATTCTTTTACCGGAAAATAATAAACGCCGATACTGACACGCTTCGTATCAATATCGGCGTCTCTTTTTTTGGCGGAGGGCAAGAGATTCGAACTCTCGATACCCTTTTACGGGTACACGCGATTTCCAGTCGCGCTCCTTCAGCCAGCTCGGACAACCCTCCAAAAAAAGGCCTTCGAACAAGGCACTGGAATTGTAACACTGCAGGAGAATGCCTGTCAACGCAACAGACCCGGGGCACCACCGGGTCTGTCCATCAATTGGAGGAGAAAAGTATGAAAACAGAGCCTCAACTCTCTTTACATGGGATAGTCTAACCTTTATACATTGCCAAGCTGCTAATCAAGTGTGAATAAACAAAAAACAATTATGCGCTCAGTCAAGTATTTTCAAAGATCCCGGCGTAAGGCTTTCTTCATCCGCCGGATGGCGTATCAAAAATCCACCCTCCGGGGTGACAATCTTCAGCGATACAGGGCTCTTGGTGGCCTTAAACGAATTGTCTTCGATTCCCAATATCTCGGCGCGGATGTCGCAAAATTCGTTGAACAATGAGATGCCGTCCTCTGCCGAGATATTTTCGTGTAACACGACAATCGCCTCATCGCTTTTCATTTCATGCACAAGGATGTCCTTATCCTTGTCGACTTCATAAGCAATCTTTGCCACAAACTGATCGATGATCGCGCTCTGCTCTTTGTCACGCTTTGAGACAAGCGGGAATGCCACAGCCACAAACACCGCCACAACCAGGACAGAAATCGCCGTAATAATCGCAACGGCCTTCATCGGAATTTTAAGATCCGGCACCTTAGTCTCAGGCAGAACGTAGACATCCTTCTCCTTCACAGGCACCGCGGCCGTGCGGGGCGCCATCGCGACAGGGGCGCCTCGCTGTGCGGAGGGCGTGAGCGAAGGACCCTCATACTTGGGCTGAGGTTCATTCGGAAAAGTAAATTCTTCAGGATGCGTCTGTGCTCTGAACGCATCCGCATTATCGAAGACACAGTCACAGAACAGACAATGCCCCTTGGGCGAATCCGTGTCGAGAAATAAGATTGAGCCGCAGTTAATGCAGCGCCCTTCTTTAATTGCCATAGGTCATTCCAATTCTTTTTTTAAATTGATCCAAATTATTCTACCACAGCCGGCAACGGCTTTGTTATATGATGGAACGGGAGTGGACATCATGATTGACGAAGCACATCACTATTTTATGAAAGAGGCGCTCGCTTTGGCAAAAAAGGCGGCCGATGAGGGTGAGGTCCCCATCGGCGCTGTCATTGTCCATGAGGGCAAGATCATCGCCGTGGGCCAAAATCAGCGCGAACAATACCAGGACGCCACGGGCCACGCGGAACTTATCGCCATCCGGGAAGCCTGCCAGGTACTTAATTCTTGGCGCCTGTTGGACTGCGATCTTTATGTCACCCTGGAACCTTGCCTAATGTGCGCGGGTGCCATCGTCCAGGCGCGCATGCGCCACGTCTATTTTGGCGCCCACGATCCGAAGTCAGGGATGTTAGGCTCCGTCTTTGACGTATTCTCTCTGCCCGCAAATCATCGCGTCCAGGTGACGGGCGGTGTCATGGAAAAAGAATGCGGACAGATTCTTCGTCACTTTTTCACAAAGAAGAGAAAGTAAATGTGCTAAGCTGGGGCGTAAGCTGTGAAGATAAGCAGCGCGAAGGACAGTAATCAAGATGAAACGCAAAAAGAAAATCACGGATGTTCAAAAAAGAGGCTGGCAAGGCCACCTCCTTTATCTGATCGGGATGTTCCTCAGCCGTCTTTTACTCCGCCTTCGCTACGTGGGAAAAGAATTTATTCCAAAAGAAGGCACCTACCTGGTAGTCGCCAATCATCAATCCATGTTTGACGGCTTATGGATTATGGGCGGTATCCCGAAAGAACAACTCCCGCGTTTTTCAGTCATGGCCGGTTCCGATCTTGAGCAAAATTTCGGATTAACCGGAAAAATCATGTTTAGGGTCGGCAAATGCATTCCCATCGATCGTCACGGGAATCCGCTGAGAGGCCTCTTACTCGCAAAAAAGGCACTGGAAAATGATCAGATCGTCATGATTCACCCCGAAGGCACGAGAACCCATGACGGGCGGATCGCCGAAATGAAAAATGGTGCCGCTTATTTGGCCGCCAAGGCAAAAGTACCCGTCATCCCTGTGTACATCGACGGCGCTTATGAGGCTTTCTCACGCCATATGTCAGTCCCGCATCCCTTCGATTGGAAACGCTTTCGTCGAAAAATGATCACGATTGAATTTTGTCCCGCCATCTATCCCGAGTCTTATCAGGACATTAATGCACTTATGGACGCCATCACAGACGCACTCTTGGCCAAAGAGATGAGCGCTTTTGCTACACGATAAACGGGAGCAGCGGACCGATACGGCTTTTTCTGATACGCCCTTCGAGGACAATAAAATCCGCTTCATAGCGCTCTTCTTTTACGCTTCCGTACTCCCTTGCGTGAGCCGTCATGCCGGCATCGCGATAAGGGATATGCGCACGGTAAGACACGAAGGATTCCTCAACAAAAGAGGAGAGACGATTGACAAGATCCTCTACCCCCGCTCCTGTCACCGCGGAGATAGGAACGATGCATTTGGCCTTTTCGTTTCGCAGGATCATCATCACATCGTGATATGCGCTCGCCTTCATTTTATCCATTTTGTTCAAGACATAAATAACCGGCAGGGAGCCCGCGCCTAAATCATTCAATTGCTTTTGGACAATCTCAATCTGCGAGGCGGCGTCAGGATCGGAAATATCAACAACAAGCAAAATGAGCTCCGCGGTGGCCGCCTCCTCAAATGTGGCGCGGAACGCTTCTTTCAAAAACTCCGGCAAATCCCGTATAAATCCGACAGTATCCACCAAAATCAAGGAAAGGCCGTCTTCGATGTCAAGCCTTCGGGCCGTCGGATCAAGTGTCATAAACAGCTGGTCGCCCGCCGCAAGATCCGTGTCGGCCAAGCGATTCAGAAGTGTTGATTTGCCCGCGTTCGTATAACCGACAATGGCCGCAGAAATCATCTCGTGACGGATTCGAAGCTGGCGGGAACGCATGCGGCGACCTTCCATTTTTTTCAACTCAGCTCGCAACACCGCCATACGCTTGCGAATGACGCGGCGGTCTTGTTCCAACTTCGTTTCACCGGGGCCACGCGTGCCGATTCCACCGCCCAAACGCGAGAGCTCGACGCCGCGCCCTGTAAGCTGTGTCAGCCGGTAGCGAAGCCATGCCAATTCCACTTGAATTTTCCCCTCATCGGTACGCGCGCGATCCGCAAAAATGGACAAGATTACATTCACACGGTCACTTATTTTAAACTCAACGGTTTCCTTGATATTGCGGGTCTGTGCCGGTGTCAGAGCACCGTTGAAGATGAGATATTCGGCCTCCATCTCCTCGGCCATCTCCGCAATTTCTGTCAATTTGCCTGTTCCGACAAAGGTCGCACCGTCAATGCGCTCCAGTTTTTGGACGACACGCCCCAACACATGAAACCCATTCGTCTTCGCAAGATCCTCCAGCTCGTCAAGCGAGCGCTCAATACCGGAGGATCCTGTGGTGCCCGTATCAACGCCGACAAGCAAAGCATTCGTATTCTCTGTTTTATTTAATTCATTCATCCGAGTCACAACCTCCCCTGATCATCTTGCCGAATCCCTTTACACCACAAAAGTCGTCGTTTTTTCGATGTGATCGAAATTTTGAGGCGAGTGTTTATGCTATATTACTTTCTAAGTATACAAGACAGCGAACCGTTCTCATGAGGAAATGACTATGAATCCAATCGTACAAAGCAGCCCATTACATTTGTCGGAGAATCAGGGAAAATGGGTCGGATACATTATCCGGCGCGAACGGCAACGGCGCTCAATGACTCAAACATTTTTGGCAGCAGAGCTTGGTTTTGGCATGAGTGCGATTTCTTCCATTGAAGCAGGCAACGCCTACGCGAATATCCTGCGCACCATGAGTCTCCTTCAAAAACTTGAAATCGCTCCGGGTTTAAGTATTGAGGCCATCATGGCACAACAAAGCATTCACGCGATGCTCAATCGCGCTCCTCAAACTCGGGTAAAACCGACCGTATTGATTCGTCCGGCATCGTTTCAACCAAGATTTTCATATCTTCCAGTCGTTGCGGATAAAGCGTTCGACATGCCTGATCAAGCGCTCTGATCATCGTAAAACGTTCTTCGAGATTCTCCAGTGAAAAAAGGAGAGGAATCATGCTCACATAAACATCGCGTATAATCTTGTCTTCTTTTTCGTCTGCCTTCATGCGCATGAGCCCGAACATCTTGCGCCCGAAACCATCGTCGTCGCGGCATATTTCCAGATATTTATCGGCTGAGTCATACAGTTGAGCTTCCATAAGTTGATCGCGGTATTCCCCTGCATCGTCCAAAATCTTGAGTAACTCCTTCTGATCGAAAAAGCGCTTGAGTTCCTTGGACGCCCTTCTTTTTTCGCCCCGAGACCGTGACCCTGAAGCGTAGACATGACCGAAAAGCCAAGGTTGCAAGAAGCGATCCCCTTGTTGGCGCTTGCCATCGATCGCGAAAAAGCGAAAGGTGCGCATGCGCTCTTCTGCCTCATGCCATTCGTTATTAATTGTTTGTTGATCATCCATTTTGATCACCTTATTCCCCGCCCGCTTTCGCAGAATTAATACTGTTTTCTGTTGTTTCCATGGTACACGAATCAGACTCCCTTGTCTGTTCCCCTTGAAGCTTGTCAAGAATGCGACTGCCTTTGCGCATAAAATACACAAAGTAAGTAATAAGCGAAATTAACCATGAAACAGGATAGGCCATGATGATGACATCGAAGCTGTTCCAGACCGGGAGCACGACCAGCATCCACAGGAGTCGGACACCTGCCATGCAGATGAGGCTGACGATCATCGGGAAAAAGGCATAACCCATCCCTCTGAGCGTCGCCCCGATGATTTCAGTCAAGGCAAAAATCCAATAGGTCGACAGCAAAATCGTCATGATATGGGTCGCGTAGGACGTCACCGCCGGGTCAGGATTAAATGCGGCCGCAATCGGATGTCGCAACAAAATAAACAATCCGGATAAGGCGGCGACCAGCACGAACGTAAGTCCTAAACTCTGTTTCAAGCCTTTTCGCACACGTTCAGGGCGCCCCGCCCCGATGTTCGCGCCCGTATGCGTCATGACCGCGAGCGCCAGGCCGCTCACCAACACAAAGACGAAACTGTCCGTTCTTGAGGCCGCGGAGAAACCCGCCACGGCATGTTTTCCGAAACGGTTAATGAAGGTCTGAATGAACACACCTGAAAGCGCGACAATGAATGACTGCAATCCTGCCGGAACGCCCACATGAAGCGACCTGAACAAAATCCTCGGGTGAAAGGAGATGTCGCGCAAAAAGAGTCTAAAAGGCGTCATGCTGGTGGCAAGGCTTGTGGTGACCAACAGCGCCGTGATAAATTGCGCGATCACGTAGGCCCAAGCGGCACCTGAGACTCCCCAGTCAAAGAATCCGACAAAAAGAAAATCAAGCCCGACATTGAGTAGCACGCCCAGCGACAGGAAGATGAAAGGATGCTTCATGTCACCGACGCCACGCAAAATGCCGGCCCCTACATTGTAAATCGTCACAGGCAGGGCGCCCGCAAAATAAATCCGAAGATAGGTCACAGCATAGGGGAGGACATCCGGGGGCGTTTTCATCGCGCTTAAGAGTAAGGGCGCAAATCCAACACCCACGGCTGTGAGTATCAGGCCGCTTGCGATGGCCAGCGCATAACCGTTATGGACCACCTTGTAGAGGTTGTCGTAATCTTCTGAACTTGAGACCTGCACCGTGACAACCGACACTCCGGTCGCGATCCCTGTGGCAAGTCCGATCACCATGCTGATAATCGAGGCCGTGGAGCCGACGCCTGCCATGGCATCGACGCCGCTGTAGTTCCCGATGATCATGAGGTCGGCGACACTGTACATTTGCTGCATCAGGTTGGTGACAAGAAGCGGGAGGGCAAACAAAAGAATCTGTTTCCAGATCGGCCCTTCCATTAAATTTATGTTGCGTATGCGCATCCGTCAATCCTCACATATTGTCAGCCAAGGCGGGATTTAAAAT
The DNA here is from genome assembly GCA_002427535.1 of Mageeibacillus sp. UBA5438. Taxonomy (GTDB): domain Bacteria; phylum Bacillota; class Clostridia; order Saccharofermentanales; family DTU023; genus UBA4923. Next base: position 25,634 of record DIRK01000057.1, on the reverse strand, counting down.
CATTGTATCCAAATCGGCGCAACAGCTTGAGTTCGCCTGAAAGCTTCGTCATGGCGATCGAGGGGAGCGGAATCCCGTTAAAAGTATTGTTCTTGCACATGGTATAGATCGCCATGTCCGTGAACACAATACGATCGCCCGGCAATGGGGGAATTTCAAATGAATAGGACCCGATCACATCGCCCGAGAGGCAGGTCGGGCCGGCAAGCGTCACGCGGTACGGTAAAGAGGCATTTCGTTCGCCCCGGTAAAACACCTTGTCCTTCCCGGAGCGTTCCGCTGCGGGGAAAAGGTAACACTGCGGCGTATAAGGCATTTCAAGCACATCCGGCATATGACAGGCGGCGGAGCTGTCCATAATCGCGACGATTCCCTCATCTGGTCGAAACAGATCGAGTACCGTCGAGAGCAGCCATCCCGCATTAAGCGCGACCGCCTCCCCCGGCTCAAGGTAGACCGTGGCTCCTGTTTGATCCGCCACACGTCCGATCAGTCGGATCAGTAGCTCCCGGTCATAGTCATCTTTCGTGATGAGATGCCCCCCACCCAGATTCACCCATCGAAGGCCTTTTGGCAAACGCCCAAAAGACGCGTCAATCGCGTCAAGCGTTCTTTCGAGTGTGTCCGCGCCCTGCTCGCAAAGCGAATGAAAGTGAATCCCTGAAAGGCCCTCAAAACGGCCTTCGGCGACACCCTTTTTAAATGCCTTGGCCGGAACACCATGGCGTGAGTCGGGTCTTGCTGGGTCATAGAGCGCGACCTCCACCTCCGAGTAACCCGGATTGATTCTGAGCCCGCATGAAATCTGACGTTCACCGGATAGATTATGTTCAATCACGCGTTCACTATATTTTTCCCACTGTTCAAAGGAATTGAACACGAAGGCATCGACAAGCGGGATCAGTGATTCAAAATCGTCCTCACTATAGGCCGGCTGGTAGACATGGACTTCGCTTTCTTCCTTCATCTCCTCGCGGGCAAGCCTTGCTTCAAAAAGACCCGAGCTGGCCGCGCCGTCCAGATAGTCCGACAGCATGGGGTAAAAGGGATAGCAGGAAAACGCTTTTTGTGCTAAAAGGATCTTGCATCCCGATTTTTCTCGCAGCTCACGAAGGATCTTGGCGTTCTTCAAAAGAGCCCCCTCGTCGATCAGATAGACAGGGGACGGGGCTTCAAAAACGATGTAATTCGAAGGAACCGTCACGATGATTCGTCCTCCTTACGGCACCAGGGTGGGTGTTTCGTCGACAATCCAGGGAAGGCCGTAACGATTCAATCCTTCCATGAACGGATCGGGGTCAAGCTGCTCCACATTCCAAACGCCCGGCTTTTTCCAGGCTCCTGTGAGCACCAGTGAGGCGCCGATCATCGCGGGCACACCGGTGGTATAAGAAACGGCCTGCGAGCCGACCTCACGGTAGGAAGCCTCATGATCGCAGATATTATAAAGCCGCCAAATTTTTTCCTTGCCGTCTTTTAAGCCCTTGAAAATACAACCGATATTGGTCTTGCCTTTCGTACGGGGACCGAGCGACGCGGGGTCCGGCAGGACCGCCTTTAAGAACTGGAGCGGGATGATCTCCATCCCCTCGTAACAAATGGGTTCAATCGAGGTCATGCCCACATTTTGTAGGCAGCGAAGGTGCGACAGATAGCTCTCGCCGAAGGTCATAAAGAAGCGTATTCTCCGGATGCCCGGGATATGCTTGGCAAGCGATTCGAGCTCTTCATGGTACAGCAAGTACATGTCGCGCTCGCCGACGCCTTCAAAGTCATACCGGCGCTTAATTTCCATTGGTTCTGTTTCGATGAACTTTCCCGCTTCGTAATAGCGGCCTTTCGCCGTGACTTCGCGGATATTGATCTCAGGGTTAAAATTAGTGGCAAAAGGATAACCGTGGTCGCCCCCGTTGCAGTCGAGGATGTCGATTTCATGGATCTCATCAAATTCGTGCTTCAAGGCGTAGGCCGAGAACACGCCCGTCACGCCGGGATCAAAGCCTGAGCCCAAGATCGCGGTCAAACCGCGCTCCCGGAAACGATCCTGGTAGGCCCACTGCCATTTGTATTCAAATTTGGCGGTGTCCTCCGGCTCATAATTGGCCGTGTCAAGATAGTCGACACCCGCCTCAAGGCAGGCGTCCATGATCGTGAGATCCTGGTAAGGCAGCGCGAGATTCATGACAATGTCAGGCTTTTCCTTTTTAAAAAGGCGAACCAGTTCGGGCACATTGTCAGCGTCGACCTGGGCGGTTGTGATCGCCACTCCTTGGCCGTCCAGCTTCTTTTTTAATTCCTCACAACGTGACAAAGTGCGACTCGCAATACAGAGCTCCGTAAAGACTTCACGGTTCTCTACACATTTATGCGCCGCCACCTGGGCCACGCCTCCGGCCCCTATAATCATCGCTTTCGCCATCCGATTCACGCTCCTTCTTTTTATTCGTTGACACTATAGCAGATTCAAAGCCTACCTTAAGACCTGTGAAGATCCAGCAATAACAGCCATTCTCTTAAGAGTTTGCAGGCTAAAGCCGTCGAGGCACCTGACAAGTCAAGAGGCGGCGACAGCTCCATCATATCCGTCCCGATGACTTTGAGTTCTGATACATGGGCCAAAGCTTTTAAAAGTTCTTGAAAACTTACACCGCCCGCTTCGGGCGTTCCCGTCCCCGGCATCTCAGAAGGGTCGAGCACATCAAGATCAATCGTGACATAGACCGGCGCATCCCCGACCAGGGCTTTCAGGTTCTCTACCCCCTCCAAATGGAAGGGATGAAAATCAAGATGCTCCTTCGCAAAAAGAAACTCCCCTTTTAACCCAGAGCGAATACCAAACGAATGGATCCGCCCACCTCCTAAAAGATCGTAGCAACGCCGCATGACGGAGGCATGGGACCAGGGGTCGCCCAAATAATCAGGGCGCAGATCAGTATGCGCGTCAAAATGGATAAGGTGAAGCTCAGGGTAATGGACCAGCGCCGCTTCGATCGCGCCTGTTGTCAGTGAATGATCGCCCCCGATCATGACGGGAATTTTCTTTTCATTTAAAAGTGCCGACACGGCTTCTTTGACAATTTTTATTGCCGCCTTGGCATCGCCGTAAGGCATTTCAAGATCCCCCGCGTCCGCGATGAAGGCCTCTTCCAGATCGCGGTCAAGTTGGGGACTGTAGCTTTCAAGTCCCCAAGAATCCCGGCGCATCGAAGAGGGCGCAAAGCGGGCCCCCGGCCGAAACGACGCCGTCCCGTCAAAGGGCGCACCCAAGATGACAAAGCGCGCGGCGTTTAGAGGATGCTCACATCCGCAAAACACATTCTTTTCAAACGCGATATCCCCAAAAGCGAAAGCGTCGTTAATCGTCATGGTCATCCTCATCATTGTCCTTAGGCCAGATTCTCTCATCGACGGTGCGCAAGAACACATCATCCAGGATCTCGCCTTTTTCAAGTAGCCGCTCGACAAAGGTGGGCAAGGCAAAGGCTCCCTGGTGCAGCGAGGTATTGTAATAGCGCGTTTCGAGGCCGCGCGCCTCCCAGCGCTCGGCATCAAGATCGCACAGAGGATGGTAGCGCTTCGACATAAAACCAAAGAGCCAGTGTCCCGCAGGATAAGTTGGAATATGTGCCTGGTACACCTTGGCGACGGGGAAAATGGAGGTGGTCTTTTTATAAATGGCAGCCGCCTCCTCCGCGTCCTCACGGTAGTAAGGCCCTTCATGCTGGTTCACGAGAATACCGTCTTCTTTCAAGGCGTGCAAGCAGTTACCATAAAACTCGCGCGTAAAAAGGCTCTCCCCCGGTCCGAAGGGATCGGTTGAGTCCACGATGATCAGATCAAAAGCATCCTGGACACGTCGGACATAACGCAACCCATCTTCATGCAAAATCGTCACCCTTGGATCGTCAAACGACACGGCCAGCGTCGGCAAGTACTTTCGCGCCACCTCCACCACCACCGGGTCAATTTCAACTAAGACAATTTCGGAAAGCTCCGGATAGCGGCACAGCTCGCGCAACGTACCGCCGTCCCCGCCTCCGATCACTAAGACACGTTTTGCCGACGGATGAACGGCCATGGGCACGTGGGTGACCATTTCATGGTACATGAACTCGTCTTTTTCAGTCAGCATGATAAATCCGTCCATGACCAGCACACGGCCGAATTCATAACTGTCAAGCACCTGAATATGCTGGAAATTGGAATACTCTGAGAAGAGTTGGCGTCTCACGCGGAAACTGAATTTCATATCGGCTGAATGATACTCATTGAACCACAGCTCCATCAGGAATCCTCCGTTTCTATTGTTCTAAAACGACATAGAGCTTCTCGACGGCAGAATCTTCGGTCCCCGTCATCTGACTTCCTTTTTCTTTTGCGTATCGGATATATTCCAGCGCCTCAGGGGTCACACGTTCACCCGGGGCGAGGATCGGAATGCCGGGCGGATAGCACATAACCGATTCAACGGCCACACGCCCCTCGCACTCCCCAAGCGGGAGACTTTCCGCGGGTGCGTAAAAGGCTTCAGCCGGCGTCATGACCACCACGGGTTCAATATACTCATTCACCATATCGTGGGCCGGTTCTGTGCCGTGGAGGTGCCGTATATCGGCCAAGGCGGCGATCAGGCGCTCAATACCGACCGGCCGGTCGCCGACGGCCATAATCGCCAAAAAGTTATGAAGATCGCCAAACTCAATTTGTATATCGTAGTCATCACGTAACAGGTCATAGACTTCGATACCGGATAAACCCATCGGACGGGTGTGGACGGGCAGTTTACAAAGATCAAAGGCAAAAAAGGCGCCGCCGTCACATTTCTCCTCGCCAAAGGCATCGTAGCCACCGATGAGGTTAATTTCCCCGCGCGCGTAGTTGGCCAGATCAATGACGCGTTGGTAGATCGATTCACCGCGCAATAGAAGATTGCGGCGCGTTATATCCAATGAGGATAAAAGAAGATACGAGGCACTTGTCGTCTGGGTCAGGTTAATGATCTGACGCACATAGCCGTTTTCATCGTGCATGCGGGGTCCCAACAACAAAAGTGAGCTTTGTGTCAGGGAGCCGCCTGTTTTATGAAGCGACACAGCGCACATGTCGGCGCCTGCCTCCATGCCGGATATCGGAAGCTTGTCGGAAAAATAAAAATGCGTCCCATGTGCCTCGTCGACCAAAAGTCGCATCCCTGCGTCATGCGCCAGTTTTGCGATGGAACGAAGATCAGTACACACACCGTAATAGGTGGGATTATTGACAAGAACCGCCTTGGCGTCAGGATGCTCCCGGATCGCGCGGGCCACATCTTCCACCGCCATGCCGAGCGGAATCCCCAGTTCATGATTGACCGTGGGATTGACATAGACAGGGATGGCGCGCGATAAGATAAGCGCGTTAATGGCGCTTCGATGGACATTTCGAGGCATGATGATCTTTTCGCCGGGCGCACAGGACGAAAGCACCATGGCTTGAACCGCGGAGGTCGTGCCGTTCACCATAAAAAAACAGCTATCCGCGCCAAAGGCGTCTGCTGCCAATTTTTGCGCCTCGTCAATGACCCCCGTGGGATGGATCAGGGAATCGAGCATCTTCATGGCGTTCACATCAACCGACAAACACTGTTTGCCCAAAAAAGCGGTTAATTCTTCGTTGCCCCTACCCTGTTTATGCCCCGGCACATCAAAAGACACCATGCGCCGGCGCTTAAATGCAACAAGCGCCTCGTAAAGGGGCGCCCTTGTCTGATCGAGCGCATAGGAGCGGCGGCCGCTACTCAAAGATATTGCTCCCGTTATAGATCTCAAGCATTTCACGCTCCAAGGCAAAGCAGATTTCCTCGCGCTCACCTTCGGTCAGCTGATCAATCTCAAAGTTGAATACATAGTTATCCAGGTCAATGTCACGGACCATCATGCGGGTGTGAAACAGGTTGGAATGGTACACGTTCACATCCATCGCGTTGTAACGCGACAGCGTCTCAGGATCTATGAAATCCTGGATCGAACGCACCGGGTAGTCCAGAAAATACTTTCTGCCCGCCGTATCACGCGTGAAACCGCGGACGCGGTAATCCACCGAAATGATGTCAGACTCAAAACTTGCGATCAGATAATCGAGCGCGGCCAGGGGCGTCACACGCCCGCAGGTTGACACATCGATATCCACGCGAAAAGTTGAAATGGAACGACTGGGATGGGACTCAGGGAAGGTATGGACGGACACATGACTTGTATCCAAATGCGCATGAACTTCAGACCGTCCCGGCCCCAATATCCCTCTGTTATTCGTCGGATCAATTTCTGTTTCAAGCAAAGGACCGTCGGCGATCAAAATATTGACAGAGGCCCCCTGCGGTTCATAATCTTGCTTTGACAAGTTCAGAATATGCGCCCCGATAATTTCCGTCAGATTTCTTAAAATCCCCGTCAAGCGCTCCGAATTATATTGCTCGTCGATGTACTCAATATATTCGGCCTTCTCCTGCTCGCTGCGCGCGTAACAGACGTCGTAGATATTGAAACTTAACGACTTTGTAAGATTATTGAACCCATAAAGCTGCAGTTTATTTTCCAATTTGTTGCCTCCGAAAATAGCTACGAATGATCGTCACCATTTTAGCATGCAAATCAGAAAATGGAGAACACTAGCCAAGGGCCGCTATAAACTCGTCCATCCCGCGTTTTAGGTATTTCTCAGTGGACGCATCAAGGCAGTCGCCGTCATCTGTGAACTTCTCGTGGACGCGATCGACTTGAATCTGGCGGGAAAAGACGCGCGCGCCGACTCCGACGGTCTGCAAAAGAACCTTCAGGCCTGTCTGCGCCAGCAATGTCCCGAATCGCCCTGTGCTGCCACCCAAGACGAAGACAAGTTTATTCTTCAAGGCTATTTCACCGCGCGACGCCCAGTCAAGCATGTTCTTTAAGACACCCGGGATAAACGAATTGTACTCCGGCGTGATCATGACCACGCCATCCGCTTCACGGAAAAGGCGCCGCATTTCAACGATCTCAGCCGGCGGGTCATTTTCGATGTCCATGTTATACATGGGGATCGACGCTAACGGGAACTGTACAATGTCCACCTTGTCATTATAATTTTTTTCGAACCAGCGCGCGATCTTTTTATTATTGGACTGTTCGCTGATACTGCCTGTCACAATTAAAATATTCATGTTCATACCTCCGCAATATGTAAACCTTCGGGTTGATCATAACGATGCTGTATGTATTGTACAGGGATGTTGCTTTGGCCGTTGTGTCAAATGCCTCAAAATAAAACCCCCGCAACACGTGTCACGGAGGTTCTGGCGTCCCAGGCAGGAATTGAACCCGCATCCGTAGCTCCGGAGGCTACTGCCTTATCCATTGGGCCACTGGGACGTGCCACGCCATTTTAGACCAGTCGGAGGTAAACTTCAAGAATAGTGCTCAGCCTGGGCGAACAGATCGCGGATGAGCGCGGGGGTCTCCTTTGGCTTAATCGCGGCATTTGCCATCAGGATCAGGGGGCGGTAACCCGCCTTAAATGTCAAAGGATAATCATCTGTCTCAGAAGCCAAAAGATGCCCGACAAGATCCATCTTGACGCCGCCCTCCTCATCCAGAATCATCTCTACATGTTGTTTGTTTGCTTTCACGCGGGAAAAGCCGATCCTTTCGCCCACCGCCCGAATATAGGCAATGTCAAGCAAGGCGACCGCCTCTATAGGCGGGTCCCCATAGCGGTCAAGCAACTCATCGTAGACGTCCCGGTAATCGTCTATCGTGCGGATCAGGGCGATCCTTTTGTAAAGGGCGAGGCGCTCCCCGCCGTCCTCCACGTAGGCGATGGGCAGGATGGCATCGGTGACAAGGTCCACCACGGTCGCGGTCTTCTTTTCCTTTTTGGGACCTTCTCTTTCCTCAATAACCGCCTCCTCTAGCATCTTCGTATAAAGATCGTAGCCTATGGCCGCAAGATGCCCGCTCTGTTCGGCGCCTAAGAGATTGCCGGCTCCGCGCACTTCAAGGTCGCGCAGCGCGATCTGAAACCCAGATCCTAGCTCCGTGAAATCACGAATTGCGGACAACCGCTTCTGAGCGGCCTCTCCCATCACGCGGTCAGGTCGGTAAGTGATGAAAGCGTAGGCCTGCCGTTCCGAGCGGCCGACACGGCCCCTCAACTGGTAAAGTTGCGACAATCCGAAGCGATCCGCGTTTTCCACCACCAATGTATTCACGTGGGGCATGTCAATCCCCGATTCAATAATCGTCGTGCAGACGAGGACATCAAACTGGCCTTCCACGAAATCATCGATCACATCCTCAAGCTGTCTTTCTGACATTTTGGCATGGGCGACCCCGAATCGCACGCCGGGCATTTTCTCCCGAAGCTCCGCCGCCTTCGCGTCAATCTTGCGCGTGTCATTAAAAAGATAAAACACCTGGCCGTGGCGCGCCTGTTCTCTCAGGATCGCGTCAATAATCACAGGCTCTGAATACTCCATGACAATCGTCTGGACGGGCAGCCGGTCTTCGGGCCCTTCTTCTAACAGCGAGATGTCGCGGATACCTGAAAGTGAAAGATGGAGCGTCCTCGGGATAGGGGTTGCCGAAAGCGACAGCACCTCAATGGAGGGCGCAAGCGCCTTGATCATTTCCTTGTGATCCACACCAAAGCGCTGTTCTTCGTCGATGACTAATAGTCCCAGATCCGAGAACTTCACATCTTTCGATAGCAAACGATGGGTCGCGATCACGATGTCAATCCGACCTTCTTCCAGCTCACGGATCGTCTTTTTTTGCTCATCGGGGGATACAAAACGAGACAATTGACGCACCGTCATGGGGAACCCTTCCAGGCGTTCAATGAGGTTATTGAAATGCTGGCGGACAAGCACCGTCGTCGGCGCCAAAAGGGCGGCTTGTTTGCCTTCCATGACACATTTAAAAAGCGCGCGAAAAGCCACTTCGGTCTTCCCGAACCCGACGTCCCCGCAAACCAGCCGATCCATGACTTTTTCGCTTTCCATATCGCCTTTGATTTCTGAAATGACACGGCACTGGTCTTCCGTTTCTTCATAGGGAAACGACGATTCAAAGTCATGCTGCCAGGGCGTATCCGGGGAGAACACATGGCCTTTTAGCGCGCGCCGTTCAGCGTACAAAGCTGTAATATCGGTCACAAGACGTTTAATCGATGTTCTCGCGCGCTCTTTTTGCCTCTGCCATTCGGTGCCGCCCATTTTGGCAAGCTTCGGCTTGATATCGCCTGCCGGAATATAGGCGGTCAAAAGTTCGACGCGGTCAACCGGCACATGGAGCGTCCCGTCACGGTAAATGATCGTCAGGTAATCGCGTTCGCCGTCGCTTGTCGCGATCGTCTCAGTCCCTCGGTACTCGCCTACCCCAAAGTCTTCATGAACGACCAAGGAGCCGGGGATGAGGTCTCTAAAAAAGATATCGCGGCCGGAACGTTTTTTACTGCGACGCGTTTCACGGCTTATCCCAAATAAGTCTTCTGTCCCCAAGACAAAAATGCACTGTTCGGAAAAGACAAAACCGCGCGGCAAGGCCCGGGGTAAAATGACCGCCGAATAAAGCCCTTGCTCCGCCAGGTAAAGGGATAACTGCTCCGCCCGATCGTCGGAGCCGGTGTATAGGAGGACCGCACCCTTCTTCTTGTCGATCCCGCCAATGTCTTGGGCCAGTTTCTTTGGATTATTTTTGTATTTATCCGCCAAGCGCGCGTGAAAGGAAAGGTTTTCTGCCCCGGGCAATCCGTTGCCGGACATGGGGAGGTCAATTAAGGCGAGATACGACCCTCTCTGATCAATGGCGCGCCATACATCCGGTGGGGCAAGCTGACTATTTTCGGCTATTTTGAAAGCCTCGCCACGCTCCAGATAATTCGACAGGCGGGCCGCAAATCCTGCGTGGGCCGCATCCAGGCGCTTAGAAAAATTGAGGGGTTCGTCGATGAAGAAGAGCGTATGGTCAGAGGAGACATAATCGAGCACGGTGGAGGCGGATGACTCGACAAGTGAGGTCCAACGATCGAAGGCGGGAAAATACATATGCTCCAAAAATCGCTCAACATCGCGGCTGCCTGAACGAAGAAGCCGCTCGACGGTCTCTTCTGCTACGCCGGATTTTCGCGCTTCCAACACCTGGCGGTTCACTTCTTCTTGAACCTGCTGCGCCATCTTTTCCCATTCATCTTTAAGAAGAGGAAACTCCCGCGCCGGAGGAAGGACGACCGATTCCAGCATTTTCGTCGACCGTTGCGTCTCGGCGTCCAAGGCCTTTAACTCATCGATTTCAATGTCAAAAAAGGAGATACGACAGGCATCCATGTCACCGCGTACGGCGGACGGTGCCCAGATATCGATAATGTCGCCGCGCCTTGCGTATTGCCCCGGACATTCCACTTGCGTGGCGCGCTCATAGCCGCAAAAGATGAGTTCAGCCTCGAGACGGTCGGGTTCAATCTGCTGGCCGCTTCTCAGGTGGATGGCAAAGGAATGAAAAGTTCCGGGGGTCCGAAGCCTCTGTAATGCAGCGTCGGCCGGCACGATGAGGCTGCGGTATTCTTTTTCCAATACGCGCGTCAACACCGCGGCCCGCTCCAATTCCATATCCCGGTTGGCCGCGCGGGCTTCCATGAGCAATAATTCACGGCCGTGAAATGTCAAGATATCATCGGGGTCGATCCACGCGGACAATTCTTCGTGGAGCGCCCGCGCTCTTGCCTCATCCGGGACGAGCACGCAGGCACGCCCTCCTACTTGATCGAGCAAGGACGCGATGACAAAGGATTTTGCGGGATCGGGAAGCCCCGATATATTAGCTGACTCCCCCTTCAAGGCGAAGGATTTCAGCTTTTCGCCCGCTCCTTCTTGGAGCAATGAAGAAGACGCAAAAGACCATATCTCCTGCACGTCCCGGTTATCTTTTAGTTCAAGTGAATGACTCATAAATCCTTTTTGTTATAGCGTTCCTGGGCTTCCTGCAACCGGTCGTCAATGAGCAATTCGATCGCTTCACATGCGTCATCGATCGCCCATGTGAGCGCTTCTTCTTTGGATTCGGGAATCTTCGAAAGTACAAATTGTATGACATCGCCCACGGGCGGACCGATCCCAATCCGGATGCGGGGAAAACGGTCGCTTTTTATGTGCTGGAGCAGCGATTTCATGCCGTTATGACTGCCGGCGCTCCCCTGCGTGCGGATGCGGATCCGACCCAAGGAAAGGTCAAAATCATCGTAGACGACAATAATGCGCTCCGGCGCAATTTTCTCAAAGGTCATGGCGCGAATCACGCTCTCGCCCGACAGGTTCATATAGGTATTTGGCAGGAGCAGCCTTATTTTTTTCCCATGGATTACGCCGTCACCCGTCAGAGCGCGAAAGCGTCTTCTTTTAATCGAGATGCCGTGACGCAGGGCCAGCGCCTCGACCGCCATCCTTCCCGCGTTATGCCAGGTGCGGTCGTAACGTTTGCCGGGATTCCCCAGCCCCACAATGAGCCATGTATCCTGGCGCATCATCGGCCGCTTTCTTGACAGGCATAATCGGGTGAAAACAAGGACAGTTGCTCACCCAGGAACCCTGCAACGCTCTCTTGTGTTTCAAAGGGATTACTGCAGCTAATAGGATCTGAGCAGATATAGCGTTTCGACACCGAAAGCATGTAATCTGAATCCGCGATCACGCCTTCTGACGCAAGGAACTTTGATACCGTATGCCATGCGATGCCCGGCTCATTGTTTTCTTCAGAAAGATGGGAAAGCGCCAATGCCAAGGTGCCTTGCCGGATAAGCCAGGATGCAGCCAAGGCCGCCTCGTCATTCGACAGATGTCCTACGTCGCTTGCAATCCGCCGCTTCAAACTTTGAGGGTAAGGCCCCGTCTCCAGCATGTCGGGATCGAAGTTTGACTCAATATGGACGATGCGGCATCCCCTCAGGCCCTCCCGAACGGTTTCTGAGAAATGCCCCAGATCGGTCGCAATGCCAATGTCGCCTTCTTTTGTCGCCACGCGGAAGCCGACTGAATCCACCGCGTCATGGGGCGTGGAAAAAGCTAAGATCTGGGTATCGGAAACGGCGAAGTGTTCACCGGGCGTAATGAAATGCACCTGTGAATCAGCGATTTTACCCAGTGATTCCTCGACCGCATAAAAGGTTTTCTCCGTCACATACAGGGGCAGTTTAAAACGGCGCATCAGGACACCGATTCCTGAGGCGTGATCCGTATGCTCATGGGTCAATAAAAGGGCGTCCAGTTCCCTTGCCGACTCACCGAATGATTCCAATGCCCGTTGGAATTGGCGGCCGCTTATGGCGCAGTCGACCGCGAGCCGGGCCGATTCCGTCCTAACATAGGTCGAGTTCCCGCTTGAACCCGATCGAATTGAAACAGAGAAATTTCTCATACCGTTACTCGATGCGCTCGATTTTTGCGCCCAGATCGGTCAATTTCTCGACAAAATGCTCGTAGCCGCGCTCAATGCGGTCGATGTCGAGCACTTCTGTTGTCCCCTGGGCGGCAAGGCCTGCCATCACCAAGGCGGCACCCGCTCGCAGATCGCGTGCTGTGACCTGCGATCCCGTCAGCGGCGCATTGCCCGAGATGACCGCCAGGCGTCCCGAAGTAATAATGTTCGCGCCCATCATGCGCAGCGCGTCAACGTATTGGAATCGATTCTCCCACACGTTTTCGATCATGCGCCCGGTGCCCTCCGCGGCGCAAAGGAGTACCACGGCCTGCGGTTGCAAATCGGTAGGGAATCCCGGATAGGGCATCGTTTTAAAGCTCGCGGACTTCAAGTTTTCCTTGCCGTTCAGATAACAGCGGATTGAATCCTCGCCCTCCTCCACCACGACGCCCATTTCGACCAATTTGGCTGAGAGGGGCTCCATATGTTTCGGGATGACCCCTAAGACGGTAATATCGCCTCCCGTCAAGGGCGCTAAAATCATGTAGGTGCCCGCCTCGATCTGGTCCGGGATCACCGTGTATTCCTGGTTAGCCGGCAGTGTCGGACGCCCGTTAATCCGAATGACATCCGTTCCGGCGCCTCTTATGTCTGCGCCCATGGCATTCAGGAAGTTTGCGACATCGACGATATGCGGTTCACGCGCTGCGTTGTCAATCACCGTTTTCCCGTTCGCCTTGACCGCGGCCAGCATAATATTAACGGTGGCGCCCACGCTCACCGTATCCAGAAAGACGCCGCCGCCTGTTAACGCATCCGCGTGACAGGAGACAATGCCGTAGCCGACTTCCGTCTCAGCGCCCAGAGCCTGAAATCCTTTTAAATGAAGATCGATCGGCCTGACGCCAAAATCGCAGCCGCCGGGCATTCTGAGTGCGACTTTTCCAAAGCGCCCCAAAAGCGCTCCCAAAAGGTAGTATGAGCCTCTCAACTTGGTGACGCGGTCGTGCAACACCTCGTGCGTGTTGATCGTCGTGGCGTCCAGCCGGACCTTGCCGGGGGCAAGGTATTCGACGGTGGCGCCGATATCACTGAATATTTGGAGCAGGACATCAATGTCGCTGATGGTGGGGAGATTCTCGATCACACAGGGCCCGTCCAGCACCATGGCTGCGGCCAGTACTGCAAGGGAGGCGTTCTTTGAACCGCCGATTTTCACATGTCCACTGAGCGGATGACCGCCCGTAATCTTATAGCTTGACAAATCAACCTCTTTTCATTCCGAGTGCGCAATATTGACACTATTGTCAACTTTTTCATCAATTATTTCAAGGAGTGTGCGGACGTCGAACAATCCATCATTCCCGCGGCCGCCTACACTCTCAGAGGCCCAACTTCGTAAGGCTGAAGCCGCCGCTTTCGCGATTGAATCTTCGGGCTTATCCTTACGCGACAACTCCAAGAGCGTTGCACGCAAAAGCCTTGACGCGCTCGGTAAAAATAAGGTAAATTGGCTGCCCATCGAAGGTTCACTTTCCGCTTCGATGCGCCCGCGGTGCATCCTTGCCAACTCAAGCGCAATCGGCAGCCCGAGCCCCGTCCCGCCAAACTGTCGGGAGCCCGTTTTATCCACCCGATAAAATCGCTGAAAGATATGGTCCAGATCCGATTTGGGGATGCCAATCCCGTTATCTTTAATTTTCACATAGACGTCATCGACGACTGAACCGATGTAAATTTCGATCTTGCCGCCGGCGTTGGTGTAGCGGATGGCGTTGACAATCAAGTTGGATAAGATGCGCTCAATCGAGATCCGATCGGCGAAGACCGCCGGTTCACGTGTTAGGGAATAAAATTCCACCGTGATGCCTTCACTTGATGCCTGACCGGATAAGCGTTCACTCATCTGGCGGGCACAGTCGGCAAGATCAAAGACACTGGCCTCTATGGGCAGTCCGCTGCTGTCAAGACTCGACAGGAGGAGTAGATCTGTGATGAGGCGCTCCATGCGCAACGAATCGTCGTAGATCCGCACCACGTCGGCCTTGATGGCCGCACGATCTTTCTCATCGATGCCCCAGTCAAGCAGGGTTTCCGAGTATGATTTCATGGTTGTTAAGGGTGTTTTCAACTCATGAGACACGTTCGCGACAAAGGCTTTTCGTCGCTCTTCCTGCCGCCTGATGTCTGTAAAGTCTTGTACCGTGATGATATGCCCCCCAAAACGTCCGTCGCCGCCTTTCAAGGCTTGCCGCTGGCAGACAATACGAAAATGGCGTTCGGTGATGATAATCTCGCCTGATATATCTTCACTGCCAAGATAATAGGCCGCCCGCATGCCGTTCTTTGTGCCGTATCGATCGAGAAATTCGGGGAGGGTATCGGGGATGACGCCAAAAGCTTGGATCGCCACGGGGTTTGTCGCGATCAGGCGATCATCACTTCCGAAGGCCACAATGCCTACGTCAAGTGACGCTAAGATGGCCTGCGATTCGGAGCGCTCGTTGGCGATCCGATGCATCGTGCGCACCATGTCCTGGTTCTCACGGCGCTTGCCGCGCCTGTGATACCAGGTCATGGCCGGAATCATCAGCGCCACCGTAATGGCGGCCGTTAATAAGACAGTCTCAAGGGATGACATCAGTTGGGGTCGGCCGCCACCCGATCTTCATCTCGGCGGAAGTAATAACCGACGCCCCGCTTTGTCAGGATGTAGCGAAACTCGTCGGGATCCGGCTCAATCTTCTCGCGCGCCCGACGGACGGTGACATCAACCGTGCGCACATCACCGTAGTACTCATAGTCCCAGACATTTTCGAGCAATTCTTCCCGCGTGAATACCTGCCCCGCGTGAGCGGCCAAAAAGCGAACCAGCTCATATTCGCGCAAGGTCAGATCAATGGGTTCGCCCGAAATGGTCACCTGGTACGCGTTCTGATCGATCACAATATCACCGATCCTGATCGACTGCGCTTGGGCACCTTGATCTTCTTGCAGGTTCACACGTCGAAGTTGTGCCTTCACACGCGCTAAGACCTCTCGAACACTGAAGGGCTTTGTGATATAGTCGTCCGCGCCAAGCTCCAGTCCCAGTACTTTATCGATTTCTTCACTTTTGGCCGTCAGCATGATGATGGGAACCGGCGAATCGCGGCGGATTCTTTTGCACACGTCAAATCCGTCGGCACCCGGCAGCATACAGTCGAGCAAAATCAAGTCAGGGTTGCGGCTTAACGCGATACGAATGGCTTCTTCGCCGTCATAGGCTACCAGCACTTTATAGCCTTCACGCTCCAAATTGGAACGCAGTATGTTGACTATATTGGCTTCGTCATCGACCACAAGAATGCGCGTGCTCATAGACACACCTCCCAAGAATGATAATCATGCAGATCAATTTCAGATAAGGCTTCCTTGTCCGCGATCACTGTCACCTCCGGGTGAAGCTGGATGACAGAAGCCGGGACTCGCGGCGTCACAGGACCCGTGAGTGTATCTTTTATTGCCTGTGCCTTTGCTTTTCCCGACGCCAAAAGGACGATCCGTCTTGCGCTCAAAATTCCGCGCATACCCATGGTAATGGCTTTTTTGGGGACCTCGTCGCGCGTGTCAAAAAAACGTTGATTCGCGTCAAGGGTTTCCTCACTCAATCGGACCTCGTGGCTATCCGCGATCAGATGATCGCTCGGTTCATTGAAGGCGATATGCGCGTTCACGCCGATACCTAAAAGTTGCAAGTCACAAAATCCAAGCGTACGAAGCCGCGCGTCATAGGCGCGACATTCTGCTTCTATGTCGGCGGCCAAGCCGTCAGGGATATAAGTATTTTCAGGGTCGATGTTGATATGGGAAAAAAGATTTTCCCGCATAAAGAATCGGTAGCTTTGCGGATGATCGCCCGAAAGACCGATATATTCGTCGAGATTAATACTTCTGACGCGCGAGAAATCCAGTTTTTCTTCCCCCCGCATCCGGATCAGTTCCCGGTAGGCGCCAAGCGGCGTGGAGCCGGTGGCAAGACCCAGGACGGCATCCGATTTCAGACGCACGACAGAGGCGATGAGGCGGGCCGCCTCAATGCCCATGTCATGCGCATTGTCGACAACAATCAGTTTCATATCAATTCCACTCAGGTTTAGGAAGCACCTGGCCTTTCCGATAACGGGTGACGATGTTGCGATCGTCACCGCAGAATACAAATTTCTGAAGACGCTCGAACACGGAAAGCGGACGGTACTTGGTAAAACGGCGGTCATCAATCACCAGGGCGTCAAAAAAGTAACCCGGCATGAAAAGACCTGTCTTTCCAAAGAAGGACCCCCCGCCCGCGGTGGCCATATGGAAGGCTTCCGCAAAGGTAATGACACGGTGTTCGTGCTCTGAAAGCGCCCACAAAAGTCGCGATGCTTTCATCGCGGACTCAATCGCATAGCCGATGAACAGGCGGTTCCCGCCCCCGATGTCGGATCCTAGCCCGACCCTTATGCCTTTGTCCAGCATTTCGCCGGCCGGCATGATGCCCGAAGCAAGATTCGAGTTCGAGTCCGGACAATGCGCGATCAGGACGTCCTTGTCTTTGAACATCTCCATCTCGGACGCTGTGTTGTGAATACTGTGCGCCATGATCGCCCGGCTTTGAGGCAACAAATCGTAGTCGTCATAGGTCGCCAGATAATGTTTTGATTCCGGGAACAGTTCTTTGACCCAGGCGACTTCTCCTAAGTTCTCGTTCACATGGGATTGGATGGGAAGATCGAGCTCCAGCACTTTATCCCCAAGCCAGCGCATCAGTTCATTCGTGCAGGAAGGCGAAAAGCGAGGGGTCAAAATGGGGAGCACATCGCGGTCGGCATAGTCTTTGGCGGCCTCTAAAAAGCGTTCTGTCTCCCGCATGGACGCTTCGGTTGTTTCTGAGAGTTCCTCCACGCTGTTGCGGTCCATGTTGACTTTTCCGACGTAGGCCGAAAGACCGGCTTTCGCGTATTTCTCCATGAGTGTAATCGACGCGTCTGTATGAAGGCTCGAGAAGATGACGGAGTGTAGCGTTCCAGCGGCCCACAAGTCTTCCACTACATCGTTGAATACGAGGTCCGTATAAGCGTGATCCTTAAAGCGCGATTCTTCCGGAAAAGTGTAGTCATTCAACCAGGGCAAAAGTTCCTTGTCATAGCCTAATCCGCGTGTGACATACTGCGGGGCGTGTAGATGAATATCGGAAAAACCCGGGATCACAAGCTGACCCCCATGATCGATTAACTGAACGTCAGAACCGATATCCGGTTTCTTTTTGTCAATGGATTGAATCATCCCGCCTTCGACGCTCATATAGGCGTTTTCATGAATCGCAACCTCTTGGGGTGTGGGGGTTGAGATAAAATCTCCTTGGATCAGGTAACGTTCCTGTGACATTCAAAGACCTCCATTTACTGTGATCTTGACTCGACCACGAAGCCCACGCTCATGCGCACACTTAATCTGTCTTATGACAGTATACAGGAATACCGATTCGTGAAAGTGCTACAATCAAAACATGAGTTTGTGGCAATTTTTCTTCACGATTTTTAAAATCAGCGGCATCACATTCGGGGGCGGCTATACGATTGTCCCTGTGATCCGCAATGAATTCGTCGTGAAACGCAATCTGCTCTCAGATGAGGAGATGTATGACCTGATCGCGCTCTCTCAGTCGGCACCGGGGCCGATCGCCGTGAGCACGGCACTGTTGACAGGGTATAAGCTAAAAGGGCGCACCGGTGCCATTTTAGGCACCGTTGCGGCCATCTTACCGCCCTTGCTCATCATCTCGGTTCTCTTTTTCGTTTACGAATCCTTTGCCGCCAACTTCTGGGTACGCGCGGCCCTTCGGGGCATGAGCGGCGCGATCTCCGCGATCATGATCTTTGCCGTCTACGATCTGTCTCGGGCATGTCTTTCCCGCTACAAGGTATTCTCCGGTGTCCTCATGCTTTTGACCTTCCTTGTGGGCCTGTTTACGTCGATCAGCACAGGACTCATCATTTTGGCACTGGGGCTGTTTGGCATCCTCGCATTTACCTTCATTCCCCAGGAGCGTATCCCATGATCTTTTGGCAACTGTTCATCGCGTTTTTGGAAGTCGGCGCCTTAGCCTTCGGAGGAGGCTACGCGGCCCTCCCCCTGATTGAGCAGGTGGTGGTCAACCGCTACCACTGGCTCAGCTTACGTGAAATGACGGATGTCGTCGCAATTTCTCAGGTGACTCCGGGCCCGATCGCTCTTAATGCCGCGACTTTCGTAGGCACACGCGTCGCCGGTATCCCGGGCGCCATCATCGCTTCTGTCGCCGCGGTATTACCGCAAACCTTATTATTACTCTTTTTGGGATGGTTCTTGTTCCACGGCGGGCGCATCACCCTGATCGATCGTGCATTGAAGGGACTTCGCCCGGGGGTGGGCGGCCTCATCGGGGTGGCCGCCGTCTCCATGGTGATGGCTTCGCTATTCACCAGCACCGCACCCCTGGCCATCGATTTTGTAGCAGTCGCGGCGTTTGTTATCGTCGTGGTCCTTCTTTTGAAAAAACTCGATCCCATTAAACTCATCGCCATCGGCGCGGGCATCGGTCTTTTAGGCGGTTTAGTCGAACACCTTATCGGCGCTTAGCGCGTCTACAAGCACAGTTCTTTTGCAAGCTCCGAGTAGATCTCCGCAGCTCTTGCGACATCGTCGATGTCAATTTCCTCCGCCGCCGAGTGATTCAGTCGGCCGTCGCCCGGCCCGTACACAAGGGTCGGGATTTTTAAATCGTTGACCAGAAAATCCATGTCGTAGTAGCAACTTGAAAAACGTTTTTCTAAACTGGGAAGGCCTGACTTGGAGGCCGCCTGTTGCAAATAATCGAACAGCGGGGTATCCGAAGGGGTCAAAGCGGGGTTCAGACCGCGCGCAATGATGGGCGGCCATGACCAGTCGGGCCTTTCGATGCGGACGGTCGCAACCATGGACGGATCCACACGCTTTGCATCGGCGATAACCGCTTCAATTTCTGCTACGGCGCTTTCGGAGGTCTCTCCCGGGACCGTCCTGCGGTCCATGCGGATAAAGGCCTCGTGCGGGACGTTGTTGTAGGCCGTGCCCGCCTCCATCATGCTGACGCACAGTGTCCCTTGCGCGACTCCCAGTTCGCCCAGATTCACCGTTGGAAATTCCATTTTGAACAGCCGCTCCAGGATGAGCATCGCTTTTTCAATGGCATTTACACCCTCAGACGCGACGCTGGCATGCGCGGTTTTACCTTCGACACGGATGACGATCGGGCTTGAACCCAAATGTCCAAACTCCACCGTCTTTAAATGGGTTGGTTCCGTGACAATGGCATAGTCAGCTCGGATATCACTTTCTGACAGTGCAAAACTCCCCCTGTGTTCTGACTCTTCGTCGACCACAGCGGCCAGGCAAAGCGAGCGCTTTAGGGGAATCCCTTTTCGCTTTATCGCGATCAGGGCACAAAGGGAAGCGACCAGGCCGCCTTTTTGGTCAACGGATCCTCTCCCCCATAAGCGGTTGTTTTGGACGCGCGCACTCAAAGGATCCGGCATATCTAAATAGGGCACCGTGTCGTAGTGACCGTGGAACAGAAGGCCATGTGTCGTCCCGTAAGCAGAATCGGCCCCCAGGGTCACAAGGATGTTGTCGCGTCCTTCTGCCACTTTCTGACGTTCAACCTGCAATCCGTGCTCGCGGGCGATATCCGCGATTAAAAGGCCCAGGGTGTATTCGTTTTTAAAGACGCTGTCACAGGCGACCACGCGCTTCAAAATATTGAGCAGCTCACAACTTGAGACGAGCGCATGCTTACCGATCCATTCACCGTTAAATTTAGGGTTATACTGTTCCACTTCACATCTCCTTTTCCGCTTCCATCAAGCATGCTATCATTTTCTCATGAACCACGATATTTCAATGAACACCCTAGTCAAACTCACCCAAGAAATGATCCGGACGCCCAGTGTTTCAGGCGACGAAGAAGGCGTCGTTTCTGTATTGCGTCGTTTCTTTCAAAACCGGGGCATCACGGATCTCGTACAAGATGAGTACGGGAGCCTCATCGCCACGATGAAAGGCGACAAGGAAGGTCCCGTACTTCTTTTTGACGGACATGTGGACACGGTTCCCGTTCCCGATCCCCAAGCGTGGCAATATCCTCCATTCGAAGGAATCATCCAAGATGGCCGCCTGTACGGGCGAGGCGCCTCTGATATGAAAGGCGCTGTGGCTGCCATGGCGGTGGCCGCCGCGTCCTTTTTAGAAAAAACAAAAGGACATTTTCATGGCAGCCTCGTCATCGCTGGCGTCGTCATGGAAGAAATCTTTGAGGGCGTGGCGGCGCGAGCGATATCAAGACGCTCTCAGCCGGATGTCGTGGTCATCGGGGAGGCCAGTGAGCTGAAACTCAAAATAGGCCAGCGCGGGCGAGCCGAGATTGCGGTTGAAACCTTGGGTGTGCCGGCACATTCGGCCAATCCCGAAAAAGGCTATAACGCGGTCTACCTGATGACTGAAATCATTCAGGCGATACGAAACCAAAAGCCTCCCACACACCCTGTTTTGGGAGAGGGGATTTTGGAGCTGACCGACATCAAGTCCGCGCCTTACCCGGGTGCCTCCGTCGTCCCCTCTTATTGCAAAGCGACCTATGACCGAAGACTCTTACCGGGTGAAGAAAAAGAGGGCGTATTAGCGCCTGTCATTGAAGCGATCCAGGGAATTTTGGAAAAAGATAAAAGGGCGTCGGCCAAAGCAGCTTACGCACAAGGCCGTGAGCGCTGTTATACGGGAACCATGATCGAGGCTGAGCGCTTTTTCCCGGGCTGGCTTTTCGATGAATCTGAATGGTTTATTAAAAAAGCAACAAAAGCCCTGCGGGAGGCAGGGCTTTCGAGTGACTTGTCGCATTATAATTTTTGTACGAACGGTAGCCATTACGCCGGGGAGAAAAATATCCCGACCATCGGCTTTGGGCCGTCTTGTGAATCGTTGGCGCATACGATTGACGAGTATATCGAGCTCAAGGAACTCGAAGGTGCCGCGCGGGGCTATCTTGCAGTCATGGAGTCATTTTTGACTTCCTGATGCTTACGAAATAAACAGTGTAAACTGCGATTTATCCGCGTCGTTCAGCATCGAGGCAACGCCTCCGATGTGGATGCCGTCGATCAGTTCTTCTTGCTTTAAACCCATGACGTCCATGGTCATCTGGCAGGCCGTCATCTCAATGTCAGGATTATTGGCTGCCTCGCGGACGAGATCTTCCAATGAGGTGATGCCTTTGTCCTTCATCACCTTGCGCATCATCTTAGGTGCCATTCCCATCATGTTCATCTGGGACAGCCCCATGCCTTTTGTGCCGCGTGGAATCATGCCGGTGAACATCTTATCCATAAAGCCTTTGTCGACAGGAACACGGAGGTCTTTTCGAAGCGTGCTGAGCCCCCAGAAGGTGAAGAACATATGCACTTTATCGCCCATGGATACGGCGCCCAGGGCGATGATAAATGCCGCCATGACCTTGTCAAAACTCCCCGAGAACACGATGATCGTCTTGTCTTTGCCCTTGGGATCGCCGGTGCTTGTCATGCCTGCATCGGTCGTCGGAGATTCTAGTTTTCCTGTAACCCCTTTTTGAATCGTCGAGAAGTAATGACCGCCCTGCTGGGATGTTTCTAAAAGCGTATTGCCCGTGTTTTCACACCAGCTTGCCACATCGCGGATGAAACCCGGATCGGTGGCTCTGACTTCGACTGCCTCGCCCTCTTCCATCTCGCGCAGGTATTTTCCCACCTCCACGATGGGTCCCGGACAGCTCAAGCCGCAGACATCCAATGTAAAAATTTTCATGCGCTCTTCCTTTTTCGGCATCACGTCCATCGTCTTTTCTCCTTCTGGCGTCTCCGCCTCCTCAGGCGGCACATCGGTTAGGGCATCAAAGGTCCGCAATCCGCCCAATAAGTTATAGACGGTGAATCCATGTTGTTTCAGCATGCGCTCTGCCACGTAGCCGCGTAGGCCCACCGCGCAGAATGTGAGGTAATGCTTGTCGCGGTCAAGTTCTGTTAAGCGACCGCGGAGTTCGCTTAAGGGAATCGTCACGGCACCGGGCAATGTGCCCGTCGCAATCTCATCTTCTTCCCGTATGTCGAGCCAGGTGAAGCGATCGGGATCCTTTAGATACTCTTCCACTGTGATCGGGTCGGTCAAACCTTTTAATATATTTTCAGCGGCAAATCCCGCAAAGTTCACCGCGTCTTTGGCGGCTCCGTAGGGCGGCGCGTAGGCCAGTTCGAGTTGCGCCAGGTCGCGCACGGTGCCCCGGAAGTGTATGGCGGTTGCGACGACGTCAATGCGCTTGTCCACGCCGTCGTAGCCGACAATCTGCGCGCCCAGGACTAGGCCGTCTTTTGAAAACAAGAGCTTGAATACCATGGGGGTCGCGCCCGGATAATAGGTCACATGATTCATCGGGTGGATGAGGGAGTAAAAATAGTCTTGGCCGTACACCAAACCTTTTTGTTTTAACTGTTTTTCATTCATGCCCACCGAGGCGGCGGTCATGTCAAAGACCTTGGCAACGCTCGTGCCGACGGTCCCCCGATAGGGTTCAACGGTTTTTTCTTCTAAGATATTAGCGCAGACAAAACGTCCCTGTTTATTGGCAGGCCCGGCCAAGGGAATGGCGGTCCTCCCGCCCAAGATTGGTTCGTTTACTTCGACGACGTCACCGACCGCATAGATGTCAGGGTCGGTTGTTTGCATGGCCTCGTTGACCGCGATATGACCGCGGGGGCCAAGCGCCAGGCCCGCGTCTTTCGCTAAGACGCTGTTCGGCCGCACCCCGATGCTCAATAAGGTGAGATCGGAGGCAAGCACGCGACCATCGCTTAAGGTCACGATATTGCCGCCATCAGAGATCGACTCGATCCCACAGCTTAAAACAATGCGCACGCCTTTTTGACGCATATGGTCTTCCAAGATGGCCGTCATGTCTTTGTCAAAGGGCGGCATGACCTGGTCACAAAGCTCGACGAGGGTACATTCGATGCCTCGTTCGACGAGGTTTTCGACCATCTCGATGCCGATAAATCCGCCGCCGACAACTACTGCGCGTTTCGGATCATTTTCTTGAATGAAATTCCAGATTCTGTCCGTATCTTCAATCGTCCAGAGGGTGAAGATATTGTGGGCGTCAATGCCCTTCATGGGTGGGACAAAAGGCGATGAACCGGTTGACAAAATAAGCTTATCGTAGGGTTCTTCGTACTCTTGGCCGGTGCTAAGATCCTTCACCCATACGACTTTTCGGTCTCGGTCGATGCTCAGCACTTCCGAACGCGTCCGAATGTCAAAACCATATTTCGCCCGAATGGTCTCAAGCGGGGAGACGAAAAGTGCCTCGCGCCTTGTGATGACCCCTCCGATATAGTAAGGAAGTCCGCAGTTAGCAAATGATACATGCTCGCCGCGTTCCAATAAAAGTATTTCTGCATCCTCTGCCA
>DIRK01000057.1:1343-1514 GCA_002427535.1 Mageeibacillus sp. UBA5438 | reverse complement strand
AAAGTATTTCTGCATCCTCTGCCAAACGTCGCATGCGCGCGGCAGCGGTTGCGCCGCCGGCGACGGCGCCTACGACAACAATCTTCATATAAAAGACGTCCTCCAGTTCATAGCTTCTTAGTTAATATACGCAACAATGGTAGCATAGTGAACAGATATAGAAGAAACGGT
>DIRK01000057.1:891-1049 GCA_002427535.1 Mageeibacillus sp. UBA5438 | reverse complement strand
TCCGACAAATTTCACGCTACGCTTTTGGGACGTCTAATATTCTTAAGGGTTTCCAAAATATGGAAAAAGATGTACAACAGACGCCGCTTTCCGTGAGCGGGGGGACGGGGATTTATCTTTCAAGGATCTTGAAAGATTTTCCCGATTTTCACAGGCAG
>DIRK01000057.1:519-666 GCA_002427535.1 Mageeibacillus sp. UBA5438 | reverse complement strand
CTTTGGAAGAAAAGGTGAAGCAGTTTATGACGCAGTATTACAACTGCTTGGAAAAAGGAAGTATTAAAGAACTGCGTCAAACGGACATCACCTATGCAGTGAGCGATGCCATCCGCTCTGAAATCGATGATTTGGAGGATAACTTAA
>DIRK01000057.1:0-186 GCA_002427535.1 Mageeibacillus sp. UBA5438 | reverse complement strand
AGAGTTTTGCGTTACAATGTGCCAATTGCGGTGCACCGCTAAAAAGAGAAAATAGAACCTGCGAGTACTGCGGCGTGCCCGTAGTACGAAATATCGAAAGAGTCTGGCGGATCAGCCATTATAAAGAATTGAATCATATCTGATAATTTTCTGCATAAAAAAATCCGGCGAGTACCTGCTTTCCCG
>DIRK01000008.1:24259-28655 GCA_002427535.1 Mageeibacillus sp. UBA5438 | reverse complement strand
ACAGGCAGATCAACTCCTGTCAACCGTTTTTCTCACAGTTACAAAAAAATTCCAAAATACTTGCGTTTGGCCCTGTAAGCACGGCAGAGCCGTACTTCACCGCAAAAAGACAAAAGACACATTAACAGAAATTCGAATCAAATCGATCCCTATTCAAACACCCTTCACCATTCACCCCAAACTCGGGCGTATCGTCATAGATCCCCTCAACTGCCCTGCCATTGTGGTATCCTTTGGCTTGTAAATTATTCCATACCAATCTATACGGGAAGGAACCTGTGACGTGTATACCATACTCAACAAAAAACAACTCAACCCCGATACCGTCCAACTCGATATACTCGCCCCGAAGATCGCCGAAAAGGCGCTGCCGGGGCAATTTATTATCTTCCGAGTGGACGAAGACGGCGAACGTGTCCCCCTCACCATCGCGGGCAGCGACAAAAAAACAGGCGCCGTACGCATCATCTTCCAAACCGTGGGCAAATCCACCCTGCGCTTAGGCGACAAAAACCCCGGCGACAACATCGCAAGCTTCGTAGGCCCCCTAGGCCAACCCTCGGAGCTTGACGAATACAAGGGTAAACGCGTCGCCGTCATCGGCGGCGGCCTCGGCGCCGCCATCGCCTACCCCCAAGCGGCCTACCTCCATGAGATCGGGGCGAAAGTGGACATCATCGCGGGCTTTAGGACGAAAGAACTCATCATCTTGGAAGAGGAGATGAAAGCCCAAAGCGAAAACTACTACCTCATCACGGATGACGGCACTTCCGGACGCAAAGGCTTTGTCACAAACGTATTAGAAGGCCTCATCAAAGAAGGGAATCAATACGACCTCGTCCTTGCCATCGGGCCGCTTGTCATGATGCGCGCGGTCGCTAACCTCACCCGACCCTACGGGCTCAAAACCATCGTCAGCATGAACACCATCATGGTGGACGGCACGGGCATGTGCGGCTGCTGCCGCCTCACCGTCGGAGACGAAGTCAAATTCTCCTGCGTTGACGGCCCTGACTTTGACGCCCACCAGGTAGACTTCAACGAAGCCATAAGGCGCTCGGTGACCTACCGCGAACAAGAAAACCACGACCGCGAAGAAGAAATGAAACTACACCGCTGCCGCGTCACCGGGGAGGTACGCCATGGATAAGAAAAAACCTAACATGTCCCCTGTCAAGGTCCCCATGCCCGAACAGGCACCGGACATCCGAAATAGAAACTACGACGAAGTCGCCTTGGGCTACACCTTGGACATGGCCATCGAGGAAGCCACCCGGTGTTTACACTGCAAACACCGTCCCTGCGTCGGCGGCTGCCCCGTGAACGTCCAGATCCCCGACTTTATCGAGAAAATCGTGAACGGTGAAATCGAAGGCGCCTACCAGACGATCATTGAAACCAACAGCCTCCCCGCTGTCTGCGGGCGCGTCTGTCCTCAAGAAAACCAATGTGAACTCGTCTGCGTGCGCGGCATCAAGGGGGAACCTGTCGGCATCGGTCGCCTCGAGCGCTTCGCCGCCGACTGGCACTTCGAGCATATGGAAAAACAGCCTGAAAAACCGGCTTCTAACGGCCATAAAGTGGCCATCGTCGGCTCCGGCCCCGCGGGGCTCTCCTGCGCAGGCGACCTGGCCCGTTTAGGTTACGACGTCACGGTCTACGAATCATTGCATGTCGCGGGCGGCGTTCTCATGTACGGCATCCCCGAATTTCGTCTCCCGAAGTCCCTCGTGCAAACAGAAATCGACCAGTTAAAAGCGCTGGGCGTCAAGATCCTCACGGACCATGTCATCGGGCGCATCATGACCCTAGATGAGTTATTAGAAGAAGAAGGCTATGAAGCTGTCTTCATCGGTAGCGGCGCGGGACTTCCCGGCTTCATGCACATCCCCGGTGAAAACATGAACCAGGTGTACTCCGCCAATGAATTTCTCACCCGCGTGAACCTCATGCAGGCCTGGCGCTGGCCCGAGTCGGCCACCCCGATCAACATTGGGAAAAGGGTTGCGGTTATCGGCGGGGGCAACGTCGCTATGGACTCCGCGCGCTCCGCCATGCGCTTAGGGGCAAAGAAAGTCTCCATCGTCTACCGGCGCTCGGAAGAAGAACTCCCCGCCCGACAAGAAGAAGCCCATCACGCGAAAGAAGAGGGCATCGAGTTCCTCATGCTGAACAACCCCGTGGAGATCCTGGGCGATGAACAGGGCAATGTCACAGGGATGCGAATCATCCGGATGGAATTAGGAGAACCCGACCATTCAGGGAGAAGGCGCCCCCATCCTATTCCTAACAGTGAATACGACATCGAGGTCGACACCGTCATTGTGGCCATCGGTCAGTCGCCGAACCCCTTGTTGCGTCAGACCACCCCTGACTTAAAAAGTGAGAGCTGGGGCGGAATCATCACGGATGAGAATCTGTTGACCTCCAAAGCCAAGGTATGGGCCGGGGGCGACG
Source organism: Mageeibacillus sp. UBA5438 (assembly GCA_002427535.1). Taxonomy (GTDB): domain Bacteria; phylum Bacillota; class Clostridia; order Saccharofermentanales; family DTU023; genus UBA4923. Next base: position 26,198 of record DIRK01000008.1, on the reverse strand, counting down.
CTGTGACAGGCGCGGCCACCGTCATCCAGGCTATGGGCGCCGGAAAGACGGCCGCGGCCTCCATCCATGCGTATTTAACGAAAGAATAGAATTTACGCGCGGTAAAGCGCCGCGCCGATCGCGGTGGCGTACTCGGCCTGTTCAGGCACCACGATATCAATTGAATACAAATCAGAAAAACCACGGAGCACCTCGTGTCCTTTGGAAAGGACCGCGAGGTTGCCCGTGAAGACAATCTTGTCGACCTCTTCAAGCCGGGCTGAAAGCACGGCGTCTGTCCCCACTGACTGAAACACCAAGTTGATAATGCCGCAGGCTAAATCCGAGGCAGTCGCGCGGTCACCGACACGCCCGAAGTTCGAGGCGGTCGTATCCTCTGACAAACCGGGGATGTCATAGCGGGAAATATCCCCGATGGAAAGGTCTACATGTCTCAAATTTCCACCTTCGGCCATCTCCCCGATCGTTTCAAAATCGCGGACATTCAAGATCACCTGGGCCAGGCCCAACAGTGTGCCGCCCCCGACCCCCGACCCGATAATATGACGGATCTCATGTGGGTCGGCATAGACAATGGAAGTCCCTGTCCCCATGCTGACCACTATGGCGCGCTCGACGCCGGCCGTATAAAGGCCGCCTAAGCCCACCGCGTCAAACTCGGGGACGATACGTGTCTCACGCTTTAAAAGCTGGCCGTCCAAATAGGACGCGCCTACCCCTGTGGCGTGAATGGAGGTGACTTCTTCTAATTGGAGATTGTTAATCGATAAAAACTTACCCAGGGCGCCGTAGGCTGAGGCGACCGGGTCGTCGGCCTGCACACGTGCCCGAAGGAGCAGCTTACCTTCTTGAAATCCAATGATCTTCGTGATGCTGCCGCCGACATCGAGCCCGATGAGGACGCTGTTTGTAGGTTTAGCGGGCATAACGTGAACTGTCGCGCTCGGCTAAGAGGCCCGACATAACGGGCTCACGGCTCGCGTTTCGAAGCGCGCTGAAGGCCAGGCGCCCATCGTCAAAGTCAATATGCGTCGAGGAGGGAGCAAAGACAAAGATAAACTGTGAGACAGCCTGCAAAAGCCCCCCGATCGCGTAGGCGGATCCCGAGATAATATCCTGGAAGCGCACGCGCACCTCGGAGGATAAACGCTCCGTGTTGCAGATGACCGTGCGACCCTGCTTCACATGGTCGCAGACAGGCCAAGCAGTATCGATGTCAAAGGCTTCGACTAATACTACCGTATGGTCAGTCCCCGGCTTCGCGCCCGGGAAGGGCACGGTCCGCTCGCGTTCGCGCTTCGACCTGGCCTCACGGATATTAGGGCTTTCCTCCTGGTAGGGCTCCTCGTAATCGTAGGAGTCATACGAATCGTAGTCGTCGTAGTCGTAATCCTCGTCCGTACGCCCAAAGAGTTTATTCAAAAAGTTGCTCATAGTTTCTCCTCAAAAAACAGCGATCCACTCTGTGTCCGTCCATTATAAGGACGTCAGGTCAAGCTTGCAAGAAATGCATGAAATCGTCATAGCCTTGTCATGTGGCTGTTATTTATGTAGGCGTATACAGCGTCCCTTCATTTGACAAGCTCTTTTTTTGGTGCTACCATTCGAGACAATTGAATCGCTTTAGATAGAGGCGCGATGTTCAAGAGTACCACCGCATGAGGGTCAGGCAACCCGCGGGGATAGGAAAAGGGAACGTCGCCGAAACTTCAAAGACAGCCTGAGTCGTTGGAGTTGGGTCGCAGGAGAATATCCGGCGGACTGTCACAAGTATTTGTGAAGCGCTATCGATGGCATCGGAGAAGAAAAACTGTTCTCACCCGATTTCCATGGAACCGCTTGACAAAGCGGTTCTTTCATTTTAAGCCTCCGGCAGGCTCGAATGCCGGGGCCCTATTAGGGTCGGAAAGGAAATGGGCATGAGAAAAATCGTTCTTAT
>DIRK01000008.1:3330-24038 GCA_002427535.1 Mageeibacillus sp. UBA5438 | reverse complement strand
CCCCCCTCAGGCGTCGAGGACGGCGTCCTCACCGTCGCCATGGAATGCGCCTACGCGCCTTACAACTGGGCGCAAAACGATGACACGAACGGCGCCGTTCCCATCAAGAACGCGCCGGGCTCCTACGCCAACGGTTACGATGTCACGATTGCCAAAATGATCGCTGAAAAAAATGGCTGGGAACTGGAAATCATCCAGTCTGACTGGGACTCGTTAGTGCCCGGGGTCATGACGGGCACCTTTGACGCGGTCATCGCGGGGCAGTCCATGACCGCCGACCGCGCCAAACAAGTCGATTTTGCGGGCCCCTACTTTTACGCCACCATGGTCAGTCTGACCAAAGCGGGAAGCCCCTATGCTTTGGCAACAGGTATTCAAAACCTCACAGGTGCCCGGGGCACCGCGCAGGAAGGCACCATCTGGTTTGACCAGTGCCTGCCCCAGATCCCGGATGTTGTCATCCCCTTAAAAGCCGCGGACGCCCCCGCCATGCTCATGGCGCTTGAGACGGGCACTGTGGACTTTGTTACCACCGACCTTCCCACCGCTCAGGGCGCGGTCATTGCCTACCCGGATATGGTCATCTTGGACTTCACGGGCACGGACGGTGACTTCCGGTTCTCAGAGCAAGAGCGTACCGAGAACGTCAACATCGGGGTGTCGGTCATGAAGGGCAATACGGTTCTAAAGAACAAAATTGACGCGGTTCTTTCCACCATGACCGCCGATGACTTCACAGGCCTCATGGAAGAAGCCATCCGGATCCAGCCTCTGGGCTAAGGAGATACCATGGGTAAATTCCAAGAACTCATCCTGGATATCGGGGATCTGTGGGGGCAGTACGGAGCGCTTTACTTACGGGGCATCCGCTCCACACTTGTCTTAGCGCTTGTCGCCACCGCGATCGGCTGTGTCATCGGCTTTGCCTCTGGGGTCCTGAACACGATCCCCTATACCAAAAACGACTCGTTTTTAAAGCGCTTCGTGTTAAAATCGATCCGCATCGTGATCCGCATCTATGTCGAACTTTTCAGGGGCACCCCGATGCTCCTGCAGGCGGTGTTCATCTTTTACGGCCTGCCCTATGTCACGAACAATATGTACCGCTTCAACAGCATCTGGCTGGCCTCTATCCTCATCGTGTCGATCAACACGGGCGCGTATATGGCGGAGTCCGTGCGAGGCGGCATCCTGTCGATTGACCCGGGACAGACCGAGGGCGCGAAAGCCATCGGGATGAACCATGTGCAGACGATGACGTCCGTGATCCTGCCTCAGGCCTTGCGCAACATCATGCCGCAGATCGGCAACAACTTCATCATCAACGTGAAGGATACGTCGGTCATGTTTATTATCGGCTTTCCCGATTTCTTCGCCGCCCACCGCTCTGCGGTGGGGGCGACTTATTTGTACTTCCCCTCGGCCACGGTTGAGATGGCGGGCTATCTGACTTTGACGCTCCTTGCCTCTTTCATTCTCCGCTCTATCGAGAAGAAGATGGAAGGCGACCGGCATTTTGAATTGGCCGCGGCCGATCAACTGGTCATGGCGGCGGGCACCTACCGCCACCGGGGAGAAAAGGAGGCGTCCTATGAGGATTAAACCTTCCGTGAGTGATGCCCCGATCCTTTCCATCCGGCATTTGGCCAAGACCTTCGGGAAGAACAAGGTCCTCAATGACATCGACTTCGACGTCGAAGCGGGCGAGGTCATCAGTGTCATCGGCTCCTCCGGTTCGGGGAAGTCCACTTTACTGCGCTGCATTAACTTGTTGGAGATGCCCACCGGCGGCGAAATTCTCTTCCGCGGCAGGAACATCCTGGACCGTGGGGTCAACATCCCGGAGTATCGCTCCCATGTCGGCATGGTGTTCCAGTCCTTTAACCTGTTTCACAACATGACGGTGTTAGACAATTGTGTGGTGGGTCAGATGAAGGTGCGAAAAAGAAGCCGAGATGAGGCGGAAGAAAAGGCTCGGTATTATCTTGAGAAGGTGGGACTTTTGGCCTATGTCGACGCGCGCCCGCGTCAGATCTCGGGCGGTCAAAAACAGCGTGTGGCGATCGCCCGAGCGCTTGCCATGGATCCTGAAGTTTTACTCTTTGATGAACCGACCTCGGCCTTGGACCCTGAGACAGTGGGTGAGGTGTTGGAAGTTATGCGGGATCTTGCGGGTGAACAGATCACGATGCTGGTCGTCACCCATGAGATGGCTTTTGCCCGGGATGTGAGTCAGCGCGTGTTCTTCATGCATGACGGGGTCATCCATGAAGAGGGGTCGCCGGAATCCATCTTTGAGCGTCCGGAAAAGCAAGAGACGCAAGAATTTCTGTCGCGTTTTTTGGCGCGCTAGCGGGAGCCGAAAAGCGCGCTCCCCACACGTAGCATGGTCGCCCCCTCGCGGATTGCCTGGGGGTAATCGTTCGTCATGCCCATGGACAGTTCTTGCAATTCGGGCATGTCATATTTTTTTGACAGGCGGTCGCGGAGGGCTCGCAGTTCATGGAACACGGGCGCCGCGTCCTCCGGGTCGTCAAAGAACGGCGCCATCGTCATGAGGCCCCGGATGCGCACATGAGGGAAGTGCTCACGCTCCCGGATCACGGCTTCCGTCTCCTCCGGCGTAAAGCCGCCCTTCGTCTCCTCCCCCGACACGTTGACCTGCAAAAGCACGTCCTGGACGAGGTCCTTTTTGTTAGCTTCTCTTTCCACCGCGTTTAAGAGTCGTCTGCGGTCCACCGAATGAATCAGGGCCACCCGCCCCACCACCTGGCGCACCTTGTTCGTCTGCAAATGACCGATCATGTGCCAGACCACATCCAAACCCAACGCCTCCGCCTCAAGCACCTTCGCTTGCAGCTCCTGCACCCGATTCTCACCAAAAACACGCTGCCCCAAACCCCGCGCGGACGCCACATCCTCGATAGGAAAATTCTTCGACACCGCCACAAGACGAACCTCCCCCACCGCGCGGCCCGCCTCCTTCGACAAGGTCTCCACCGAACGTGTAAACCTCTCAAAATGCGCTTGGATTTCCGCTGTTCTTACCGAATCGTTCATGTTGTTTATTTACCTTTCACCGTATCAGTCGATCAGGACGCCGTCCCCGGCTGTCCAAGGATTCGTCACATAGAGATCCGTCTCAGTCAAAGCTTTCTCCTCTTCCGAAAGCGTCGCAATAAGGGCGTTATGACCGTCCTCGGCCAAAATCCTGACCGCCACCGTCTCAGTCACCCCGCTTCTAATCTTGCGAAGCTTAGCGGTCTGTTCCTCATGATTCACATCAAAAAGAGAGCGAAGCGGTACCGAAAGCCCCTTCACGTGTGACACGACAAGCTCCACATCACGGATCGCCGCCACCGAAGGGACATAGCCCGTCCACGCATCACTTGAAAGCCACAGCCAATCACCTTCTAATTCATCGCGGACGCGCAGTACTTCAATATTTTTGAGTTGGAAGCCGCCCTGAAAGAGAAGCTCCACCCGACTCCCCGACTTCAGTTCCATGTTCTCCGTATCTGTTTTGGGGCGCCAGAGCACCATGGAGCGCCCGCTGAAGCGCCGCATGGAAAGCACCTGTTCACCGGCCCGCACCCGCTCATAGCGCAGATCCCGGCCGTTGACAGGCAGTTTATTCAGGCGTTCGATCACCTGTTCGGGCGCACCCTGGTATTCGCCCCAGACAGGGTCAAATTCACGGAGCGCCGAAAAGGGATAGAAACTTAACTCCCCTGTCATATGCGCGCGCAGGGTGACGACACGTCCGTCAGATGAGAAATCCTCTTTCAATCGCTCCTGTTCCGATCGAAGCGAGGAGAGTAAGTCATCCGATGAGGCAAAAAGCGGGGCCTGAGACTTGGCCGCCGCAAGATAATGCCGAAATTCACTCACAGCCTCCGCCCTATTCTCCGTACCAAGCCGGGTAAGCCCCACAATGGACGCGCGGAGGCGACTGTCAATGGGAGTGAGCGGCTGAGGGTTACGGAGTGTGTCCGCAAAGCCTGAAAGCACAAAGGCACGCGCCCGGATGCGCTGCTCAAGATCGCGGTAGTAGAGGGCATCCTGTTCCCGGTCATAGGGCAGGATGAAACCTAAAAGGGCGTCTTTTGCGACACGTTCTCCCTCTTCGATCACGGGCAGGAAGATCCCGTGGTCCGGCGCGGTGACCGTGACCGCGTCATCGATGAAGATAAGGGACACATCTTCTTTAATGGCCATCTCCGATTTCGATAAAAAAGCAAGTCTTGGCGCTTCCCTGTCCCCGGTCAGGATGAGGACGATCAGCCAGATCGCGGACGCGATCATGACGAGCACTGTCACGGAAATAAAAAGCAGACGAATATGGCGCTTGGCACGAAGCGAGCGCCTTTTTTTTGACAGTTCGTCCGTACGGTTCATCGGCGATCTCCAAAACCAATGCGCTCTAAGGCCAGCATGGCCCCTAAACGCGCGTTTTCAAAGGTCAACCCCCCCTGCACGAAGACATCGTAAGGCGGGCGAAGCGGCCCGTCCGCCGATAACTCAATCGTGGAGCCCTGGATAAAGGATCCCGAGGCCATGATGACGTCACAGTCGTAGCCCGGCATGGGCGCGGGAATGGGGGTGACAAAGGCATCGACGGGGGAGGCGGCCTGGATGGCCTGGCAAAAGATTTCAAGTTTTTCGGGGGCTTCAAGCCGCACCAGTTGTACGATGTCCCCTCTCGGATCAAGGGGCGCGGGGAGGACTTCGTAACCGGCCAATTGAAACAAGGAGGCCAGATGGATCGCGCCCTTCATGGCGGAGGCCACGACGGTGGGCGCAAAGTAGAGTCCCTGCAGCAGGAGTCTTGTCATGCCAAAGGAGGGACCTACATGGCGGCCGACGCCGACGGCGGTCATCCCTTCGCTGATTTCTTCGATGAGCTTATGTTTTCCGGCGACGTAGCCTCCGCCCGGCGCGATGCCGGAACCCGGGTTCTTGATGAGGGAGCCGGCGATGAGGTCGGCCCCCTCCTCGAGGGGCTCGGTCATCTCCACAAATTCGGAGTAACAGTGATCGACAAAGAAGATAGCGTCTTTATTTTTTTCATTTATCGCTTCCCCGATCTTGCGTATGTCGGACGCCAGAAGTGAGCGGCGGTCGGAATAGCCCCTGGATTTTTGCGCGTAGACCATGCGTGTTTTGTCTGTGATCGCGCCCTTGATGCCCTCGCTGTCCGGATCTCCGTGATCGTCTAAGTCAATAATCTTTATTTTTACTCCACGTGCGGATAGGCTCTGGCGCGAAGGGCCGTCAAGGGTCATCCGTAGGGAGTCATAGGGGGTGCCCGTGACGATCAGAAGTTCGTCGCCCGGGGATAGAAGTGCGCGAAGGCAGGTGGCGAGCACATGCGTGCCTGAGGCAAATTGGGTGCGCACGAGGGCGTCTTCGGCGCCCAAGGCGCGCGCGAAGACGGCTTCTGTCTGTTCGCGACCGGCGTCGTCGTAGCCGTAGCCTGTCTTATGGATAAAGGCGCTTTCTGAGACATAGGAGGCGGCAAAGGCGTCTAAGACTTCGAGCTGCCGCTTCTCGCGGACGCGGTCGACATCTAAAAAAGCGTCTTGCACTTTTTCGAGGGCTTTTTCTGAGCAATCGAAGACCGGTCGGCTGATGCCTCTTCTTTCATACCATGTATAACGTTCGTTCAAGCTCTTTACCTCCAAGAAGCATTGTACTAGAAATGAGGGCCTCCGACGGTCACGCTTCTTTGGTTGACAAGATTTCTTGTCTTTGTCATAATAGCGTGGCCGGTCAAAAGACCCGCGACATGCGGCCGTGGCGGAACTGGCATACGCGCACGTTTGAGGGGCGTGTGGGAGACCGTACGAGTTCGAATCTCGTCGGCCGCACCAAGAAAATACCATCTGTTGATCCAGGAAAATGGATCAACAGGTGGTTTTTTTATGGGCTCGCCTTCTGTCTTGGTACCCCCGATGTTAGACTGAGTAGACAATTATCTCTCAAGCTTTTTGAGCTTGAATTTATTGGGAGGTAAGTCGATGCCCATGACCATCGTCCGACAGGACATCACGAAGATGAAAACATGCGCGATTGTAAACGCCGCGAACCCTCAACTTAAGATGGGCGGCGGTGTCTGTGGCGCTATTTTCAGGGCCGCCGGAGCGGCCCAGCTCCAAGCCGCCTGCGATCCCCTGGCGCCCATTCAAACAGGCGAAGCCGTCATTACGCCGGGCTTTGATCTTCCCGCAAAATTCATTATTCATACGGCCGGTCCGATCTATGACAAGAAACAAGCGGATTTAAATGAAAAACGGCTTCGCGCCGCCTATACCCATTCGTTAACATTGGCGGTTGAAAACAACTGTGACAGCATCGCATTCCCCCTCATTTCAAGCGGCATCTACGGTTACCCGAAAGATGAGGCCTTGCGGGTGGCCACCTCCGCCATCCAAGACTTTCTTCTCGATCACGACATCGAGGTGACCCTAGTCGTCTTTGACAAAGCTTCGTTCAGTGTCAGTCGGAAACTATTGGGCGCGGTGGAAAGTTACATCGATGCGCACCTGATCGATCGCGAAGTCATAAGGCGTTTAGAAGCGTTCGATATGGATCAAATGGCGGCGCCTATTATGGCACCCCTCGATGATTTAGTCGGAAACCTAGACGAACCGTTTTCTGAGATGCTCCTGCGGCTAATTGACCTGAAGGGCATGACCGATGTTGAGGTGTACAAGCGGGCGAACCTTAACCGCAAGTTATTTTCTAAGATACGAACGGGCAAGGGCTATATGCCGAGTAAGCGCACCGCGATTGCGCTTGCGGTGGCCCTGCAGTTATCGCTTTCTGAAACTGAAAACCTTTTGGGGAGAGCCGGTTTTGCGCTCTCCCATGCCGTCAAATTTGATGTCATCGTGGAGTATTTCATTGTGAACGGCCAATACGATGTGTTCGAGATCAATGAGGTGCTGTTCTCTTATGACCAGCCTTTGTTAGGCGGTTAAGTCGCTTTTGAAGCGACCTCTTGACTTATCTTTTTTCCTATCCTTTAAACACAAGATTTAAAGGAGGACATTCACCATGAAAAAAGGATTAACAGAACTGGTACTTATTTTGGATCGGAGCGGCTCGATGACAGGCTTGGAGTCGGATACCATCGGGGGTTACAACGCCATGCTGAAAAAACAGCAGGCCGTCGATGGCGAATGTCGTATTACGACACTGCTCTTTGACAACACCTTTGAACTGTTGCACGACCGCACTGACATTCAGGCGGTCAGCGAGATGACTGACAAGGAATACCAGGTGGGCGGCACGACGGCACTGATTGATGCCATCGGGATGAGCCTTCACAAGATTGACAATGCACAAAAGCATACGGCGGAAGAATACCGTGCCGAAAAAGTGATCTTTGTGATTATTACGGACGGTGAGGAGAATTCGAGCCGTGAATACTCGACGGCACAAGTCAAAGACATGATCAATAAAAGGAAGAAAGATAACGGATGGGAATTCATTTTCCTAGGCGCGAACATCGATGCCGTGGGGACCGCGGGGACTTTTGGTATCGGCGCTGACCGGGCGGTAGACTATATTGCGGACAGCGAGGGGACTTCTTTAAACTTTGCGATCATGTCGAAAACGGTGGCAAACTTCCGTGAACAGGGCGTCATCGAGGAGGGTGCTTTTAATGAGATCCGCGACGATGTGAAGCGCCGCGGACGTTAACGCTATTTGTTTACTTCAAGCTCGTACAAGGGTTCAAGGTAGGGCTCGAGTAATCTCAATGCGCCTTCTTCAGTGACGACGTATAGCCGTTTTTGTGCCGGGTCGTAGTACACAGAAAGAGAGGCAGGAAGTCTGCTGGCTTCAAGATCTAAGGAGGGCCACCGGTGATTAGTCTCCGTCACGATCGTACCCACTTCCTTGGCCCCTAACGCTTGGAGCTTGGCAGGCAATTCCTCTTCTGTGAACTCACCTACGGTTTCCTCTAATCGGAACAATTGTCCATCGTAGTAAATGGAAGCAAATCCTATCCCGCCATCACTGTAACCGGTTGGCATCGTCTTGTCCGAGTCCGCCTCTGAACCTTCCACTTGCGCAAGGCCGCACGATGATGTAAACACGAGAATGAATACGAGAAGGATGATTAATAGGTTGTCATATTTTGATTGTTTCATGTGATGGTTCCCCCAATTTCAAAAAACGCATCGCAGGTCACATGGTTATTTAGCTATAACACGTCTCAGCTGATATCGCAGAAAATGCACACCAATATCGGAATAATATCCAAGAAAATTTGACATTTTAGCGGATATTGTTCCGATAGCGATGGAACATCTCCGATCGCCGCGTTCGTCAGCTTTGCGCCGAGGGGCGAAGACTCCGCGGCAAAGAAATCCCAGAGGAATATGTCGCACTCTTTAACGCTGTTTCGCAAATGAAAGAAGCGCTCGATCGACGGCGCCCATCGACAAAAAACCGCTCAAAGAGCACCTGGAGGCGGTGGGTCATCGTGATGCCTTCCTTTACATCCTCTCCATGGTCCGCGAGAAGCTTCCTCTCACGGAACGGATGATCCGCGAAATCCATTCCCTTGTTTTACCGGTTAAAATCATGGGCGCGGCACATACACCACCGGAACCTCATCTCGTACCCGAGCAAATGGAGCGACTGGTTTTGGATTTATCAGATGACAAGCGGCATGTGATCGAGGTTGCGGCAATGTTCCATCTAAAATTTGAAGGCATCCACCCCTTCATCGACGGCAACGGAAGGACGGGGAGGCTGATTTTAAACCTCATGTTCATGCAGGCTGACTATCCGCCTATCGATGTGAGGTTTACTGACAGAAAAAAATACTACGCCTGTTTTGATCGTTACTTCACGGATAACGACCCCGCCCCCATGGTGAACATGGTGGGAGAGTATCTCAAGGAAAAACTCGGCCAATATTTACGTCTATTGGAGGACTCGATCACGGCTTAAGGGCTGTAATCGGCAACACATAGACACCATCCGGTCGCCGATAAGCGGCCTTCGAAAGTCCGGAGATGATACAGAGGTCAATTTTCGGTGTTTGGCGGCCGTTAGGAGTCCAGCTATCTTTCCATTTAATGAGGCTGTCAGCCGCCTGGTCAAGGCGGTCTGTTCCCAACTTAATTTCAAAGGCCAGCAAATGACCGTCGGGCATCTCCATCACGGCATCCACCTCGCGATTTTGATCATCGCGGTAATGGTAAATGCCAGCGCCCATATGTTCTGCGTAAATCTTCAAATCGCGTGCAACGAGAGATTCAAACAGCAGCCCAAAGATATTAAGATCCGAAAGGAGCCGATCCGTTGTTGCCGACAACAGGGAAGCGGGAAGTGAAGGGTCCACGAACTGCCTTTTCACACTTTGCTGAATCCGAACGCGCGAACGCATATGGGTTGAAAATGGCGCCAGATTATCCGTGATAAACAGACGATTAAAAATATCCAGATAGGTCGACAATGTATCTGTATCGATCGTACGGCCGTCCATTTCGAACATATCTCTTAGCAAGACATTTTGCGATATCACCGAACTTTCGTGACGGGCTAAAGCACGGAGCAACAACCTCAACTTCTCCGGATCACGTTTTCGTTCATCCAACCGATAGATATCATCTTCCACCACCGCCATAAGATACTCTCGGGGAACAAGCGCGGCATCTCGAAGCGACATCTGGATACTGGCGGGCCATCCCCCCCGGATCACGAGCTCAGTTAATCGGGAAAGCATCACATCACCTGTTGCCTTTGCTTCAAATTCACCCTGAACAAGTGCGCTAAGTGACACAACACCTGAAGAATCACCTGACTCAAACAATGACATCGGACGCATTGAAAGACGCGCGATCCTGCCTGCCCCGCTATGCAAAATACCCTTCTGCCTCGGCGTGGAGGAACCCGTCAAAATGAATTGCCCCTTCTTTCCCCTTTGGTCCACAAGGTGACGGACAGCATCCCATAACGCCGGCACTCCCTGCCATTCATCGATAAGCCTAGGCGTGTCTCCTTCCAGCGCAAGTGCAGGTGAAAGTTCGGCCAGGCGTCTGTTTTGAAAATCTCCCTCCGGATCGCCCATAAAGATTGAACTATTTGCGTGATTTAACGAACTCCATGTTTTTCCGCACCATTTAGGCCCTTCAATGCTGACCGCACCGAAAACATTCAAAAAAGCTTGAATCTGCTTGTCAATGAGACGTGGCATGTATCCACTAATATCCATCTTGTCGCCCTCTCTCTGCTCTCAATTAACCTCATCCGGTCATATTCTGCAATTCCATCCCGCCATATTCCTGAACTCCAGTCGGTCAAATTCCGTTTGATTGAAAAGCCATGCGCTATTTCCTATACTGATCCTTGTGCGAAACAACCCTTTTACGGAACAACAGATCGGCGGGATGACCATGATAGATATCAGAAACCTCAGTAAAAGTTACGATGGCGTCAAAAACGCGGTCGACGACCTCAGCCTCGAAATAAGAGACGGAGAAATCTTCGGTTTCTTAGGACCCAACGGCGCCGGCAAAACCACCACCTTAAAACTCATCACGGGGCTATTGTCCCCGGACAGCGGCAGCATCAACGTGAACGGCTACGACATTGAACAAGAAGCCTTGGAAGCCAAAAAACACTTCGCCTTTGTCCCCGACAACCCCGACACCTTCACACGCTTAAAAGCCATCGAGTATTTGCGCTTCATCGCCGACGTCTACGGCATCGGAAAAGAAGAACGCGAAGCGCGCATCGAGGACCTCACACATCGCTTCGGCATCTTTGATGTGTTGAACCAAATGGTCAAAACATACTCCCACGGGATGAAGCAAAAACTCATCCTCGTCGGTGCGCTGTTACACGACCCCGACACCTGGATCCTCGACGAACCCATGACAGGCCTGGACCCCGCCTCCTCTTTCCAGTTAAAACAACTGATGCGCGAACACGCCGACCAGGGCAAGACCGTCCTCTTTTCCACCCACGTATTAGAAGTCGCCGAAAAAGTCTGCGACCGCTTAAGCATCATTGACAACGGCAAACTACTCTTTGTCGGCACCATCGAAGAATTGAAGGCACGCTACGCAAAAGACGACTCCCTCGAGTCACTCTTCCTGAAGCTCGTGGCCCAGGAAGAAGAAGCGGCACCCTACGTCCCCGATGACATGATGGAGTCACTATTATGAGACAGTACTTCATCCTCATGCGCCCCCTGTGGAAGGAAATGCTCGGAAGCTTCGAACAAGGCTTTGGACTTTCTAAAAAAAAGGGAAAAAAGAGAAAACCGCGCTCCAAAATCGCGTCCATCTTACTGTTTGGTTTCCTATTCCTCATGCTCGGCTTTTACTCCGTCATCTACGGCGTGGGCATCACTAAGTTCCTAATCTTGGCAGGAAACCCCGACGGATTCATCCAGATGGTCGCCTTAGGCGCGCCCTTGCTCATCTTGTTTTTCGGCATCCTGCAGGCCATCCCCACCCTCTACCACGCGACAAGCCTGGAATCCCTCCTCGTCCTGCCCTTAAAACCCTCCGTCATCATCGGAGGAAAAATCACGCAGGCCTACTTCCCGGCCGCCGTTTTCCCCATCGCCTTTTTCTTCCCCGCGCTCATAGCGCACGGCATCGTCGCAGGGCGCCCCTGGGCCTTCTACGTCCAATCCATCCCCTTCATGTTCTTTGTCACCTTCATGCCCTTCGCCGTCGTGGTCATCTTGCTGCTCTTTATCATGCGCTACACGAAATTTGCCCGCGACAAAGACCGCTTCCAGATGGTCACCTCCATCTTCACGGTGCTATTGGCGGTGGGATTTTCGCTGTTCATCAACATGCAAAACGTGGGCACCCAGATGCCGGGCTCCCAAATGTTCGGCCCCGACGGCCGCTCAACCTTCATGTCCGGCGCGCTGCCCTACATCCCCTCCTCCTACTTTGGCGCGGGGATGCTCCTTTATGCCGACAGCGGCTACAGCCTTTTAAACGGCCTCTTAGCCCTGTTGGTTAACGCCTTCGCGCTGGGCGTGTTACTTCTTTTAGCCCGACGACTCTACATCCCCGGCGTCCTCGGCATGCAGGCCGGCGGGAAACCCACAAAGCAATTGACGCGTGAAGCGATGCATCGGGCGCTTCGACCACGTCACCCCTATCGGGCCATCGTGCAAAAAGAATGGAAAATACTCTTTAGGACACCCGCCTTTTTCACCCAAACCATCCTCGGCGCCGTCCTCGTGCCCGCCCTCATGATCGGGGTCATGATCATGACGCTGTCGCGCATGGACAGTTCAGGCGACCTCGAATTTGACCTTATCGGCATGCTGCAAATTTGGAACCAATCAGGCGCCTGGAAACACTCGCTTTGGCTCATCGTCATGATCGCCTCTGCCGCGGCCGCCTTTTTCTCCGGCTCCAACATGATGTCAGCTTCCGCCATCTCAAGGCAGGGCAAACTCTTTTATTACTCAAAACTCATCCCCGTCCCCGCGCGCGTCCAGGTATTCGCCTGGCTGACACCGGGGCTCATGTCCACCACCCTGATCTGGTTGTTTTTAACCGCCGGCATCACAATATTCCTAAAAGGCTCCTTCCTTTTCGGGCTCATCGTCTTCGTCACCGCCTGGCTAAACGCCTACTTGGTGCAGATCGTCAGTTTTTTCACGGACATGTTCTTTCCCAACCTCGACTGGACCAATGAAATCCAGCCGGTGAAAAACACCAAAGCCACCATGGTCTCAGGGCTCGGCATGTTCGTCTACGCCGGCACGATCGTGGGCGTGGGCTTTTTATTTCGCAAGATCTGGGGCGGCCACGACCTGTTAACCGCCCTCTCCCTATTCATCTTCTCACTGGTCATCGTCATCCTGGCGACACTGTTAGTATTAAAACGCTCCGACAGGCTCTTTAGCGCCATCGACATATAAATAACCTAGGAGGCTTACATGAACACATTAAAAGGTAATCTCGTCTTCGGACAATCCGGCGGCCCCACATCCGTCATCAACTCAAGCGCGGCGGGCGTCTTCTTAGAAGCGCTCGAACACCCCGAGATCATCGGGCGTGTTTACGGCATGCGCCACGGCATCGAGGGTATCCTAAACGATGAGCTTTACGACATCACGCTCGAAGATAAAAAAGAGCTCGAATACCTGACAGGAACCCCCTCCTCCATCCTGGGCACCTGCCGTTACAAGCTCGCCGACCCCGACGTCGATGACACGGACTACCAAAGGATCTTAGAAATCTTCAAAAAATACGACATCCGCTACTTCTTTTACAACGGCGGCAACGACTCCATGGACACCTGCCACAAAGTCAAGCGCTATCTTGAAAAGAACGACTACGAATGCCGCGTCATCGGGATCCCGAAAACCGTCGACAACGACCTTTACGGCACCGACCACTGCCCCGGCTTCGGATCGGCCGCCCGATACGTGGCCACCGCCATCTCCGAAGTCTGGCACGACACCCACTCTTACCACACCCCCATGGCGGTGGTCTTTGAATGCATGGGCCGCCACGCCGGCTGGCTCGCAGGCGCCTCTGCCCTCGCCTCTGTCATCGAGCGCGGGCCTGACCTTGTCTACTTGCCCGAACGCCCCTTTGACGAAGACAAGATGATCCGTGACGCTAAAAAAATCTTAAAAGAAAAGAACATTGTGTTGATCAGTGTCTCCGAAGGCATAAAGACAAAAGACGGACAGCTGGTCGTCGAACAGCTCTCCGCGAGAAAAACAGACGCCTTTGGCCATAAACAACTGGGCGGTACCGCCCAGTTATTAGCCGAGCGCTTAGGCGAAGCATTAGGCATCAAGGTGCGAGGCATCGAATTCTCACTCCTCCAGCGCTCCGCCGCGCACTGCGCCTCAGGCGTCGACATCGAGGAAGCCTTGAGGGCCGGAAGAGAAGGCGTGAAAGCCGCCATTTCCGGCACCACCGGCGTCATGATGGGATTCGAACGAAAACCCGGCCAAGACTACGGCGTCGACATCGTCCATATCCCGCTTGAAAAAGTCGCGAACACTGAAAAAACCGTCCCCCTCGACTGGATCAACGAAGAAGGAAACGGCGTCACCCAAGCGTTCATCGACTACTGCCTTCCCCTCATCGGCGGAGAGCCAAAGCAGATCCACGAAAACGGCCTGCCGCGCTTTGCGAGGCTGAAAAAGATCCTAGCAAAATAGAGACTTAAAAGTAGAAAACCCGGGCATCTCCGAAAAACACGGCTCCCGAAGGAACAGGCGAACGGCACACCGTAATAATCGCCTCCGAGGGGCCGTCGGGAAGATGCCCGAAGGCATCCCTTCCCTCCTCATCGAAGAATCGGCGCATAATAAGCCGGTCATCGTGGGCCTCAATCATTTCAAAAAAGCCCGTGCGCAGTACCTTGGCATCGTGTTTCAGACGGACTAACTCCCAAAGACGCGTGGACATCTCATTTTTCGGCCGATCCCCTTCTCTTGGAAAAGTCCTGCGATTAAAGGGATCGTCATAACCCTCCATGGCAAACTCATCGCCGTAATAAACAGCGGTCGCGCCCGGGAAGGCCAGCTGTAACAAGGAGGCAGCCAGCAGTCGTTTCTCCCCCTTCGCCCGCTCATCATCGCTCAGGTGCGCAGTCGCCTGTTCTTTCCGGTTGTCAGGTTTCGGCTTCCCCGACAGTTTCGTCACAATCCGCTCCGTATCGTGACTGCCCAAAAGGTTCATCTGCGCATAAAGCGCTTCTTTTGGCGTAATCGACAGCATCTTCTCAAACGCAAAACCGAGCTCACGAGCATCGATCTCATCAGTCAAAAAAGCAATCACATCCCTGCGGAAGGGATAGCCCATCACGCAGTCATGCGTATTCCCAAACAAGAAATCACGGTAAGTCCCGTAGCTGATCTTAGCCGTCGGTTCCTCCCAGACCTCCCCCATGACAAGCGCGTCCTCGGACTCTGTTTTCACGCGCGCTCGCAACAGCCGCAAAAAAGAATCAGGCAACTCATCGGAGACATCGAGGCGAAAGCCCGAGCACCCCTGCCTTAACCAATAGGCGAGGACTCCGTCCTTGCCAGCGATAAACGCACGGTAAGACAGATCGTCCTCCTCCACATTCGGAAGCTCCGGAAAATCCCACCAGCACTCATAGCGCGGTCCGTCCATCGCGTCTTGCATCTCATGCGAGAAACGATACCAGGAGGTGTAATCGGAAACCTGCCCTTCACACACCGCCTGCCAGGCCCCCACCGAATCGTAACGGCCGAAGCGGTTGAAATAAAGACTGTCCGCCCCCGTGTGGCTGAACACGCCATCCAGGATCACACGGATACCCAAGGCTTTTGCCTCAATAAAAAGCGCGATGAGATCCTCATGGGTACCCAACAGCGGATCCACCTTCAGGTAGTCGCCCGTGTCGTAGCGGTGATTCGACTTGGACTGAAAGACAGGATTCAAATAAAGCACATTAATGCCCTTAAGCGACAGTTCCGTCAGGTATTCGCGGATGCCGTTTAACGTACCGCCAAAAAAATCGCAGGCCTCATACCCCACGGGTTCCTTCCCCTCAAAATCGACCTCCTCATCCCAGTTTTCGTGCCAGATGCGCTCCGGATAATGCATGAGGGAGCGGGCATAATCGCCATCAAAGTCTTTGCCCCGGCTGAAACGGTCCGGGAAAATCTGGTACAGCAAAGCACCCTTCATCCAGTCAGGGGTCTTGAAATCTTTTTGGTGTACCGTCACCTGAAAAGCCGGAATCAATTCCGTCCCGTCCACCTTAAAATCAGAACTGACCCTAGAGGTCTTCGCCATAACACCGCGGGTGTCCTCGTCCGGAAAACCCCAGCGGTAGCGCCCGTCCAAAAGCTGTGCCTCAAACCAGTAGTAGAACAACCCCGGCTCATGGTCCATTTGGAGGGAACACTCATACACCGAGTGGCCCTCATTTTTTGAGATCCGCTTCATCGGAAGAAAACTCTCACGCACGGGCGGCAGCCCGTACACATAGAACAGGCGAAGTGACGCGACCTCGGCCTTTTCTTCCACAGCCACACGCAGTCGTAGCGTGCTGCCACAGGCAACCGCCCCCATCGGATCACGATAAAAGGCTTGGCTCACATCATGCGAAAAATGTATCAATGATTAACGCTCCTCTAAAATAGCTTCGTAAAGCGTTTCATATGTTTTGGCCGAACGCGTCCAGGAATAGTCTCCCGACATCGCCTGCTGCACCATATTCGACCAGGCTTCACGATCCTCACGGTAGAGTTCGACCGCCTCTTTGGCCGTGTAAAGCAGTTCATGGGCGTTGATGTTCAAAAAGCCAAAACCCGTCCCCGTCTTTTCGTACTTGTTGTATGCCTCCACCGTATCCGCCAAACCGCCCGTCTGACGCACCAACGGCAGGGTGCCGTAGCGCATGGCGATCATCTGGGAAAGCCCGCAGGGTTCAAAAAGCGAGGGCATGAGGAAAAGGTCGGAACCTGCATAGATACGCCTGGAAAGCAGACGATCGTAGGTGATAAGCGCGCGCATCTTTCCCGGGTGCCGCGATTCAATCTCCGACAGCGCCTTTTCATAGGCAGGATCCCCCGTCCCTAAGAGCACAAACTGCACATCCTCCTCCAACAACTCATCGAGGATATGGAGCAGGAGATCCAAGCCCTTTTGCGCATCAAGGCGGGTCACCATGGAAAGAAGCGGTATTTTGGGTTCTTTCGGCAAATGGCACTCCTGCTGCAAAGCCTTCTTGCAGGCGGCCTTGCCCTTCATCCAGGACTTCAAAGAATAAGAGGACGCAAGCTCCGGATCCGTTTCAGGGTCGTAGAGCTCCGTGTCGATACCGTTCAAAATCCCTGTCAATTTCCAACCAAAAGACAAAAGGAGCTGGTCCAGCCCTTCGCCGAAATACGCCGTCGTGATTTCCTTGGCGTAGGTCGGCGACACCGTGGACACACGGTTTGCGAACACAATGCCCGCCTTCAAAAAATTCGGCGAACCGTCCTTTAACACCTTGTCCTCGGTCATGTAGTCATCCGACAGATCGAACAGGTCCATGACATTCTCGCGCCCGTGAATCCCCTGGTGCTTTAAGTTGTGGATCGTCAAAAGAGTCCGAAGATCCGTAAAATACCCGTTCTTTTGGTAGTGGCTCTCTAACAGCACCGGGATCATGCCGGACTGCCAGTCATTCAAATGCAACAGATCCGGGAAAAAATCCATCGGCTCGCCCAAGGCTTCCAACACCGCGCGTTGGAAAAAGGAAAAGCGCTCAATGTCAAAAGAATAGTCAATATACAGGCTGTCATGACCGAAATAAAAGTCATTATCGATGAGGTACAGGGGAACCCCGTTCACCTCCATCTGAAATAAACCGCTGTACATGGTGCGCCATCCCAAACGGATGATCGACCAGCGGACAAACTGCAACTGTGAGGCATAGGACTCCTTGATCGTCTTGTAGAGCGGCATGATGACCCGAACATCGTGGCCGAGGCGCCTCAAGGCCCCGGGCAATGAGCCCGACACATCGCCTAAGCCCCCCGTGGAGGCCAAGGGCACCATCTCCGAGGTGACATAAAGTATTTTCACTTACAGGTCCTCCTTAGACAATCGAATTCTTGCCGATGACGATCGGATAGCCCGGCTGACCGAGCAGACGCCCTCCCATTTTAATCACACTGTTCTTGTCCACGATCACATGATCCAAGACGACGCCTTCCGAGATCTGCACATCCTGAAACAGTACGCTGTTCGTCACCCGGGCGTTGCGCCCGATGACACAGCCTCTGAAAAGGACACTGTTTTTCACTTCCCCCATGATGACGCAGCCGTCCGATGACAAGACATTGTCCACATGCCCGCTCTCAGGGGAGACAATACAGGGCGCCTCATTTTTAACCTTCGTGTAGATGGGGCGGTCGTGGGAGAAAAGCCCCCGCCGGATCTCATCGTCCAGCATGCTCATCGAGGCTTCAAAGTAGCTTCGGATATCGTAGATGCGAAACAAAAGCCCCTTATGCTCCACCGCCCTTATGTTAAAGCGGTCGTAAAGCTGGAGCAGGCCGAGGATGGAAAAATCGGCGATGCCGCGGGCCATCATCTCGGTCAGGATGCGGATCAATAAATCCTTTTCAATCACGAGGAGACCAAAGGCATTCAATTCACTCGCGCTGTATGGGAAGTCCACCATCAGGCCCGTGATCCGGGAATCCTCATCGGTCTCAATCGCAAGTGACAGCGCGCTTTCTTTTTTTCCGTCCCTTGCGTAATACACCGACATGTCGGCGCCCGAAGCCTTGTGGCTGTCTAAAAGCGGTCGGTAATGCACGTTGGACACATAGTCGCCCGCGGAAATAAACACATATTTCTGATCGCCGCTTTCCACATAGTCAATAATGCCCTGCGCGTCCGTGCGGTCAGGCGCCCGGGTCACCGGGTTGATATAGGGCGGGATCAGGTAAAGTCCCTGACGCATGCGGTCAAGGTCCCACCAGGAGCCTGTGCCCACATGGTCCATGAGTGACTTGTAGCGCGTGAGCGCGACGACACCGATGCGCTTAATGCCGCAGTTCACCATGTTAGAAAGGGTAAAGTCGATGATGCGAAAACGTCCGGCAAAGGGCACGGCCGCAAGCGCTCTTGGCTGATTTAAGGCACCCAGCTGGATGCGTCGGTTATCGGCCAAAATAAGGCCCATGGCGTCCGTTAACATAGCTCCATCTCCCTTCTCACCTGGTTGGGGCTTTCAGCCACCCGATCAGGATGCGTCTTCGCGTGCCCCGGCCCCACCATGGAGTTGCCCGCGATGCGGGCGCCCTTTCGGATCACAAGACCGGGGGCGATCACCGTGATGTCATCTTCACAAAGTGGGGACATAAAGGCATCGCCCGGTTCATCGGGCGTCGCCCTGACATCCTCTTCAATGATGGTATTCATCCCCACAATGCAGCGCGTCAAGACCGCGCCTTTTTTCACACAGGCCCCCGGCATGAGAAGCGAGTCGCGGACCACGGCTCCCTCCTCCACGATCACGTTGTAACCGACAATGCTGTTTTCGACCTCGCCGAAAATTTCAGCCCCGTCGGTCACCGCGATATTGTTCACCACTGCTTTGGGTCCGAAATAATGCGAAGGGCGCTGGGGGTTCTTCGAATAAACAGGCCAACTCCGGTCGCGCAGGTTAATCGCGCTCGGCTCTTTTAACAGGTCCATATTGGACTCCCAAAGCGAGCCGACCGTCCCCACATCCTTCCAGTAGCCGTCAAAATGCCAGGTGAATACATCGAGGCCGCGCTCGATCATACCGGGGATGACATCGCCGCCGAAGTCATTTTTCGACCCGGGATCGTTCTCATCTAAGATCAGCACTTCGCGCAACACCTCCCAGGAAAAACAGTACACGCCCATGGAGGCGAGATTATTTTTCGGCTGTTCAGGTTTCTCCTGAAACTCAATGACCCGGTCGTGTTCGTCCGTGTCCATAATCCCGAAACGAGGCGCCTCACTCCAGGGCACCTCAATCACCGCAATCGTCGCGCCCGCCTTTTTCTCGATATGGTGCGCCACCATGGCGGCATAGTCCATCTTGTATATATGGTCGCCGGATAAGATCAGCACATAAGACGGTTGGAAGCCGTCAATAAAGGGAATATTCTGGTAGATCGCGTTCGCCGTCCCCTTGTACCAGTCATTGCCCTCCTGGCTCAGATAAGGCGGCAAGATATAGGTCCCGCCGTTGTTGCGGTCCAAGTCCCAGGAATGGCCGTTCCCGATGTAGGAGTTCAGCTCAAGCGGTTGGTACTGGGTTAAGACACCGACGGTTTCAATCCCCGAATTCATGCAATTACTCAAAGGGAAATCGATGATCCGGTAGCGGCTCCCAAAGGGGACCGCCGGTTTCGCGATGAAGTCAGTCAAGACCCCGAGCCTCGATCCCTGCCCTCCGGCCAGAATCATGGCGATGATCTCTTGTTTGGCCATCGTCTTATGCCTCCTTTTCCTGTTCTCCTTCGTAGAGAAGGTACATTCCCGCCAAAGGCGGGACCGGTAGTTTGAGTATTAAATCTTCCGACAAAAATACCCGACCCACATCTAAATCCTGGTAAGCGCTGCCCCCGTATAGCGGATCATCGCTATTCAAGAGTAAGCGATAACGCCCCTCATAGGGGACCCTGAGAGGATATTGCTCATAGGAGGCGGGCGTCATATTGAGCAGCACCAGGATCAACTGTTCCTCATGAAGCGCGCGCCTCGCGTAGGAATAAACACTCCGCTCGCGGTCGTCCGCATCAAGCCACAAGAAGCCCTCCCAGCTATCGTCGACCTCCCACAGGGCCTTGTGCTCCAGATAGAAATGATTCAACTCGCGCACAAAGCCATGCATCGCCCGGTGGAGCGGATACTCCAGCATAAACCACTCAAGCTCCTCATAGTAGCGCCACTCTAAATAAGGCGCGTACTCATTGCCCATGAAATTCAACTTCGCCCCCGGATGCGACATCTGGTACATGTAACAGGCGCGAAGCGAGGCAAAGCGTCGCCAGTCGTCACCCGGCATGCGGCCTAAAAGCGACTTCTTACCGTGCACCACCTCATCGTGAGAGAAGGGCAAAATAAAGCGCTCCGAAAAGGCGTACATCATGGAGAACGAGAGCTTCTCATGCGCTTTTCCCCGGGCATAGTAGTCGTGCTCCATATAGGACAGGGTGTCATTCATCCAGCCCATATTCC
>DIRK01000008.1:0-3171 GCA_002427535.1 Mageeibacillus sp. UBA5438 | reverse complement strand
CATCCAGCCCATATTCCACTTATGCGTGAAACCGAGCCCGCCCTTGGACACAGGGGTGGTCACCTCGGGGTAAGGCGTTGACTCCTCCGCCGCCATAATGGCGTGGGGGAAATGCTCCCGGATGATCGCGTTCATCGATTTCAAAAAATCGATGGCTTCTAAATGTAAAAAACTGCCTTCGTCATTGGGCACCGCGTCGGGCCTTCCAAAATCTAAATAAAGCATGGAGCTCACCGCATCCACCCGAAGGCCGTCCGCGTGAAACTCATCGAGCCAGAACCAGGCACTCGACAAGAGAAATGACTGGACTTCGGCCAAGCCGTAATTAAACACCAAGGTGCCCCAGTCGCCGTGCTCGCCCCGCCTTGAATCGGGGTCCTCAAAAAGCGGCTGGCCGTCAAAGCGCGCTAAGGCAAAATCGTCTTTGGGAAAATGCGAAGGCACCCAGTCCAAAATGACGCGCAGCCCCGCCTGGTGGAGGGTGTCGATTAAAAACTTCAAATCGGCCGGTGTCCCGTAGCGCGAAGTCGCGGCAAAATACCCCGTCACCTGGTACCCCCAGGACGCATCCAGGGGGTACTCCATAACGGGCATCAGTTCCACCGCGTTATAGCCCATGTCAAGACAGTAGGAGGCCAATTCCGGCGCGATGTCGCGGTAGTTCTTCACATGGCCGTCCCCATAGCGCCGCCAGCTCCCAAGATGCACTTCATAGATATTGAGCGGACCGATGTCTTGGACATCCGGCCGGTTCACCATGTATTCCCCGTCGCCCCATTCGTAGTCGTGCTCGCCGTCATACAGGATCGAGGCCGTCGAGGGCCGTGTCTCCGCGTGGCGGGCAAAGGGGTCGGCCTTTAGTGTCACGCGACCTGAGGCCGTCCGAACAGCATACTTGTAGCGCTGCCACATCACAGCGCCCGGCACAAAGCCTGTCCAAATACCGGTTGTCCCATAGGGAATAAGAGAATCGGATGAGGGATCCCATCCGTTGAAATCACCGACCACACTGACGGAGGACGCGTGCGGCGCCCAGACAGCAAAGGAATAGCCCGGCTCACCTTCCGGTGAAATCCGCGGGCGGGCGCCCAGCATTTTATAGCTTTGGTAATTCTCTCCTTGATTGAATAGCCAAGCCTGGTTCATAACGCCTGCTTTTCTTCGCTCCGTTGTACGGGCCGTTTGTTGTGCCCTCATTATACATGACAGCACCTAAAGCTTGAGCGTTACAACCGTCACCCCGTCTCCGCCTTCACCCTCACCGCCCAGGCGGAATGTCTCCACACGGCGGTCGCGCGAAAGTGACTCATGGGTAGCTTTTCGAAGCGCGCCTGTCCCCTTGCCGTGTACAATCCGGACAGGTGAAAGACCCGCCAACAAGGCATCGTCAATAAACTGATCCAATAAATTCAACGCCTCGTCCGCGCGCTTGCCTAAAAGCATGAGCTCAGCCCCCGCGCGCATGACAATGTCCGAGCGAAGGGAAGAGGCTTGAGTGACGCTTGTTTTCTTGTCGGCCTTCTTTTTTCCGGAAGCGCGGACAAGGGTCAAATCCGACAGGGGTACCGTCACGCGAAAAGATCCCGCCTCCAGCACCACCTGCCCTTTTGCGTCAGGCAACGCGCGCACCACGCCGTCAATCGAAAGGGAGCGCGAGCGATACTTTTTGCCTAAGACAAGCGTTTCAGCCGTGAGCGGCCCCTCCGGTATATCCGGAGTTTTCTTTCGCATCTGGTATTTTTTAGAAATCTGCGACAAACGTCCCCGCGCCTCAGAGGCCACACGGTGATCGACCGACTGTCCTTTGGTCCGAAGGAGTAATTGGTCAATCTCCTCCCGCGCGGCTTCCAAAAGCAATGCCGCTTCTTCACGCGCGCTTTCTAAAACCTTGTCGTGTTCTTTTTCCAATTTTTCGCGCGTCATTGCCAGACGCTCATTGGCTTTTACGGCCTCGTCTTCTAAGCGCGCGATCTTCTCCTCAATCTCCCGCGCCTCGCGGTGACTCTCCTCAATGGCGGAGACAAGCTCCTCAAAGCGTTGGCCTTCCTCTGAAATGAGTGAGCGCGCCCGGTCAATAATCTCCGGTGACAGTCCCAGCCTCCCCGAGATGACAAAGGCATTACTCACCCCCGGCACTCCGATCAGGAGCTTGTAGGTCGGCTGCAGGGTTTTTGTATCAAATTCACAGCAGGCGTTCTCCACGCCGGGTTCATTCATCGCGTAGCCCTTGAGCTCGCGGTAATGGGTGGTCGCCACCGTATGACAGCCCGAAGATTTCAAATGATCGAGGATGGCAATGGCAAGCGCCGCACCCTCAGAAGGATCGGTCCCCGCCCCGAGCTCGTCTAAGAGCACGAGCATCCCGGGACCTGCCGTGTTCGTGATGCGGATAATCTCCTTCATATGGGAGGAAAAGGTCGACAGGTTCTGAAAAATGCTCTGCTCGTCCCCGATGTCGACTTCGATCTGTTTAAAAAAGGATATTGAAGATCCGTCAGAGGCCGGGATAAAAAGGCCGCTCATGGCCATGAGGGTTAAAAGTCCGCAGGTTTTCAGACTCACCGTCTTGCCCCCGGTGTTCGGCCCCGTGATGACCAGGGTGTTAAATGTTTTGCCCAGTTCAAAGTCAATGGGGACCACGCGGTCGCGCGCGATCAGGGGATGGCGCGCCTTCTTCAAAAGAATCACGCCCTGTTCATTTAACAGGGGGCGGCTGGCCTCCTGGTCCAAGGCCAATTTGGCCTTGGCCATGCGGTGGTCGAGCTCGGCCAATATTTCCGTGTCATCTATGAGGGCATCCGCCTGATTCTCGACAATCCCGGAGAGCTCCTGCAAAATCTTTTCAATCTCACGGCGCTCTAAAAGCTCGAGTTCACGGATTTTATTATTCAATTCAACGACCGCCATCGGTTCAATAAAAAGGGTGCTCCCCGTAGAGGAACTGTCGTGCACGATGCCCCGGACGGCCGCCCTCCGGTCACTTCGGACCGGCACGACGTAGCGTCCGCTTCGCATCGTGATGATCCCCTCCTGCAGCGCTTCTTTGTGTGTGACAAGCACCTTGTCGAGCGCGCGGCGCACGGAGGCCTGCGCGTCGCGCAGGCGCTGACGGATCGAGGCCAATTCGGGGCTCGCCTCGTCATACAGATCTTCTTCATCCCGGATCGACTG
>DIRK01000012.1:15644-19844 GCA_002427535.1 Mageeibacillus sp. UBA5438 | reverse complement strand
ATCAGATGAACATCCGCCGGCCAGTAGCGTTCAAATAACTCCGGTTCATCCGGGTAACCCAACGCCGTGATGTAATTTGACAGCGCGTCAATCCACACATAGACCACGTGATCCGGGTCAAAGGGGACGTGGATACCCCAGTCGAAGGAGGTGCGTGTCACGGCGACATCGGCAAGCCCCGGTTTTAGAAAATTGTTGATCATTTCGTTGGCGCGGGATAGGGGCATCACAAAACCCTCCGTCGATAAAAGCGCCATGAGGCGATCCTGGTATTTTGACAGGCGGAAGAAATAGCAGGATTCCTCCGTTTCCTCGAGCTCCCCGCCGCAGTCAGGGCATTTCCCGTCCGGTGCCTGGCTGGGTGTCCAGAAAGCCTCACAAGGCGTGCAGTAGAGGCCCGTGTAACTTCCCTTATAAAGGTCATCTTGGTCTTTTAACCGCGTCACAATCGCCTGCACCGCCTTCACGTGGTGCTCGTCGGTTGTGCGGATAAAGCCGTCATATTTGACATCCAAAAGTTTCCACAATGCCTTGATGTCAACCGCCATCTTATCGACGAATTCCTGGGGTTTCATGCCCGCCGCTTCAGCGGTCCGTTGAATCTTTTGTCCGTGCTCGTCCATGCCGGTCAAGAAAAACACATCCGCCCCGCGCATCCTCTTATACCGGGCCATCGCGTCGGCGGCCACCGTCGTATAGGAGTGGCCGATATGAAGCTGGCCGCTCGGGTAATAAATCGGTGTCGTAATGTAGTATTTTTCGTGTGGCATAAAAATCCTCCTATTGGCGCAACTTGAGCGCCAATCGATATAATTTATTTCGGCTGACCCCTGTTTTGTCAGCCACAAGATCGGACGCGTCCCGCGTCCTTAATCCTTCGTCCAAAGCTTCCTTTATCATGGCGGACAAGATCTCTTCAGTCAATCCTTGATCGGCCTCGCCTGTCCTTAACCCGTATTCTTCCTTGCCTTCCAAGACGATGGTAAATTCACCTTTGGGCGCCGTCGTCTCATAGTATAAAACAGCCTCCCCGAGGGTGAAATAGAGAAACTCTTCATATGTTTTTGTCATCTCCCGGGCCACCACGATTTTTCGGTCAGACTCCACCACTGCTGCCAAATCATCTAGGCTGCGCCGCAGGCGATGGGGCGCCTCATAAAAGACGAGCGTGCGTACTTCTTGGGACATCGCCTTAAGTCGTGCTTGCCGCTCCTTTCCCTTAGCCGGGATGAAACCCTCGTAGGCAAAGCGTTCCGTGTTAAGGCCCGAGGCGGAAATGGCAGAGGCAAAAGCCGAGGGGCCGGGGATAACGGACACAGGAATTCCGTGTTCGACGGCGAGTCGCACCAGCGCCTCACCCGGGTCCGAGATGGAAGGCATTCCCGCGTCTGAGACAACCGCCACAGAGAGGCCACTTTTTAAATCTTCGATCAGACGGTCATGGCGGATCGCCTGGTTGTGCTCGTAATAGGAGATGAGGCGGTTGCCCACGCCCAACGCCGATAAAAGTCGCGCCGCGCGCCTAGTATCCTCAGCCGCGATGTAATCGGCCTCCTCTAATACCCTTGTGGCCCTCGGGCTCATATCCTCTAGGTTGCCAAGGGGTGTGGCAACCAAAAAGAGCGTGCCGCTCATCTTTCCTACCTCTCCTCTTAAATGGATCGTTTTAATATCGCGAGCACGTCGTCGCGTTCAAGCGCTCGATACCCCGCTCGTATCAATTGAGTCGTATCCGCCAGTTTTTCAACGGCATCGGCCGGAATGCCTACATCCGAAAGTGTTTCAGGGGCGCCTATTTGATTGAAATAGTCGCGTGTCGCCCGGATGCCTAAAAGTGCCAGTTCCTCATCGGTTTTGCCGGAAGGATCGATATCCCATACGCGCACGGCAAAACGCGCCAACTTGGACTCCGCTTCTTTTCGAATGTGGTACAAAAGGTTCGGGTGCACGATTGCCAGCCCCGCGCCGTGCGGAATGTCGTACCAGGCGGAAAGCGCGTGCTCAATTTGGTGTGACTGCCAATCTTGCTCTTTGCCTAAGCGCAACAAATTATTTAAGGCCATGGTTCCACACCACATGAGGTTCGAACGGGCTTCGTAGTCCAGAAGATCCTCCAGTGAGCGGTCAAGGTTCAGCCTTATGTTCCGCATCAGAGCTTCTGAAAGATCGTCGGAGAGGTTGCCGTCGTCAGGCGGTGAAAAATACTGTTCAAAGACATGAGACAACATGTCGACAGCCCCGTAGACCACCTGTTCTTTGGGCATGGTCATGGTGAGTCGTGGTTCCAGTATTGAGAAGCGGGGGTAAAGCGACGGGCATCCGTAACCGCGCTTATCGTTACCTTCCCAGTCGCTTACGACCGCGCCGCAGTTCATCTCACTGCCTGTGGCAGGCATGGTGAGTACAGTGCCCAAGGGAAGGGCCTCTTCCACCTCATGACCGTCCAGGTACAGATCCTGCCAGAAATCGCCTTCGTATAAAGCTCCGGCGGCGATCGCCTTGGAGGCGTCAATGACGCTTCCGCCGCCCACGGCCAGGATGAAGTCAATGGATTCTTGACGACAGATGTCAATACCTTCATAGACTTTACCGGTACGCGGATTGGGCATGACACCGGGAAGTTCAAAAACTTGTTTCCCCGCCTTTTTTAACAGGGTCATCACACGGTCATAAAGCCCTGTCTTCTTAATGCTGCCTGTGCCGTAAACAAATAAAATGTTCTTGCCGTAGGATTCAAGCTCCTGGGGGAGTTCTTCTAACATACCCTCGCCAAAGAGTATTTTTGTCGGGTTTTGAAAAACAAAATTACGCATGGGTTATTTCCTCATCCCTTACTAGATAAAAGAGGCTGCCAGTGAAGGCAGCCTTTGTCCAATGGATTGGTAATCGTGACGCTACTCTTGCGTGATACAGTCTGTCGGGCACACGGTGGTGCACGATCCGCAGTCAATGCAGAGCTCAGCATCGATGATGTAATAGGACTCGCCTTCCGAAATGGCCTCTGTCGGACACACTTCCGCGCAGGAACCACAGCTGATACATTCATTACCATCGATAACGTGCGGCATATTCTTCCTCCTTTTTCAAGGGAATGCGCGAAAGGCGACGTTCCCAATAAACTTTACCCGATAATCATAGCACAAAGTATCACAGAATCTGCTCGGTCCTCGCGATGATCTCATCTTGTAAGGCTTTATCCAGATTATTGAAATAATCACTGTAGCCCGCCACGCGAACAATCAGATCCTTATATTCTTTTGGATTTTTCTGCGCATCCAAAAGCGTTTGTCGGTCAATGACATTAAATTGGATATGGTGACCGTCCATAATGAAATACGAACGGATGAGGGCCGCCATATTGGCAAGACCCTGCTCGCCTTCCACGACGGATGGCGTGAACTTCTGGTTCAAAAGCGCGCCGCCAGTCTTCAACTGATCCAGGCGTGCCGCCGAGCGGATCACGGCGGTTGGGCCTTTTCGATCCGCGCCCTTTTCGGGAGAAATCCCATCCGCTAAAGGCTTACCCTTCTTACGACCGTTGGGACTTGCTTCCATTACCTGACCAAAATAAATATGGCTTGTCGTCGGCAAAAATTCCACCACCGTTTTAGCGCCCTTGGGCGTATCGCGCCCCGCGATCACCTCCTGCAAAGCATCCGCCACATCTACCAAGATGTCATCCGCCCGCTCATCGTCATTGCCGTATTTCGGCGCGGTGTCCACAAGGTGCCAGAGTTCATCGTCGTTTACAAAATCAGATTTTAAAGCATCGAGCAACCTTGCCATATCAAAGGAAGACTCATCGAAAATATGCGTCTTCATCGCGGAAAGCGAATCTGTTATTGTCGAAATCCCCACCACCTGAATATAGCTCGTGTTATAGCGCGCCCCCCCCGCGTTATAGTCCACACCCTTTTGGATGCAGTCGTCCGTAATCACCGACAACAAAGGCACCGGCATATGCGTCATATACATGCGTTCAATCAGATGATTCCCCGCGACTTTAGTGTCCACCACATATTGCAATTGCTTTTTAAAAGCATCGAAAAGCGCGTCGTAATTTTCAAACTGCTTCGGATCGCCTAAATCAAGCCCCACCTGTTTTTTCGTGTAGTGGTCGTAACCACGAAACAGCACCAGCTCAAAAATCTTCGGGACATTCAAATAACCCGTCAACACATACGCTTCCTTACCCGCCGT
>DIRK01000012.1:14740-15360 GCA_002427535.1 Mageeibacillus sp. UBA5438 | reverse complement strand
CCCCAGCCCTTCCGGCTGATCGCCGCGGCTTTTTTTAAGAATATCTCGGGCGTCTTTTTAGAAATCTGCACATTGGAACTTGGCTGGACAAGCCGCATCTCATCCATCACTTCCAAGATCAGGTAACTCACTTCACTGATGCCCGAACTTCCGTCTTTTCGCAAAGCCCCCGTGTTGATATTACAAAAATCCGTGTAAGTCGCGCTCTCTTTTAAAGTAATCCCCACCTTGGGCGGTGCCGGCTGATTATTAAACTGAATCCAAAGCGCCTCCAACAGCTCTTTCGCCTCACTTTTTGTCAGCGTCTTATCCTTGATTCCCTTTTCATAAAAAGGCTCCAAGTGCTGGTCAAGTTTCCCGGGAGAATACGCATCCCAGTTATTCATCTCCAAGGTCACCCCGATATGCGTAAACCAGTACATCTGAAGGGCCTGTCGGTAAGTCTCGGGTTTATTTTTGGGAACCACGTCACAGACTGCAGCAAATTCTAAAAGTTCACCCTTCCACTTCGGATCACTTTCCTCTTGGGCCATACGGCGCGCAAGCGTGGCATAGCGCTCCCCCATCACGATCATGCCCTGACAGACAAGCTTCATCCCTAAAAGCTCTTCGCGCTTATT
>DIRK01000012.1:6109-14572 GCA_002427535.1 Mageeibacillus sp. UBA5438 | reverse complement strand
AAGGCGTCCATGTCATTATTAAAATCAAGTGATCGAATTTCCCGGTCAATGTCATCGATGAAATCGAGATAACCCTTTTCGTAGATCTTACCGTCCGCGACCGTATGCCCGGGACCGCGCTGCATTAAAAATTCCGTAAAAAGGCCCGCATGGAAAAGATCGTGCCACGCTTTGGGAAGCATCGCGTTCATGCGGGTCATCATGGCGCGCTCCCGCCAATAGGGAATAATAAGATTTTCTTGGATTTTTCGATCCTCTTCGGACACTTTAAAAAACACATGCTCACGGTCATTCATGTTCGACAAATCGTCTAACGAATGACAGCAAAGCTCCGGGAAAGTCGGCGCCGCCCAAGGCTTATGCCCCTTTTCGCCGGCGATCAGGGTATCTTTTTCCAAATGCAGCGTGCGCTGTTCCATCAGGTGCAAAAACGCCTTGCCCCGCAACACAGGCGGCGAACAAGTCCCTTCGTAACGTTGGTACGCTTCTGTCAGAAGCACCGCGCGCTCCATCGAAAGGGAGGGCGTCGATTCAACACTTCGTTTTCGAAGCGCCCTGATCCTATCAGTCGAACCGCGTTCACGTCTTACCTCTTGACTCATAAGTGCTCTCCCGTCATCATGCCACCCATACCGGTCCTGTATCCAGCATTCTGCCATAACTTCACAAGTGTTTCGAGATGAGAGGGCTCGGGCGCCTTAAATGTTTTCCATTTTTTATGGAGCGCCCGATACTTTCCTTTGGCGTGCGCGTGGTAGGGCAGTAAGTTCACACTGTGGATCTTCACATCATGATCCTTTAACCACTGTTGTATCGCCTGCATCGTTTCGATGGAATCATTGAGAGACGCTAGAAGCGGCAATCGCAGACAAATCGTAGCCCCGTCTTCACTCAAACTGCGGAGATTTTCCAAAATGATTTGGTTGGACTCCCCCGTGAACAAACGGTGTTTTTCATCGTCCATCCATTTTAAATCGTAAAGAAATAAATCAGTAAAAGGCAAAACACGCTGAAAGTTCTCATAGGGCGCAAAACCCGACGTATCGATCGCGGTGGAAATCCCTTTGTCTTTCAGGCGTTTAAGAAGTTCTCGAATGAACAAAATATCCTGCGCCATCGGCTCGCCCCCCGACAAGGTCACGCCGCCTTTTGATTGCTCATAAAAAAGAAGATCACGCTCCAAAAAAGAGACGAGATCGTCCAGTTCATAAGTTTCTCCCGCCATGCGAAGCACACCGTCCTGATCCCTCATCTTCTCGGGGAGGTAGGACTGACTTTCCGGGTTATGGCACCACTCGCAGGCTAAGGGACAGCCTTTAAAAAAGACCGTCGTGCGGATTCCGGGACCGTCATGGACCGAAAAGCGCTGCAAGTCGAAAACAAGCGGCACGCCCATGTCGTAGTTAACGGGTGATTTCTGAGAGGGGGTAGGTCACAATACTTTTTTCATTTCCCCGCTCAAGCCGGACTGTGACGGTTTCCCTTAAAAGATCCACATCCTCCACAGCACCTACGCCCTCAGGTGTCGTGACGCGGGCATTCTTAGCGGGCATTTTTTTCTTGGCTTCTGTGTAGACATGGTGCTCATAGTTCAAGCAGCAAAGCAGCCGGCCACAAGTCCCTGAAATTTTCGACGGATTCATCGAAAGATTCTGGTCCTTGGCCATCCTGATCGACACAGGCTTAAACTCATGTAAGAAGGTGCTGCAGCACAACTCTCGCCCGCAGATACCGAGGCCGCCGATCATGCAGGCCTCATCGCGCACGCCGATTTGACGCAGTTCAATCCGCGTGCGGAAAAGCGACGCCAAGTCGCGCACCAGCTCGCGGAAATCGACGCGGCCGTCCGCGGTAAAAAAGAAGGTAATCTTGCGGTTATCGAAGCGGTATTCCACATCGATCAAGGTCATATCAAGGCCGTAATGCTGGACGCGTTCCTTGGCCGTGACAAGCGCCTCTTCCTCCAAAAGCTTATTTTCTTCGTAATGCATCAGGTCATCGTTTGACGCAAGGCGCAAAATCTTTTTCAAAGGGCTCTTTAAAGAATTCTTCGGCAAGTATTGAGGCCAATCCGCCGCAACGCCCATCTCAATTCCCTGAGAGGTCTCCACAATGACATAGTCACCGCGCCTGATCGTATAGTCTGCCGGAGAGAAGTGGTAAATTTTGCCACGCCCGTGAAGCCTCACCCCCACCAATAGCACATGATCGTCGCCCCTTGTACCGGGCCAATCAAGTGCTTCGTCGGTGATGTCTTCTTCGCGAACCGCGCAGACCGGAAATCCCGGTTCTTCAATGAAATCTTCGGCAAGTTCTTCTTCTGACCAATCGACTGCTCTATCTTGTTCGTTCACAACGGTTATCCATTTCTATCGATATCCTCTTATACAATGGCGGCTTTCAGGCGAAATGTGTCGCGTGCGTCGGTCTTAGGCCCGAGAAAAGCCCGTAACCCCAACAGCAGGCGTGCCATCGTATGATCGAAATTCGTATTATTTGACAGCGCGTGATTCGTTTGGCGAATCAGCTCACCGGCCATGGCCGGATCCATTTCATTTGCCCTGCCACGCATCGCTAAGAATGCAGATGACAGGTCACGGTTGACAAGCACTGCGCCGTCCCCATTTTGTAAAAGCACCAAAAGATCACGCAACAGTGACTCTAAGATCCTTAATATGACGGCGACCCGTGCTTTGTGGTCGCGGAAAAACTGGAGGCCCTCCGTGAGGCAATAGGCACGGGTGGCTTCCGGCAATTGCCGAAAGATCGCGACTGTTTGATCCCGCAACGCGCGAAAATCTTCGTCGCCCGCGATCGTGAGCGCCCGGCCCGGCAGACCGTCTGCGTAACGGACTGCCAGATCGCCTATTTCACCTTCGTATCCCGCTTCCTTTAATAGATCCAAAATCGCTTCATCGTCGCGTCTGCCGATCCGGATCACGCGAGAGCGTGAAAGAATCGTGGGCAAGAGCCTCCCCGCGTCCTCTGTCAACAAAATAAAGCGGACAAAATCGGGGTGTTCCTCCAGGGGTTTAAGAAGCGCGTTTTGACCCTGCTCGGTCAATGTATCGGACTTTGCGGCAGAAATGACATAGACCCGGTGACGGCTGATTTGCGGATACACGGGCAAAGTCGCCGACACCTCTTCTCGGACACTTGCCACCGGGATGGAGGTTTTGTCCTCTAAAGGTTCCAATTCAATCAAATCGGGGTGCGAACCTTGAAGAAGCGTCCGGCAAGAAGCACATTGCCCGCATGCTCCCGTCTCAGGATCGGGGGCATCACACAACATGGCGGCCGCAAGCCGCCGGGCGATATAGTGCTTGCCGGAACCTTCTTCGCCGACAAGAAGGACGGGTGTATGGCTCCCTGTCCAAGAAGCCGAAAGCTCTTTTCGAAAGAGCTGCGAACAGGCAATCGAGTGAAGCGACAGCGCGTGCGGCCGGTGGGTTGTGCTGAGGTGTTCTGCCTCCGGCATTTTAGAATTTTTCAAAATGCTCTACAGGGACGACGAAAACGGTGGCGCCTCCGATGTTCACTTCCACCGGATAGGGCACATACGAAGCACCCATGTTGGAAGGAGGGATGCTCGCGTTAATCGCCGCCTTGCGACTTTTCGAATTTTTCCGGATGATTGAAAGCACATCGTCCTGTGCCGTATCCTCCACCACGGCCATGAGTGTCGTATTCCCGGAACGCAGAAAGCCGCCGGTTGAATGCAACTTAGTGACACGGTAGCCTGCGCGGTTGACCTCGGCCATCAGTCGCGGAGAATCATCATCACTCACGATGGCAAATATTAGTTTCATAGTAATACTCTCCTTACTTGTTCACGAATAAGTTCGGCTGTCTCTTCTTTATCGTCGAGTGATTCGACACGCACGACACGGGACGGTTCAGCGTCCGCAATCGCGCGGAATCCTTCGCATACGCGCTGTTTAAAGCGCTCTGTTTCTACATCGATCCGATCTCCCTGCCCGCTGTCATGCCGCCGACTCAAGCGCTCTGCGCGCGCCGCGGGACCCAGTTCGAGCAAAATGGTCAAATCCGGTGTCATTTCATCGACCGCCAGGCTGTTCAACACTTCGACCAGGCGGACCGGTAAACCGCGTCCATAACCCTGGTACGCGACGGACGAATCCATATAGCGGTCACAGATCACCCACTTGCCCTCTTGAAGCGCGGGACGGATCACTTCACGCACAAGCTGGGCACGGGCCGCCTCGAACAAAAACAGTTCCGTTTCGGGCGTCATCTCCTGGTGTTTCATGTCAAGCAGGAGTTTTCGGATTTCCTCTCCGATCTTTGTCCCGCCCGGTTCCCGAAGTAGCAACACCTCGTGGCCGATCGACTGAAGAAAAGACTCCAAGTAGCGGATCTGAGTCGTTTTGCCGGATCCGTCGATGCCCTCAAATGTGATCAGTTTTCCCTTGTACAAGGCCTTACCGTTTCATTGTTATTCTCAAAATGACACAGCACTTTGGTGGCCTTATCTTAGCATAAAGGCCGCGCGCGCCGCTACACAAAAACGAGCTCTGCGCCCCTTGTGACAACCTCCCCGGCCGAAAGTACCGCCAAGTAATTTTGATGCCTTCTTGTGATTTTTTCACCGGGCCAGATAATGGGAAGCCCCGGGGGATAAGGCGCGATGGGTGCCACGGCAACCGATTCATCCGGCTTTTGACCGAACATGGCTTCTCTCAACGGCACATGGAAATGAAAGGATTCCGACAAGAGTTGGTCGCGTTCTCTTGTAAGTCTTTCGAGGGCATTCTGATGGCTCTCAAGTTTGGCCTTGTCACTTATTGGCTTTAAGGTGATCAACGCCTCCAACAGACGCTCGTAGTCCTCGTCTGATTGCTCCAGCCCCATGATGAACACCGCACGTGACAAATCGACAAGCTCCGGATCAATCCCCAAAAGATCGAGATGGCGGATGAAGGAACGGCGGTCGTGTCCGGTCTTCGAATAATCGAGCACTAACCTTGTCCTATCCGATCCTTCCGGCATAATGCGCTGATAATAGGGGGGAAGATTTTTTGTGAGTTCGTCATTTTTTTGAATCAAGCGCTCGATCGCCTCTCGGCCATGTTGATGAAGGTATTGGCGCGCGCGGTCGATGGAGGCCCCGATCAGAAAGGACGGACTGGAGGTCTGGAACACCTTCACCTTTCGCGCGACGCGCAAAGGATCCACCGCTCCTTTTTCAACGGAGGCTTGTGACAGATGTAAAAGCGACGCGGGTGTCAAGGCGGGCAATGTCTTATGCGCGCTTTGGCAGACAATGTCGGCGCCTTCAAAAAGCCCTGTTTGAGGAAGTAAATCCGGGGCCGCGGCCAAGTGAGCGCCGTGCGCCTCATCGACCAGCACAAGCATGTCATGCTTTTCGGCCTCCTTGACGATCATGGAAAGGTCAATGGTTCGCCCAAAATAATCGGGTCTTGTCACAAAACAGGCTTTCGCATTGGGATTCTTTTGGATGGTCCTGACATAGGATGCCACATCGGGTTGACCGTCGGGAAATGACTTTCTTTTTTCGGGCAAGACAAAAATCGGATTCACGCCCATGAGGGCTAAGGCATGGACCGCCGCGATATGGACCGCGCGCGGGATAATGATAAAATCCCCCTCACGAAGGGTTGCGGCGATCATGATGTGAATCGACGCTGTGGTGCCGGAAGTGATAAACCACGTTCTGCCCGCGCCGAAATAGTCAGCCGCCAGTTGATACGCCTCTTCAACATGCCCCGAGGGGGCCGCCAGATCACCGGTACGGGGAAGTTCTGTCGTATCAAGTTCAAACAAGCGGTCAAAGGGGGGCTCCAGAAAAGAAGATCCCGGCCGGTGGCCGGGCATATGAAAAGACACGCGTCCCTTTTGTTCGGCAAGCGCTCGGGCTAAAGGCGCATCCCCTTTTTCATGTTCAGAACGATGATCCATTTTGATTACAGATCGAGTTTTTGATTTCGGATCGAATCAATATCGATCATAATATCCTTTTCGATGCGGACGATATCCCGGATGACATCTTCGACGGTCTCCTCCACACGGATCGTCTGGCGGTCCCGTCTTGGAGATCGTTTCGAACGGCGCCTAGATTTAGTCTGTTTTTTCTTTTCCTCAAAGGCCGCGTCCTGGCGTACTTCACGCTCATTTACGGGCTCTGTGGGTTTCTTTTGCGTATTTTTCTTAGGCGGCTGGCCCTGACGAGGCGCTTTATCTTCAGGTGCTTTGCCCCCCGCTTGGGCAGAAGTAGACCGGGCACCGCTTGGTTTTCGCCGTCTTTGGTTCTGTTTGGAGCGCGGCTTCGAAGCGCCCCCGCTTTTGGCCTGCCTTGGTTTAGCAGACGGCTGACTGCTTTCTGTCCCCGCTCGAGGTTTTATTTCCCTTTGGCGGACATTTTCATGTTTTTTGTTATCTTCAGACATGCGCGTGCGCTCCTCTTGTGAATTCACTTGTGTGGTTCATTGTAGCATGCCCCATCACTCACGCGCCTCAAACATAATTTCCGCGACCTTTAAAAAGGGGCATTCCGAAAAGACATAGGGACAAGAATCTTCCAAGTTTTCAACCTCTCTCACAAGCTCGTTTGCCAAATCGCTTCGCTCATATCTTGACAAGCTCACTTCCAGAGACTGACCGTAAAGCGTGTCCGTCACCGCCTGGCGCCGGTCGTTTGGATCTTCGGACAGACAATGGCGAAGGCGTTCGGCGAAGGATCGATCAAGCCTCTTCAAATTGTGGCGCATGGTCGACCGATCCAATCCGGACGCCATCTGCCCCGACAGGACCGCAAGGATCGTCATTGCAAGACTGTAAAGATCGGTCTCAGGCCGCATGGTCCCAAAGTAAACTTCGGGCGCGGCGTAACCTGCGGTTATGACGCGCGAAGCGTCTCTGGCGTTTGATTCCGACCCGAGAAAACGTGAGGCTTGAAAATCGATCAGCACCGCTTGCCGGTCCTCGGTCACAATAATATTCTCGGGCGAGATATCGAGATGCGCGAAATCCTTTCTCGACACAATCCGGATCCAGGCCAGCACATCCAATATCTGGAAGAACAGCTGTTCAAGATTATGTGAACTGAGTAAATCTTCAGGAATACTCCTCAAGGTCACGCCCTCAACATATTCAAACAGATAGTGGGGATTTTCGGGCAGGGCTTCGCCTGCTAAAACCATTTCGTCACTTATCCCGTAGCAACGCGGCAGGCCGGGGGCGCGAGTCTCCATAAGTAACTGTGCGACCTCCGGGTCGGCCCAGCCGTCGACGGCTTTCAAAACACACTGGGTACCATCTTGCGCGATCACCTGTTTCAATTCTCCCCTCATGCTTTCATTCCTCCCTATGATTCTTTTTAATTCAGCATGAGATGGCGACAAAAAAAGAGCCGAATGATTTTCGGCCCTTTTTTGTCCAAAAAGAACGTTTTGTTTAAGCGTTTGCGACCTTTTTCTCAGTCGTCTTCTTTTTGCGCTTCAAACGCGGCTTCTCCAGATGGCGAACACTCTTTTCAGTGACCAGCACCTCACAGACATCGCCGCAGGACGGTATTTCATACATGACGTCAAGCATCAGGCGCTCCAGGATGGTGCGCAAGCCGCGCGCCCCTGTTTTCAACTCGAGCGCTTCTTTTGCGATTTCGCGGATGGCGGCCGGTTCAAAGACAAGCTCTACATCGTCAAAACGCATCAGTTTCTTGTACTGTTTGATTAAGGCGTTTTTGGGCTCTTGCATGACTTTCACGAGCGCGTCCTCATCGAGTTCATCAAGCGCCACCACGACAGGCACACGCCCCACAAATTCAGGGATCATACCGAATTTCAACAAATCCTCCGGAAGCAATTGCCGGAAAAGCTCTTTGTCGGTCAACTTTGAAGAACCTTCAATCTCCGCGCCAAAGCCGATCGATTTGCGTCCGATTCGATCCTTGATGACCTTATCCATCCCGGAGAAAGCGCCGCCCAAAATAAACAAGATGTTCGTCGTATCAATTTGGATGAACTCCTGATGAGGGTGTTTGCGCCCTCCTTGCGGCGGGACGTTTGCGATGGTGCTTTCTAAGATTTTTAAAAGCGCCTGCTGGACTCCTTCACCGCTGACATCGCGCGTGATGGACGGGTTGTCCGAGCGCCTGGTGATTTTGTCAATTTCATCGATGTAGATGATGCCCCTTTCGGCCGACGCGATATTGAAATCGGCGTTTTGAATCAGTCGAAGGAGGATGTTCTCCACGTCTTCACCGACATAACCGGCTTCTGTTAAGGCAGTCGCGTCCGCGATCGCAAAAGGCACGTTCAAAATGCGTGCCAAGGTCTGCGCCATGAGCGTCTTACCGGAGCCCGAGGGGCCTAAGAGCATGATATTACTTTTTGCGAGTTCAACGCCGTCGTCCTCGTCATCGATCAGATCAGAAAAGACGCGCTTGTAGTGATTGTAAACGGAGACGGCGAGTGTCTTTTT
>DIRK01000012.1:0-5766 GCA_002427535.1 Mageeibacillus sp. UBA5438 | reverse complement strand
CCGGCGATCAGGCGCTCGACCTGACTTTCCGTCTTACCGCAAAACGAGCAATGAAGCGGTTTATATTGATCGTTGTCTTTTCTATCCGACATCTGCTGTCTCCCCCTCCCGGGCGCGTACGCTAGATACGTTTCGTCATTATCTTGTCAATCAATCCGTAGTCGAGCGCTTCTTCAGCCGTCATCCAACGGTCTCGGTCTGTGTCGCGTTCGATCACTTCGTAGGGTTGACCTGTTTTTTCAGCCAGGATCGTGTTCAGCCGTTTTTTCAATCGGACGATGTACTCGGCGGC
The DNA here is from genome assembly GCA_002427535.1 of Mageeibacillus sp. UBA5438. GTDB lineage: Bacteria > Bacillota > Clostridia > Saccharofermentanales > DTU023 > UBA4923. Next base: position 5,474 of record DIRK01000012.1, on the reverse strand, counting down.
AATCGTAATGTCGGTCGCCTGACCTTGCGCCCCGCCGCTTGGCTGGTGAATCATGAGGTCGGCGTTCGGCAACGCAAATCGCTTGCCCGGGGTTCCCGCGGCCACAAGGAACGCGCCCATGCTGGCAGCCATCCCCATGCAGATCGTCTGCACATCCGGCTTGATGTACTGCATCGTGTCGTAAATCAGAAGCCCCGATGAGATCTCCCCGCCCGGGCTGTTAATGTAAAACTGAATGTCCTTTTCAGGATCCTCCGCTTCAAGAAACAAAAACTGAGCCATGACAAGACTGGCGGTCACGTGGTTCACATTGTCGCTCAAAATGACGATTCGCTCTTTTAAAAGGCGGGAAAAAATGTCGTAAGACCGTTCTCCGCGTGTCGTCTGTTCGACGACCATCGGCACGAGATTCATCATTACGGGATCCATTTTTTGATCTTTCATCCAATCCATTTATGTTATTCCTCCCTAGGAACCTCTTCTTCTTGTTCGTCTTCCTCGTCTTCTACTACTTCCTGTTCAGGCGCGACATCGGTCACGACGCTTACCTCTTTTAACCATTTTAACAATTTTAAGTTTTCCTGGTCGTGTTCGAAATGCTCAACATCGTGTTCAGTCTTCAGATACTCTTCGCGGAACACTTCGGTTGACACGCCCTGCTTTTCAGCCGCTTCTGAAATGGCCTGTTCAAGTTCCTCTTCGCTGAGCTCGAAACGCTCTTTTTCTTTAAGGCGCATGGTTTCAACGACCCAGGCGCTCTCAATCACTTTACGGGCATGCTCGGCTTGTTCATTTCGGTAGTCCGCGATGGATTGTCCTTGGTAGGACAGGAAATCCGCAAAATTCAAGCCGTACATGGAAAACTGACGCTGCTGTCGCTCAAGGGCGTGCTCGACCTCATCTTCCACGATCAGATCCGACAGTTCAATCGTACTGTCTTTGACGATTAGGTCGATAATATTCTGTTCAAAGGCGGCGTCCGCTTCTTTGTTCTTTTCTTCTTCCAAATCGCTCCTGATTTCAGCCCTGTACTCTTCCAAGGTGTCGCAGGTGTCGCTGACGTCACGGACAAACTCATCGTCGATCTCGGGCAGTTCTTTGACCGTGATCTCGTGAATCTTGACCTTAAACACAACATCCTGGCCCGCCAGATCCTCCGCGTGATACTCCGAAGGGAATGTCAGGGGAAGATCAATCTCTTCGCCGACCTCATGGCCGATGAGCCCTTCTTCAAACCCGGGGATAAAGGAGCCTGAGCCGATCACCAAAAGGTGTCCTTTTGCTTGTCCGCCCTCAAAGGGCACGTCGTTGTGAAATCCCTCGTAGTCGATGGTCACGCGGTCGCCTTCTTGGATGGGGCGGTCGCTCACCGGTGCGAGGCGTGAGACGCGCCCGCGGGCCACTTCAATCTTTTCATCGATCTCGGATTCGTCGACTTCAACCGGCGGACGATAGGCTTCGAGGCCTTCGTATTTTCCAAGTTCGACGGCAGGTTTCAGCGCGACTTCCACGTCGAACACCAGGCCTGATTCTCCCCCGATCTCCTTCACATTGAAGCGAGGGTCTGAAAACGGGGCGATGTCATGTTCTGTTAAGGCTTCTTCATAAGCCTTGGGCAAGGCAATTTCTATCGCGTCATCGTATAAAACGCCTTCGCCGTAATGTCTCACGACGACGGGGTAGGGCGCTTTGCCCTTCCTGAATCCCGGCACCTGAAAATGGCGGGCATTTTTGCGATGAGCGGCTTGTAATGATTCTCTGAATTCTTCGGGTGTGACCTGAACGGCGATCAGCGCGGTGCGCTTTTCTTCCGATACTTTCTGTGACGGCATAACGTCCTCCTTGATTACTTCCATTTAATCAACTGCCGCGCGCTCAAAAAAAGCGGACGACAGATGTTTTCCGATCCCTATGATACTATATCATTCGCCGGTTTATCAGGAGTTTTGTGACAAGACAACTGTAACCTATTCGTTTGAAGGGCTCTAAAAATCGTGTTATCATGAAGCTGCCTGAAATGCGCGGCGCTCCTGTTTTTGGACCACCATTTTTTGAAGGGGAGTCCGAGTCGAAGTGGAATATGAATAAGCCTTCTTAGGAGGACATTCTAAGACCACCGCAGGGCACCCACCTGGCGATAGGCTGGGTATCAAAAAAGGGGTGCGGCATTTCGGGTTTCCTTTTCTCTGGAGGAGAAATCGTGAAAATTTATAACTCGTTAACGAGGCAAAAAGAAGATTTAACCCCGCTTGAAAGCGGCCATTTTAAGATTTATGTCTGCGGACCTACGGTCTATGATTTTTTCCATATCGGAAACGCGAGACCTTTCATTGTGTATGACACGCTCAGGCGTTATCTTTTGTGGCTTGGGAATCAAGTCACCTACGTCCAAAATTTCACAGACATTGACGACAAGGTGATCGTCCGTGCGAACAAGGAAGGGATCACAAGCAAAGAACTGGCCGAGACCATGATCGGGGAGTACTTCCACGACGCCGACGCGCTCAACATTTTGCGGGCCTCGATTCATCCGAGAGCCACGGAATCCATCGATGACATCATCCGGATCGTCAAGATCCTTGTGGACAAGGGTCACGCGTATGTGACCGACGACGGTGTTTATTTTTCGATCGATACTTTCCCGTCCTACGGGAAACTTTCCGGCCATAACCTGGATGACCTGATCGCGGGCGCGAGCGAACGCGTGTCAGACACCGAAAGCAAGCGCAATCCGCTTGACTTTGCTGTTTGGAAGTTCAAAAAGGAGGGCGAACCGTTTTGGCCCAGCCCTTGGGGGGACGGCCGACCCGGCTGGCATATTGAATGCTCGGCGATGAGCCTTGCCAACTTAGGCGAGACGATTGACATTCACGCGGGCGGCGTGGATCTCACCTTCCCGCACCATGAAAATGAAATCGCGCAAAGTGAAGCGGCAACAGGCAAACCCTTCGTCCGCTACTGGATGCACAACGGTTTTGTCAATATTAACTACGAAAAAATGTCCAAATCGGGCGGCAATTTTTTTACCGTGAGAGATTTAGCACAACGTTACCCCTACCACATCCTGCGCTTTTTCATCTTGCAGGCGCATTACCGTATGCCGATCAATTTCTCCGACGAGCTGCTTGACGCGACCGTCACAAGCTGGAAGCGGATCACATCGAGCGCGGATCATCTGGCCTTTGTCGCAAAGACGGCGCCCGATGAGACGACAAAGTCAGAAGAAGAACAAGCATTGCAAGATGCCCTCACCACCTGTCGCTACAACTGGAAAAACGCGATGGACGACGACCTCAATACGGCCGACGCGATCGCCGCGCTCTTTGAGCTTGTGCGCGCGGCCAATACCGCCGCGTCATCGGGTGACGTTTCAGCGCCGAGCTTGCTTGAAGCGCGCGATACCCTGATTGAGCTGTTTGGCGTGTTGGGGCTTGACCCTTCCGATACACAAGAGGAAGCCGTACCTTCCGAGATTATGGCGCTTGTGGAAGAAAGAACCAAGGCAAAAGAGGCCCGTGATTACCAGCGTGCGGACGCCATCCGCGACGAGGTATTGGCGAAGGGCTTTAAAATCGAAGATACCCCCCAGGGCGTGCGGGTACTGCCTCTTTGACAAGGATGGACGATCCGCTTTACGATTGCTCCATCTCGACCTTTGCCTGGGTGGGAGACGCGGTGTTTGAACTCTATATCCGCACAAAGCTTGCAGGCGACCACCAGAAGACCTCCGGCGCGCTCCACCACTTGGCGACCAAGTTTGTCAGCGCGAAGGGCCAGGCGGAGCTGATGGAACTTTTATTGAACGACGGCGCGTTTGACCTGACAACGAGCGAACGAAATCTTTTGCAGCGGGCGCGCAATTTTCATACGACGAGTGTTTCGAAGCATTGCGACCTTGTGGACTACCGTAAAGCGACCGCGTTTGAGGCACTCATCGGTTGGCTCTGGCTTCAGGGCAAGAACGAACGGGCCATCGCTTTAATCGAATACGCCATGGCCGAATTGGAAGAAAAGAAATTACAAAATGGCGGACAATGACACGGCATTAACTCAACTGGAGGGGAAAAACCCCATCGCGGAGGCGCTTGCCGCCGGCCGGTCGATTAATCGTGTGTATCTATTGGAAAGCGCGAAAGGGCGCGCGTCGGATCTTTCTAAACTCGCGGATGAATGCCAAAAGCAAGGTGCGGTTATTAGCTATGTAAACCGCGCCCGACTTGACAGCATGGCGGAGACTCAGGCGCATCAGGGCATCATCGCGGAGATCGCGCCCTACGACTACCAGGACCTCGATCGCATTCTTGAGCACTGTGAATCTCAAAATATCGCCCCCTTCCTTTTACTCCTCGACCATATTCAGGACGCGCATAACCTGGGTTCTATTTTGCGTATTGCGGACGGGGCGGGTGTGCATGCGGTCGTTATCCCCAAGCGCCGTGCCGTGCCTTTGAACGCGGCGGTTGCCAAGGCTTCCGCGGGCGCCGTGGAACATGTGCCGATTTGCCGTGTCAATAATCTGACCGATACGATTCTCGCGCTGAAAAAACAAGGCTTTTGGATATTTGGCACCGATGCAGCGGCAACCCTTCATTACAAGGAGGCCGATTATGGCGGACCCATCGCGATCGTGATCGGTAGTGAGGGTGAGGGCATCGCGCAAAAGATTAAGGGACATTGCGATTTTCTCGTATCGATCCCGCTTCACGGCAAGGTCAACTCACTGAATGCCGCTGTCGCAAGCGGAATTATTGTGTTTGAGGCCGCTTCCGGGAGGAATCAGTCATGAGACGATGGGTCATTTCCCTCTTTCTTATCTTAAGCGTCCTCTTGTCTTCCTGCGCCGACAGTATTGAGTCGCAGGTTCAGGACACAAGCCCCGTCTCACCGGTGCTTGTGCGGCCGCAAAATGAAAAATACCTGCGTGAGGACGAGTGGGTTCGCATGCTGACGCTTGCGATTGCTTTTGGCGATCAGCGCACGGTCATTTGGAATGCCATTCCCCCAAATCAACGCCTTGAGATTACGCAGGCTGAATTCATCCAATATGTAAACTTTTTAGCGGATTGTCTCCCCGGCACGATCACTTCGTTTGCCCGCGCGACAGAGACGGAGAGCGGCGTTATTCGAAGCCACGCGAATAAAACGGACACGAAAATGAGTCCTAAGCCGGAGCAAGCCTCGATCTGGTGGATCAGGGCCCGTACCTCGGATCTTCGTGAATTGAAATTTGCGGTGCCCGTGACCTTAGACGACGCCGGTGTTCCTTATTTTTCAAAATCGTGGCTGCGCAGCCAAACCTCGCTTTACGACTACGCCGTTTTGTATTTGGACGCGCTGTCCAGCGGATCAAAAGACGCGCTCACCGCGCTTATCGGGCACAACCTTACCATCCGGTCAAAACTGCAAAAGGCGGCCATCGGACGCCGCGCGGATGAATTGCTTATTTTCTACCGCGATCATGTCAGCACCGGCAG
>DIRK01000032.1:10821-12732 GCA_002427535.1 Mageeibacillus sp. UBA5438 | reverse complement strand
ACCTCCTTTAGGGTGTCGGTGCCAAAACGGCACCGGTTCCGACCGTGACCGACCAAGCCTGTTGAACCGCTGCGGCAGGCAACGACTGAATCGACTGCACCGCCACATCTACATTCAGGTAATAGTCGATGCCCCGAACGGTTTTGATCGGCATTTTTAACGCCTTGATTTGTGAGAACATGACTTGGGTAGAATTGCCCGGAGCAACCGGGTACTTGTAGTAGTAATAATCGCCCTTTTTGAACCAGTCACTGCCCAGAGACGACAGCGTGAAATCGGTCCCGGACACAGGATTGTACGCCAGGATGCCCCCTCCGTCCCCTACTTTCGCTTTTACCTGGATCACAAGCGCCGCGCGGATATAAGCGGAGACATTGCCGTTGTTTTTGAACTGGATGGCAGACTTCGTCTCGCCATCGAACGCCTCCACAATGACCGGGGGAACATAAGGCTTCGAAAATTGATTCTCAAGCGCGTGCGGTGTAGATGTCAAAAAACCTAAAGTCAGGGGCAGCGCTATGGCCAGCACCATCAAGCCGAGGATTGACACCATCACGAGCGTTCTTTTATTCATTCGTTTCATGGTTCACCTCCTAATCGGCCAAACCTTGGAAAAGGTTCTTGACAAATGATTCACCCGTGATCCACTGGTGAATCGTCTTCTCGTTTGTCACAAGCACCGCCGCATGGTCCTGATCTTGATTCGGCGCAAGCGTCACATGCCCGCCGGACGGAGTGATCACGTCTTTGTACTTCCACGACCACACTTTGTCCTCCGTCACGGTGTAATGACCGATGGGTAGTCCCGTGAGCATGGACGTCTCGCCACTTGTAACGCGCAGGCGCCAGCTGCGACCCTGCGAGTCCGACACATCGATCATGAAAGACTCATAATCACTGATCGCCGTACCGGCTTTCGGTTCTTTGACCACCGTGATGGAACATGTTTTCACCAAGATCCAAAACGGCAATTTGAAATCCGGGTTTGTCCCCTTCTCCGTAATCTCTGTGTCGCGTTTCAACCAGCAGGCGTCGGAGACATCAACGTTCTGGGGCAACGAAGGCCAGCTGGTATTGCTCCACAAAACTTGCACCTTGAACTCAGAGTCCTCTTGGGGCGCATAGGAAGTCAGGTCCCCGGGAACCGTCCCGGACAGATACTGCGGCGATAGTGTCAACTGCGGCTCAATACCTGAAATACCCGTACTGTCCGCATTATCGGTACACTTCCAGCCCACATGCTCATAATGGAGGTACGTCGTGGGGAGGATGCTCGTCGTCTGCCCCAGATAGAGGGTTTCATCCTTCGTTTCAATGACCGGCCGATAACGGTACACTGTGAAGTCGGTCTCTTTTGTTTCAGCTCCGTAAAGGCCTACATAAATCGGATCGACCGTCACTTTAATCTTGTAAACCGTCTTATCCTCTGAGGGCACGACCATCGCGCCGGACCACGAACCCCCGGACGCTGAGGTGCCGGCGGGGATCAGCCACGAACCGATGAGGGTTGTGCCGGCTTCATCGTAGACGTCATAGCGAATGTCTACATGGTCATTATTTGATCCGTCCGGCTGGTAGGGGATAGGTCCGCCTGTCTCAAAGTAAATCGCATTTGCGACATCGACGGGGTTTCCCAGGTATACCTTTTGTACCGCTCCCTCCATGATCTCAAAATTTAAAGGAACATCGACATGGGGGACCCCAAAAGGCGCCACAAGCGTTGTCCCGTCAGATGAATAGACCCCGCTTGTCCCTACGTTCGTGTCAACGACATTACCGCCGAAAAAGCTCGGATCCGGAATGATTGAAAATTTAATAATAAGCTTCCTCCCGTAATCGTCTGTTGATGAACCTTTCGGGGTTTGGGTCACGAAATTTGCGTTGAAATCAAAGCCCGTGACATTGACCGCA
>DIRK01000032.1:6629-10512 GCA_002427535.1 Mageeibacillus sp. UBA5438 | reverse complement strand
TAAAGTGAGGCGCCACGACATCGCGAATAATCGTCTCCACACCCAATGGGATGGCAGGAGCTTCGATCGTATGTGAAATACTCTCAAAGATGTCATCCAACGCATCGGGGTTGTTAGCGCTCAGGTAGTAGCCCGTTTTATCTTTCGCGAGTACTTCTTTCACCGTGAAGCGGTCGTAGTAAGTTGAGAAGATTAACCACGTGGTGACCGTGACTGTTTTTCGTTCAAGGCCTGTGCCGGTGGCGTGGGATGCGTTGGATGACAACAGGTTCATATAACGGTTCGCAGCGGGCGGCTCCACAACGGCCGTCGTAGCGCTTGAACCACTCACCTTCTTTTCCCAATAGGAATTCGCACTGCCGTCGCTATATTGGTCGAAATTCGTGTAATGACCGCTGTCGCCATACATAACATCGGGGTTTGCCCCGTCAAATATTCCCACCGAATAGACCGTGCAGTTTCGATCCTTCAGCGTCTTCGCGTGCGCAATGGCGCCATCGGCCACACTGACGCTAAAGGCATTGCCTGTGGTCGGAACACCGTCTGTGAACATGATGACGATTCTGTTTCGGCCGGGCGTCGCAGTGCCCATGACAGACACGGCATTGGACATGCCCGCCTGCGCGTTCGTCGCGCCTGAAGGCGTCCCCAGACCGATGATGATGTTAAGCGCTGCCGCGTAATCGTTACTCAAATTCAGCTTTGTGCTGGCGTTTGCCGCGAAAGTCACGATGCCAATTCGGTGATTCACATTGTTATGCGCCGCTGAATGATCTCGCACGGATCCGATGAAACGCGTCACCGCTTCCTTTAACGCTGCCTGGCGTGTTGTGCTTCCGAAACTGCTAGTCATACTGCCTGATTGGTCAAGGACAAGGCAGATATCGGTCGGGATTGCTTCTACCGTGGTTGACACCCCCCCTGAGGTGAATACTTCCAGTTCAATTTCGACCTTCTCGCCGTTTGTATCCCAGTGGGCCGTTTTCGAAAGGAATAATCCATCCGGGACGGCTGTACCTGACAAGCGCGACATCCGCGGCATAGGGGGTATGACCGGGTTAAGGAGAGGCCCGGCATCGGTCCGGTTGACGGCCGGCGGAATTTCAATGACTTCCTCCTCGTCGTCTGGTGTATCCTGTTCTTGTAAGTCGTCTTCGGGATCCTTCTCGGGTTCATCGGTCGGTTCCGAAGGCGCCGATTCGGTGGTCTCCTGCGGGGGATTTTCCTCCGGCGGGAGATCATCGTCTGTTTCTTCTGTGTCCTCGCTTTCAATGCCGGGATCGGCTCGTACTGAGCGCACAGGATTCATGGGCAACGCGATCGCAAGGGCCAGAACCAAACAAAGAAATATAACAAGATACCTTTGGTAAGTTCTACTTGTTGAGTTCATACTCACACCCTTTCACTGTCTTCAAGAGAGATTGGCATCTTTCTTGAAGAACGATCAAGACGTCGGCCAGCCTGTGGCAGTAAGCGCGGTCGTACCGTTGTTGTCGGCCTGCACCGCCTGGGCCTCTACTTTCAGTGCAAACACCGCATCTTGATAATCATTGCCCATCGCCGCATCAAACATCACTTTTTCGATAAGGTTTGTCGTAATCCCATCCGGGGTGACCTTACCGTTGTAGTAATACCAGTCCCCCGATTGGCTGAAATTGATTGTGTTCGCATCCCAGGTGATAAGGCTCGCATAACCTTCGATCGCAGGGGTCAGCGAGGGCGTCAATCTAACGCGCACCCATATATCGTTGTCGCCGCTGTTTTTGACATGGACGGATTTTGAGATCTCATCGCCCGGCATCGCAGCGAGGCCCTCCTCGGGAAATGGGATGTACACTTCGCCGCTCTGCGTCTTGTCACTTAAGGTAATGGCAACATTTCCCATCGTGATCTTGTTGGTAGCGTCTTCCTCGGCCGTAAAGTAAGCCAATGTTCCGAGGAAGGATAAAGCGATCGCGATCGCGAGGACGCTCATAATGATCGATTGTTTTTTCATTTATTTGTCTCCTTCTGTTTGTGATCAGCATCAGCTGTTAGGGAAGCTGTACTTTGGCTGCGTTTTCGGCCGTCGTGTAGTCAAGTGCGCCATTGATATATGCCTGGTGGGCAAATGCCTTGATCGTGATCTTGTCATTTGCGGCGCTAAAACCCGTAAATGAGGCGCCATCCAAGCCCTGTTTTACGCCCACTTGCGAGAATAGTGCGGGAAGTGATGTTCCGGCCGTTACAACTCCAGTTGTTCCACCGGGAGCATAGACGTAAAGATCTGTTCGGCCTGTCACAAGTTTCCAGTTCGTGTTCACACTGATCGCGTCAAGGAAGTTCATGATGTTTCCTCCATAGACGATCTGCATGAAAATGTAGGCATCTTCGCTTCCCTCAAGCAGCTTCACGGTCGGATCTTTCGGGATTTCCGTACCGGGAAGAAGCTTTGATTCCGCTACGAAACCAGGTTCTGTCAGGCCGATTGCAAGATTTCCGACCGTGAACGTGTTGGTGACTTCCTTCTTGTCTGTGAAGTACGCGAGGGTACTCAGCAGACCGACCGCCAAAATGACTGTGAGAGCCACGGCGATTGCGATTGCGTTCTTTCTCATGTTTTGTTCCTCCTGATTGAACAAATTTCGGATCGTTTTCTATATGAACAGACTTGCGTCCGGATCCCCCTTGGTTTTCATCTTTGTGTTTTTCTCTTTGAAGTAGTCGGATGCGAACATAAAGGCTATGGTCAGGGCGACAAGCCCCAAAAAGAGATACCGCCCCGGAGATGAGGTGATCGCCCGGTAGATGAAACCCGCTTTAGGGATCATGAAGCGGGGTGCTCCGATCACATCCGAATAGTTGACAGGCGAACCGTCCACGGCGTCGTTTTGGTCGCCCTTTGTGATAAAACTATTTTCTTCTTCCCGGATGTCATAGACGCGGTGAACCGCGACATAGTCTCCTTCTCGCATGCGGAAGGTGATGGGATCGCCCACCTCGATCGTCTGAGGGTCCACTTTTTGCACATAGATAATGGAGCCCGTCGGAAAGACAGGCTCCATACTCCCGCTCACCACGACGTAGGGGGTCAAGCCAACCAGCCGCACACCCACGGTAAGCGCTGCGACAATGACGAGGACTGTCATCATGGTCCAAGTCATTATTTGAATCGAGCGTTCAAGTATTTTATTCATGGCGACATGCTTTCTAGGTTTAGCGCCGGTAAAATTGGGACCCCAAAAGGAACCCTATCTGACAAAGCAAAAATGGGATCAATCGCAACTATGGGATCGGATATCCGATCATTGAAAAGTTCGATGAAATCGTGTGAATGGTTCTGTGCGAGTCCGTTGAATTTGGAGGTCTTCGCTAATCTCTCCATCAGCCAAGGCACAAATCCAAGAAGAGGCATCCACGACATGTCACGCTTGTGATGACTATTTAAGTCCTGCTTATCATAGCATGTGAAAACAGAAAATGCAATATAATAGAATAAACAATTAAGTATTACCTATATAAAATCTAATTAAACAAGATAATGTAATTGTCAAACCAGAATATCTCCTCGTACGATTTGGTTCACGAAATGTTAAACCAGGCTCCCATCAGGTATGATGAAATGGATGTTATTGACATAGGTCATTAATGGGTGTAGGCTGTTCTTAGTTACTGACATAAGTCAACAACAATAATTAACACCCAAGGAGGTGAACAAGATGCCAAGAAGAGATGGAACAGGCCCTATAGGGTATGGCCCGATGAGCGGTTGGGGCATGGGTCCCTGCGGAGCTGAGGGTCGTCCGATGTTCGGCCGACGCTTCCGCCGTCCGGGTTACGGTATGCGCCGCGGCTACCGACGCGGTTTTTTTGGAGGAGGCCCCGGTAGGGGCTACGGCTACGG
>DIRK01000032.1:3754-6447 GCA_002427535.1 Mageeibacillus sp. UBA5438 | reverse complement strand
GCCGGAAGACGAAATGAGTGAACGCGAGATGCTCGAGGAAGAAAGAGAAATCTTAACTGAACGCCTCGACCTGATCGCCAAACAACTGGAAGAAGAGTAGACTAGACGAGGGTAACCGACAAACGCCGGTTACCCTCTACTGTTGCTCGAGGTAAAGTATATGGCCAGACCCATGAAACGAAGAAGGGTATGTCAGATGCCTGCAATCGATCGCTTCGGCCCACTCGGTGTCGGGGCGGGCTCGCGTGAGCGCGTCTTTATGACGGTCGACGAATATGAGGCGATCCGCCTCATTGACCTTTTGGGATTCACGCAAGAAGAATGCGCGCGTCAGATGAATATCGCGCGCACGACCGTGCAGAGCATCTACGCCAAAGCGCGTTCGAAAATTGCGGACGCCCTTGTCAACGGTAAAGTACTGCTGATTGAAGGAGGCGAGTACCGACTGTGTGACGACGATAACGTCTGCGGCCCGAACTGTTACAGACATGGACGCGGACGCCACGGCCGGCCAAGATAACGATGTATTCAGATAAAGTCATCGACCATTTCATGAGTCCAAGAAACGCTCACACCATGCCCGACGCGGACGCGGAGGGGACGGTCGGCGATCCTTCCTGCGGCGACTGCCTTGTCATGTACCTGAAGGTAGAAGACAACAAGATTTCGGATATCAGCTACCTGGTATTCGGTTGCTGCGGAGCCATTGCGACATCGAGCATGACCTCAGTACTTGCCAAAGGCAAGACATTAGACGAAGCCCTGAAAATCTCTGACGATGACGTCGTCGAAGCACTCGACGGCTTGCCCGAAAGCAAGATCCATTGCTCGCTTTTAGGCGTCGGCGCGCTCAGGGCCGCCATTTTGAACTACCAAGAAAAACAAAGAATAGAAACAGGAGCATCCCATGAAAATAGCCATACCGGTTGACAGCAATATCGATGAAGTCAAAGTCAACGACTCTTTCGGCCGCGCGCCGTACTACCTTATCCACGATACGGAAACAAAAGAAGATCTTTTTGTGTTTAACACAGCGGCAAGAAGCGCCGGAGGCGCCGGTATCCGCGCGGCACAGCTGGTGGTCGATCAAAAACCCGATGTGTTTCTTGCCCCTCGCATGGGACAAAACGCCGCGGATGTTATCAAAACAGCCCATATTGACATCTATAAGACTGAAGGGTCATCGGTCAAACAAAATATTGAACGCTACCTGGCGGGCGAACTGTCTCCCTTAGATGACATCCACGCCGGACTTCACGGACACTGATAAACCATGAAAATTGCGGTATTAAGCGGCAAGGGGGGCACGGGCAAAACGCTCGTGTCCGTCAATCTGGCCTCTGTTTCAGAAGGCTCCTACTACATTGACTGCGACGTCGAAGAGCCGAACGGTCACTTATTTTTCAAACCGGAAAAGATCGAGCAGGAAGCCATCACGGTCAAAATGCCCGTGGTCGATCAGGATCGATGCACCGGATGTCGTGCCTGCGTCGACTTTTGTGCCTTTAACGCACTAGCGTATATCAAGGACCAACTGCTTGTCTTCGAAGAAATCTGCCACTCCTGCGGCGGCTGTGTACTCGTCTGCCCCGAAGACGCACTCTCTGAAAAGGACAAGGCGATCGGTTCTATCGAGCGCGGCATCTCGGAAGATGTTTTTGTCCATACGGGCATTATGAATACGGGAGAGGTTTCAGGTATCCCCATTGTCGATCGGCTGTTAGAGGAAATAGCCCTTGAATCAGAGCGAGACATCTTCATTGACGGGCCGCCCGGCACCGCCTGCATTGTCATGGAAACGATCAAGGGGGCGGATTTCTGCCTGCTGGTCGCGGAGCCTACCTTGTTTGGCGCGCACAACCTCCAGATGGTGCATGAGCTGGTGGCGCTTATGAAAAAACCTTTTGGCGTCATCTTAAATAAATGTCAGGAGGGCGAAAATCCTTCTGAAATCTATGCCATGGAACATGGGATCCCGATCATCGGTCGCATCCCCTTCGATGAAAAGCTCGGGCTTATCAATTCCAACGGAGAGATCGTCTCACGCGTCGATGAGGGGTATAGGCAACTTTTTGCCTCACTCCTTAAAGCCACACGAAAGGCGGCCGCCGTATGAAACAGTTACTTATCTTAAGCGGCAAGGGCGGAACAGGAAAAACGACCGTCGCAAGTGCCTTCATTCACTTAGCCGAAGCCAAAACATATGCGGACTGCGACGTGGACGCACCCAACCTGCATCTGATTACAGGCGAAAAGAAAGCCCCTTTAAAAGAAGATTTCTTTGCACTGCCGCTCGCATCCATTGATCCGGATCTTTGCATCGCCTGCGGGATCTGTTACGAGCATTGTCGCTTTCACTCCATTTTGCCAAAAGAGGTGTATACGGTTGACCCCTTTGCCTGTGAAGGCTGCGGGGTATGCGCATTTGTCTGTCCTGTGGAGGCTGTCACGATGGTGCCCGACGCGGCCGGTCAACTCATGTTATATAAAGAGGAAGACCGCGTATTCTCAACCGCCCAACTGAAAATGGGCAAGGGTACTTCGGGACTGTTGGTGGCCGAAGTGAAGAAAAGAATGCGCGAGGGGGCCGTTGAAAAGGAATTCGCGATCATTGACGGATCCCCCGGCATTGGTTGCCCCGTGATTGCGTCTTTGAGCGGCGTGGACATGGTGCTCATTGTCGCGGAGCCCTC
>DIRK01000032.1:2351-3535 GCA_002427535.1 Mageeibacillus sp. UBA5438 | reverse complement strand
GTGAAGATCGCGGTCTGTGTGAATAAATACGATGTAAACCGGGAAACGACAGACAAAATAGAAGATTTCTGCCAAACACAAAACCTGCATTTTGTCGGACTCATTCCCTTTGACCAAGAAGCCGTGCGCTCGATTAACGAAGGGAAGACCATCGTCGAGAAAGACTGTCCCTCTGGGCAGGCGGTCGAGGCGATCTATGAAAAGACCATGGACCTATTACTTGGAAATGAGGACTGAGCGATGTTGATTAAAACCTTACTCGAAAATACGGCGATCCCTGAGGATCTCGGCTGTGAACACGGTCTCAGTCTCTATATTGAAGCACTGGGACACAAGCTCTTGTTTGACACGGGCGCAAGCGGCCTGTTTGCCGAAAATGCCCAAAAAATGGGGGTGGACTTGTCAGGGGTGGAGTTTCTCATCATTTCCCACGGTCACTACGACCACGGCGGAGGGCTTCATCGCTTTTTTGAGTTGAATGACCAAGCGGAGGTTTTCATTCATCCTTTGGGCTTTGAAAAGTACTACGCGAGACATGAAGACGGCTCTTTGCGTGACATCGGGATCGATCCGTCGATTCAAGATAATCGCCGGATTGTTTTGACCTCGGATCGCTTCACGATTACACGCGGTATTCGTGTATTTTCAAATGTCTCCCATGTGGAAGCGCTTCCCGCCTCCAACCGTGATCTCCTGATGGAACAAGCGGGTGAGGTCCTTGACGATACCTTCTTGCATGAGCAGAATCTCGTGATTGAAGACGAGGGCAAGATGGTGCTTTTGACGGGCTGTGCGCATAACGGTATCGTCAATATTGTGAAGCATTTTTACGAGCTCAAGGGGCGCTACCCGGATGTCGTCTTGGGTGGGTTTCATTTGTCAAAAAGTGAAGAGGATCACGATAGTTTCCCCGAGATTGACCATATTGCCAAGATTTTGCTTGAAACAGGAGCTAAGTACTATACGGGGCATTGTACGGGGATTACGCCTTATGAGCGTTTGAAAGAGAAAATGGGTGACAGGATCGACTATTTGTCGACCGGTACTACCCTCATAATCTAATAGATAGCGGAGCAAAAGCGATGAGTGAGAATTGTAATCAAGATTGCGCAGCCTGCATGGAAGAATGCGCGGACAGAAAAGAGCAGCCGATTGATTTTTCGGAAAAACTGCATGAGCTGAGC
>DIRK01000032.1:0-2168 GCA_002427535.1 Mageeibacillus sp. UBA5438 | reverse complement strand
GTCAAAAAAGTGATTGGCGTGGTGAGCGGTAAGGGGGGCGTGGGGAAGTCGCTTGTGACTTCGCTTTTGGCTGTCGCCATGAGCCGCAAGGGTTATCGCGTCGCGATCATGGACGCCGATGTGACAGGATCTTCGATCCCGAAGATGTTCGGTATGGATGAGCGGGCAAAAAGCAACGAGTTAGGGTTGTTTCCGGTGAGGAGTTGGACGGGCATCGATGTGATGTCGATGAACCTTTTGCTTCAAAAAGATACCGATCCTGTGATCTGGAGAGGCCCTTTGATTGCCGGCGTGGTGAAGCAGTTTTGGACGGATGTGATCTGGCATGACATTGATTACATGTTCATCGATATGCCTCCGGGGACAGGGGATGTCCCCTTGACGGTGTTCCAGTCGATCGCGGTGGACGGCATTGTGGTGGTTACCTCACCGCAGGAACTTGTCTCCATGATCGTGGAAAAGGCGGTGAATATGGCCGCCATGATGAATATTCCTGTGTTGGGTATCGTGGAGAATATGGCGTATTTCGAGTGCCCGGATAACGGGAAGCATTATAATATTTTCGGCGACAGTCATTTAGAGGAGATCGCGGGTAAACATCACCTGGATGTCATCGCGAGGATGCCGATTGATCCGAAGATCGCCGAAGCGGCGGACGCGGGTCAGATTGAGTACTTGGAAGCTGACTGGGTCACAGAATTTTCAGACTTTTTAGAAGGGACAAAGAATAAGCGTATGACGAAGATTGCAGTCGCAAGTGAAGGTGACAAGGTAACAGGGCATTTTGGTCATTGTCAGAATTTTAATCTGTTTGAGGCGGAGGGCCAGGAGATTGTCAAAACCGATTCGGTGCCGAATCCGGGCCATAAGCCGGGCTTCTTGCCGAAGTTTCTCCACGATCTGGGAGTCCATGTGATTATCTCGGGCGGCATGGGGCAAGCGGCGGTCGACATCTTTAATGAGCATGGGATTGAAGTTGTGGTCGGTGCTGAGGGTGACGCGAAAAAAGCGGCCGAAGGATTCCTAAAGGGTGAACTTGTGTCCACGGGATCGATTTGCCAGGATCACGATCACGCGTAAATTTTAATTGGATGAAGTGAGATAAATTGGGTCCTGCCGCGAAAACGCGGCAGGACCCAATTTACTTCTTACTTTGATTTGAATCGGGCTATCAGAGTTTCAGTTTCAATTCCTTCAACATATCCGCGGTCATGGCATCAAGGTCATATTCAGGGGACCAGTTCCATTCCTCACGGGCACAGGAGTCGTCCATGGAGTTGGGCCATGAGTCGGCGATGGCCTGGCGGATGGGATCGACATCGTAGGTGAGTGTGAAGTCAGGGATATGTTTTTTAATGGAAGCTGCGATATCCTCGGGCGCGATGCTCATTGCCGTGATGTTAAACGCGTTTCTGTGAATAAGCTTTGCGGGATCAGCTTCCATGAGCTGGGTGAAGGCGGTGAGGCAGTCGGGCATGTACATCATGTCCATGCGGGTGCCTTCTCCGATGTAACTTTCGTAGGCGCCTTTTCTCAAAGCGTCGTAGTAGATGTGGACGGCGTAGTCGGTGGTGCCGCCGCCGGGCAGTGCTTTATGGGAGATGAGTCCCGGCAGTCTCATGCCGCGGGTGTCAACCCCAAAGCGTGTGTGGTAGTAGTCGCAGAGGAGTTCTCCGGCGACCTTGGTGACACCGTACATGGTGTTTGGCCGTTGAATCGTGTCCTGCGGCGTGTTGTCCTGAGGCGTCGAAGGCCCAAAGGCCGCGATGGAGCTTGGTGTGATGACCTGAATGTTTCTTTCGCGCGCGACTTCTAACACATTGAACAGTCCGTTCATGTTGATGTCGTAGGTCATCTGCGGGTTTTGCTCTCCGACCGCGGACAAGATCGCCGCCAAATGGACAATGGTATTGATCTTGTATTGATCGCAGATCGCCGCGAGCCGATCGATCTCCAAGACATCGACAAGCTCAAAATAGCCGCATTCAGAAAGGTCGTTACCCTCCTTCAGGCGGCGTGCGGTGGCAATAACATTGTCTTTTCCGTAGAGCTCTCTGAAATGCAATGTGAGTTCTGTTCCGATTTGTCCGAGACATCCTGTGACAAGTATTTTCTTCATGTGATCCCCCTCGTTTATTGGTAGTTCTGAGATGGATTGTTATCTTTTT
>DIRK01000031.1 GCA_002427535.1 Mageeibacillus sp. UBA5438 | reverse complement strand
GTGTTCGTGATTTTTCGGTAGCGCGTAAAAAGCGCGTGAAACAATTGGCCGAACATTGCCCACGCCAGCGTGAATAAGACAACAATCGTGGTGAGGATGAGGACGAAACCCGTAATGGCCGGAATATTGCCTTGGTAATAGGGCAAGACAAAGGCTTCCATAGATGCCAAAGAGTAGAGATAGCTTTGTGGGTTAATAAACTGCAGTAACAATCCCGATATGAATTTTGCTTTCGTCGCCTTTTTTTCAATCTCAGAGGACCTGAAAATGGTCCAGGCTAAATACAGTAAATAGAGCGCGCCCAAGATGAGCATGGGCTTCTTAATGACCGGCAGGGCGGCGTGGAGGGAGTGGCTTAACATC
The DNA here is from genome assembly GCA_002427535.1 of Mageeibacillus sp. UBA5438. Lineage (GTDB taxonomy): Bacteria > Bacillota > Clostridia > Saccharofermentanales > DTU023 > UBA4923. Next base: position 5,147 of record DIRK01000031.1, on the reverse strand, counting down.
GTGGTTCCAAAAGCCACGATGAAGAAGCCGACAAAAATGCCTAAATTAAAGCGATAGGATTTTTTCAAGCCCAACTGCCCGCCGTTATTCATGGACAGGATGTTGTTCGGGCCGGGGGTGGCCGAGGTGACCGTCACATAGGTGAGAAAGTTGACCCAGCTAAACATGATCGATCGGCGGTCAGAGGGTCGATCCGGCCGTTTTGACCGTCATGTCATAGGCTAAGGCGTAGTAATTATTGTTGTTAAAAACAAAGGGCTTCACAATGTCGATTTTCAGCTTGTCGACATGGGCCTTTAGGGACCGGGGATTGATCTGGTTAATGAAGGTGACCATGATCGGGTAGCGATCCATCATGGAGCGTCTTGAAAATTCAAAAAGATTGGGCAGTACTTTAGTCCCCCGATACGCCTTGTCAATGCAGATGGGGCCGTACTGGTAGGAGTTTTCGGTGGAGAGTTTCTCCCCCAGGTACTCGATGGTCGGCAGGTCTCCTATCATGTGCCGGAATAAAGGCCAGGCGGACCAGTAATCCCAGGAGGCGGCCATGGCGTAGCCTACGACCTTCCCCTCATCGACGGCGATGCTCAACCCCTGTTCATCTTCGATGAGCGATTGAAATTGCTCGGGGGTGAAAAGCGTGGTGACAAAGCCGTCCGGGCGGTCTTCATCTGAAATGGTGCTGACATGGTATCTTTTTTGCAGTGCCTCAACGGCGGGGATGTCTTCGACGGTGGCTAAACGATATTGCATGGACCATGCCTCTCTATTCAGTAAATTTATATCTAGGATATTGTTTATTTTAGCAGATGGATCTGAGAGGATCCCGATGTGTGAGCTTAAAGCGTTTGTTCTAAAAAATCAAATAGATGGATGATGCTCACGCCTTCTCTCGTCCCGACCGCGGCAAAGTCAAGTGTTACAATGATGCGCTCGTAGTTGTCGCGTACCAAGAGCAGGTTTTGGAGTTCGCGATCAGAGCCGGAGGGTATCTGATAGGCAACCTGGACATACTTCACGTCACGGTTTTTGAAGCAGACAAAGTCGATTTCGCGTTCATCGTATTTGCCGACAAACACCTGATAGCCTGATTGCAGCAGTTTGAGAAAAACCATATTCTCAATTTGCGAGCCAAGGTTCGTATCGGGTCGACCGATGACACTGTTGCGGAGTCCCGGATCAACGCTGTAATATTTGCCATTGGTTTTCAAGCGTTCTTTACCTCGTATGTCATAGCGGACAACATGGTAAAAAGCGTAGGCGTTTTCCAAGAGCCTCAGATATTTATCCACCGTGTCAAAGCTCGTTTTGGAACCGGTTGCATTAAGATATTTGACCATACGATTGGTGGATACGATGTTGCCGACATTGTCCATCAGGTATGAAGCGATTTTGAGAAGGACGTTGATGTTTGCGACCTGTCCTCGTAAAGAGACATCTTTTAAGATGATGCTGTCGTAGATCCCTTTCAACACATCTTGTTTGAGGGCGTCATTCTCCAGTAATGCGACGGGAGGGAACCCCCCGTATTGCATGTAGTCCTCAAACAACGCCTGCTTGTCTCGCGGATGTTCCGCATGATGAAGGAGCAACAATTCTGAAAACGAAAAGGGAAATACATGGATTTCGACATAGCGGCCAGAGAGGTATGTGGCCAGTTCTCCCGAGAGTAGATTGGCATTGGATCCGGTGATGTAGATGTCACAATGGTAGGCAACCCGCAGGCCGTTGATCAGTTTTTGCCACCCGTCGACCTCTTGTATTTCGTCAAAAAGAAAATAGATTTTTTCATCTTGACGGCGATCGCCTAAGTTCTCTTTGATGTACGCGTAAAGCGCGTCGGCTTGGTGCAGGGGAAAGGTATCAGGATGTTCGAAGTTCAAAAAGATCACGCGCTCCCCGTGACCGGAGCGTTCAAGGTGTTGATAAAACTGAGTCAAAAGAAAGGATTTTCCCGATCGGCGCACGCCCGTGATGACTTTCACAAACTCGCTGTCTTGAAATTCAATGAGCTTGTTTAAATAATGATCACGTTTAAACATCATTCTCTCCTCGCTTGACAGCTTTATAATAACACAATTATTCGAATGGTTTCGAATAATTGTGAGAATTTCATTTTCTTTCGATTTAATTGGAATTATTTAACTATTAGGCCAATTGTTCGATTACATTCGAATGATTCCGATCCGTCAACCGATCTCTTACTTCTCCGATTTGCGTCATAACGGATTCAGGGGAGGTGCCGCCCTCCGATTTTCTCGCCTTGACGCATTCAATGAGGGTGATGGCATGAAAGATGTCTTCTTCGAACAGTGGTGAGAATACTTGATATTCGTCTAACGATAGCTCTTCTAAAACTTTTTCCTGTTCTTGGGCGTAGGCGACGATCCTCCCCGTCAATTCATAGCTTTCGCGAAAGGGCATGCCCTTCTTCGACAGGTAATCCGCGCAATCGGTGGCATTCAAATAGCCTTCTTCGGCGGCTTTTAACATGCGTTCTTTATGAACGGTCATGGACAACAGCATGTCACATGTTAAGGGAAGACAAGCCGAAACGGTGTCAAGCGCGTCGATGAGGAGTTCCTTATCTTCTTGCATGTCTTTGTTGTAGGCCAAAGGCAGCCCCTTGATAAGGGTCAAGAGCGCCATGAGCGAACCGTAGACTCTTCCTGTTTTTCCGCGAGATAGTTCCGCGATGTCAGGATTTTTCTTTTGCGGCATGATGCTTGATCCGGTGGAAAATTGCTCAGAAAGGGAGAGAAATCCAAATTCGCAGGAGCTGAACAAGATGATCTCTTCTGATAATCGTGACAGATGCGCCATGATGAGGCTCAGGATGAAGGCTGTCTCGATCGCGAAGTCTCGGTCGGAGACAGCGTCAATGGAGTTTTGGGCGATCTTTTGAAAGCCCAGTAGTTGCTGTGTCATTTTGCGGTCGATGGGATGTGTGGTTCCGGCTAAAGCACCCGCGCCCAAAGGGGAAACAAGTAAGCGTTTTTCGGCGTCCTCGATGCGCTCAATGTCGCGCAGGAACATGGCGGCATAGGCCATGAGATAGTGCCCGAAGGTCACGGGCTGAGCGCGCTGCAGATGCGTGTAGCCCGGCATGATCGTTTCTGTATGGGCTTCGGCAATCTCGGCAAAGGTGAGAATCAAAGATCGAAGAGAATAGTCGATTTTTTGGAGCCTGCGGTGGATGTACATGCGAAAATCGAGCGCCACCTGATCGTTTCGACTTCTTCCTGTGTGCAGGTGTTTGCCGATGTCGCCGATACGCTCGGTGAGTGTGATTTCGATGAAGCTGTGGATGTCTTCACTTGTGGGGTCGATAACCAGTTCCCCGCTTTTGATATCCGCGAGGATTGCTTTTAATCCTGCCACGATGAGGTGGGATTCCCCCACCTTGATGATGCCCGTTTCACCGAGCATCACGGCGTGCGCGATGGAGCCTAAGATGTCTTCTTCGTATAGTTTCTGGTCAATGTGGATGGAAGCGTTAAAATCGTGAGCGGCGCGGTTGAGTTCTGCGTCGCTTCGCCCTTTCCAGAGTTTTTCCATGCTTTTTCGTTATCCTTTGTGGTTTTTTGTGTTTTGGCCAACATGCGGGCGCGCACTTCGAGGGGCAGTCCGTAAAGCGAGATGAAACCGGTGGCGTCGTTTTGGTTGTACACGGTATCCTCGTTGAATGTGGCAAGCTCGGGGTCGTAAAGCGAGTAGGGGGATGAGACACCGGCGTTGATTGTGTTGCCTTTGTAGAGTTTTAATTTGACTTCGCCGGTGACCATTTGTTGGGTCTCGTCGACAAAGGCGTCGAGTGCTTCCCGAAGCGGCGTGAACCACTGTCCGTTGTAGACGAGTTGCGCGTAGCGTTGGGCGATCTGCTGTTTGAATTGCAATGTTTCTTTGTCGAGCGTAATGCTTTCCAATATTTCGTGTGCTTTGTAAAGCAGGGTTCCGCCGGGTGTCTCGTAGACGCCGCGGCTTTTCATACCGACTAAGCGATTCTCAACGATGTCTAACAGGCCGATCCCGTTTTTGCCGCCGATGTCATTTAAGCGTTGAACTAATTGAACAGGAGGAAGCTTTTGCCCATCGACGGCAACGGGGATACCTTGTAGGAAGGAAATGCTGACGTAGCTTGGCTCGTCGGGTGCCTGTTCCGGTGACACACACATTTCCAGAAAACCGGGTTTGTTGTAATCGGGTTCGTTCTCAGTGCTTTCGAGGTCCATGCCCTCGTGAGAGAGATGCCAGATATTTTTATCTTTGGAGTAGTTGGTTTCGCGGCTGATCTTCAATGGGATCTGGTGTTTTTCGGCGTAGTCGATGGCGTCGTCTCTTGAGCGGATGTCCCAGACGCGCCAGGGTGCGATGATTTTCATGTCGGGGGCAAAGGCCCTGATCGTGAGATCGAAGCGTACTTGGTCGTTGCCCTTTCCGGTGCAACCGTGACAGATGGCGTCGGCGCCTTCTGCCATGGCGATTTCCACCAGTCGCTTCGCGATGATCGGTCGGGCAAAGGAAGTGCCCAGGAGGTATTCGCCTTCGTATTTGGCACCAGCCTTTAATGTGGGGTAGATGTAGTCGGTGACAAATTCTTCCTTTAGTTCCTCGATATAGAGTTTGGAAGCGCCTGTCTTTAAGGCCTTTTCTTCCAGACCTTCCAGTTCATCGCCTTGTCCCACATCGCCTGAGACAGCAATGATTTCACTTTCCGGATAATGTTCTTTGAGCCAGGTCATAATGACGGAGGTGTCTAAGCCTCCGGAATATGCGAGTACGATTTTCTTGATGTCGTCAGCCATTTTTTACTCCAAATGCAAAATATTTAATAATTATTACAATAATAGCGCATATTTACGCATAATCAATAGAATTACTGCATAGTTTAGAAAATTCGTAAGCTCTCACAAGGAATAGTGAGTAGTTCGCTCAAAATGTAGGGAAAGTGCGAGACCCAAAAAGCGTTTGTGTCATAATGAGGAGGAATGATCCCTGGTCTTTTATTTTTGATTTGATTTTAGGTGACCGGATAAGGCGAAATTTTCTAAAACCCCAAACTGTCCTCATCCCCAAGAAACTCCTTTATCCCCATCGTGACGATTCCGTTCTCATCTCGTTTTGCCTTGATGTCATCGTAGACGATC
>DIRK01000020.1 GCA_002427535.1 Mageeibacillus sp. UBA5438 | reverse complement strand
CGGCAACAGGCGCAGTGGTACCGGAGATCGGTCGCGTCGAACCGCAGACGCTCATCGCGGAGACCCCGATTGAAAAAGGTGATCGCATCGTCTCATTGAATGGCGTGCGCGTTACGACCCCCTTGGATATTTCCATCACGGAAATGAGTCACAGGGAAGATGCCCCCTGGGTCATCGGCTATGTCACCCCGGAAGGTGAGAAAAAATCCGCTTCCGTGATGCCGAAAAAAGCGTCCCCGCGTCCCATGCTCGGGATTACCTACCAGGATGAAGACGGCCGCTTCATCATTGTCTCGGTCCACGAAGACGCTGACCGGGGCGCCTTAGGGTTCATGCCGCAAGATGAGGTGCTCACGATCAATGGCATCTCCCTTGCAGAGTCTGAACGTGTCACCGAGGAAATCATGGCCTCAGAAGGCAAGCCGCTCAACTGTGAGATTATACGGGACGGCGAAAAAATGAGCTTAGAAGTGAGCCCCTTCATGCTCGAAGCAGACATGCCGCTTGGCATCGTATTGACCTTGTCGAAAAAGACCGGCGATGTGTTAAGTCAGGGCGTCCGTTATCCGATTTCCGTTTTTCGCACCACGATCCGAGGGATGAGTATGCTGTTCAGCGGCAAAATCGCGGTCCGTGACAGCTTTGCAGGGCCGATTGCCATCGTGTCGATGGCCACTGATACAGTGAAGCATGGTCGATCGTTCGGTGACATCGCGGCGAATCTTGCCACGCTTTTGGGCCTTCTGTCAGTCGCGATCGGTTTTACCAATCTGCTTCCCATTCCGCCCTTAGACGGACACCACCTCTTGCTCCTTGGCGTAGAGGCGGTGAGGAGAAAGCCTCTTTCTAAAAAATTCAAATCGGTCACGGGCCTTGTCGGACTTATTTTCTTCATTGTGGTCGGTGTGTCTGTGATTGTGCTCGATATCGTACGACTATTGGGGTGGTAAAAATGAAAGGACAGGCAAAAAGGATTACGCGGAGCGTACAAGTTGGTCACATACCCATGGGCGGAGGCGCGCCCATTTCAGTGCAGTCGATGTGTACGACGGATACGAGGGACTGGAAAGCAACGCTTTTGCAGATTAAACAGCTCGAAGAAGCGGGCTGTGACATCGTACGGGTCGCGGTTCCGGATGCGGAAGCCGCACAGGCGCTTTCCATGATTTGCTGGCAGTCACCGATTCCGGTCGTTGCGGACATTCATTTTGACTATCGGCTCGCCATCGCTGCCATACGGGCGGGCGTTCATAAAATAAGAATTAATCCCAACAATATGCGCGATGACGACGGTCTGAAAAGGACAGCGGAAGCGGCCAGACAGCGCTGCATCCCCATTCGCGTCGGCGTGAACTCCGGTTCACTTTCCCGCGAACTCATTGACCGGCACGGAGGGGTCACCGCAGAAGCAATGGTCGAAAGTGCCCTTTCGGCGTGCGCGGACCTTGAGCGGGAAGGCTTTTACGACATCGTTTTGTCGGCGAAGGCCTCCTGTCCCATGCTCATGATCGAGACTTACCGAAAGCTTTCAAAAGCCTGCGATTACCCCTTGCACCTCGGGGTCACGGAAGCGGGCACAAGAGAAGAGGGCATCATCCGTTCAGCGGTGGGACTAGGCGCGCTTTTATCCGAGGGGATCGGCGACACGATCCGCGTGTCATTGACCGCGGATCCGGTCCTTGAAGTGCAGGCCGCTTATTCGATATTGAAGGCACTGTCACTGCGTCAGCGGGGCGCGACACTGGTCAGTTGCCCGACTTGCGGCCGCACCGAAGTGCCGCTCATCGCCATCGCGGAAGAAGTGGAAAAACGCCTTAAAGATATCAAGGCCCCCATTCGCGTCGCGGTCATGGGCTGTGTTGTGAACGGCCCGGGAGAAGCCCGTGAGGCCGATGTGGGGATCGCGGGCGGCAAGGATTCATTTGTGCTTTTTCGAAAAGGCGAAGTCCTGCAGAAGGTCCGTGCCGATCACGCGGTCGCGGCCCTGATGGACGAGGTCGATCGGTGGGTCAAAGAAATGGAACAGGCGGATGCCTGACGAACGGATGATGACGTGGATAGGTACGCAACTGTTGTCTTAGCGGACATCCCGCGCACAATCGACAAGGGATGGACTTACCGTATCCCCGAGCACTTGGCTTTGGCCAATGTCGGTTCATCGGTCTTGGTGCCCTTTGGGGCCGGTAAGAGGACCGTGCGGGGGTTCATCACGGACATTAAAAATACGCCTCCTTCGGATATTCCGCTAGATTCCATCAAAAATATTGACCGCCTGTTAAAACAAGAACCTGTGATCACAAAAGAGCAAATTAGGATCGCCCGCGAAATGCGTCGGCGCTACTATTGCACCATGGGCGACGCCCTTGACGCGATGGTTCCGCCCACCGTGCTTCGGGTGAAAGACCGTTCGGTCTTGGCCGCTCGCCTGGTCGATCGGCAAGAGGCCATTGAACAGCTTGACTCGGGCGATTTCAAGAGCATGAAACAAGTGCGCGTCGTCGAACTGCTTTTAGAGCATGAATCGGCCTCCTGTGTTGAAATCCGGCAGGCGGCGGGCATTACACAGTCGGTTATCCGCACGCTCGCAAAACGCGGTGTATTGGAATTTTTCCAAATGCAGGTAAGTCGCGATCTTCCAGAAGACACAAAATCAGTCTCCCTTGACAGCGCGCCCAATCTTACGGGTGATCAAAAAAGCGCCGTCCAAGCGATTGAAGAGGCCTCAAATAGATCCGGGCAGGGTACACTCAAAGAAATGTTGCTTTTTGGCATCACGGGAAGCGGCAAAACGGAAGTCTACCTGCACGCGGCGGAGTACGTGCTCGCCGAGGGAAGACAAGTACTGATTTTAGTGCCCGAAATCGCGTTGACGCCTCAGATGACACGCCGCCTCACATCACGATTTGGGGACCGCGTCGCCATCTTGCACAGCCGCTTGACGCCTGCAGAACGCTACGAAACATGGGGGCGTGTATTGGCGCAAGAGATTCCTATCGTGGTCGGTGCACGCTCGGCGATCTTCGCGCCCTTAAAAAATATCGGCTTGATTGTTGTCGATGAAGAACAAGAATCAAGTTATAAGGCGGAGAGCAAACCGCGCTACTATGCCCCGGATATTGCGAGAATCCGCGCGCTTTTGAATAACGCGGTGCTTGTCATGGGTTCAGCGACGCCTCAGGTCTCGACATTCTGGCGCGCCAAAGAGGGGACATCCCGGCTTTTGACGCTCCCCGGACGCATCAGCCAACAAGGACTGGCTGAGGTTGAGATTGTCGACATGCGCCGCGAGTACGCCAAAGGCAATCTGGGTTTATTCAGCGACCGTTTTTGCGATCTTTTGGAGGAAACACTCGAACGCAAAGAGCAGGCGATGATTCTTTTGAATCGCCGCGGTTTCTCCAGGACGGTCGTGTGCCGTGTATGCGGCTGGCAAATGCGATGCGCGTCCTGTGACATCGCGCTGACCACCCATGTCAACCCTTATGCCCCGGATAAAGTGCCTGAGCGCTGTGTGTGTCACCTTTGTGATCGCGTAAGCCGTGTCCCAAAACTTTGCCCTGAATGCGGCTCCGAAGAGATCGCGGCCCTGGGTGCGGGGACACAGCAGGTGGAAGAAGAACTGAACCGCCGCTTTCCGAACGCCACCGTCCTCAGGATGGATCAGGATACAACAAGGGGCCGCTTCTCGCATCGCGAACTGCTTGATGCTTTTGAAAATAAAAAAGCCGATATCCTGGTCGGCACCCAGATGATTGCCAAAGGCCATGATTTTCATAATGTGACGCTTTCTGCGATTTTGTCAGCCGATCAGCTTTTGGGCACCGGTGAATTCCGCGGTATCGAGCACGCCTTTGCCCTCATAACGCAGGCGGCGGGGCGCGCGGGGCGGGGACTGTTGAAAGGGCGGGTCATTATCCAGACTGTCCAGCCGGATCATTACGTCATCCGAGCCGCCGCCCAACAGGACTATGAATCTTTTTACGTTGAGGAGATTATCTTTCGAAAAAGAATGGATTATCTGCCTTTCGGTCATATCGGGATGGTTGAATTTCGTGGCTTTAATGCGCGAGAGACAGAGGATATGGCCATGCGGTACTATCGTATGGCACGTGCGCTTATGGGACAGCATCGCGCGCGTTTCAAAAAAACAGAATTGTCGGAACCGGCGCCTTCTCCGATCTCCAAAATTCGCAATCGTTATCGCTTTCGTATCATGGCGCGCGACCCTTCGGCGGAGCTTTTGACGCGGCTTTTATTCCATACGGCGGACCATATGGAAAAACATCAACAAGTGTCCTTTTTTATCGACATTGATCCCTGGGCCACGCTGTAGTAACGGCGGTGTGTGCTAGACTTTAGAAAAATATGGGAGGTTATTATGGCCCTTCGAGATATACTCATCGAGGGCGATCCGGCGCTTACGAAACGCTCTCGCCCGGTGAAAAAATTTGACGATCGCTTAGCGTCCCTGATCGACGACATGATTGAGACGATGTACGACGGTGACGGCGTGGGGCTTGCCGCGCCGCAGGTCGGCGTCCTGCGCCGCATTTTTGTCATGGATCTTGATGACGGAGAAGGTCCTTTTGCTTTTGTCAATCCTGAAATTGTTGAATCGGAAGGGGATCAGGAGGGGCCGGAGGGCTGTCTGTCACTGCCCGGCCTGTTCGGCATTGTCAATCGCCCGATGACGGTGACCGTCCGCGCCGTTGACCGCCACGGCAATCCTTTTGAGAAAACGGTGGAGGGATTGGGCGCCCGCTGTGTCTGTCATGAAAATGACCATCTGGACGGCATTTTATTCAGGCGTCACTCACAAATTCCGCTCTGCGCGTTAGAAGACCTGCCGGGAGGAGAAGAGGAAGAACAAGAACAAGCACTGTTGTCGGATGAAGCAGGAGAGCTGGCGTGAGTTCTTTCGTGTTCATGGGAACCCCTGAGTTTTCAACGGTCATTTTGGATGCCCTCGAGCAGGCCGGGCTTATTCCTGATCTTATTGTGACGCAACCGGACCGCCCTTGCGGGCGGGGGCGTGTACTCACAGCTTCGCCTGTGGCCCAATGGGCTCATGCGCGAAAAATCGTGACCCTAAAGCCCCAAAACAGTAAAGAACCGGCTTTCTATGAAAGCTTGTCGCAACTCTCGCCGGATCTCATCGTGACGGCGGCCTTTGGCCAATTGCTACCCCAATCCGTGTTGTCCATCCCAAAGAAGGGCTGCCTTAACCTTCACGCATCGCTTTTACCCCGCTATCGGGGCGCCTCCCCGATCCAGGCCGCTCTTTTGGCAGGCGACAGAGTCACGGGTGTCACACTGATGCAGATGGACGAAGGGCTTGACACAGGGCCCATCCTGGCGCGCTCGCCCTTTCATATACCGGAGGATATGAATGCCGGTGAATTGCATCAGGCGCTTGCCGAGTTAAGCGGCCGCCTGATGGTCGCGACGATGCCCACGATCTTAAAGGGAAAGCTTCAAGCGCACCGCCAGGACGAATCACAGGCCAGTGTCACCCGGCTCTTAGTCAAAAGCGACGGAGAGGTTGACTTTTCACAAGATGCGCCATACGTGCACAATCATATACGCGCCATGAACCCCTGGCCCGGCGCCTTTGCGTTTTTGGACGGCAAACGGTACAAGATTAACCGGACTCGCCTATACGATGCGACCCAGGCCCTCGGTGAACCGGGGGAACTTCATATATTGGATCGCCGCATGATCGTATCGTGTGCAAAAGGAGCGGTGGAATTGATTGAAATTCAACCGCAGTCGGGCAGCTCTATGCGCTGTGAGGTGTGTTCGCATAATTTTGAGGAAGGCTCAGTCTTTGATGCCTGTTCGCGTGCGGATCTTATTTTATGCCGTGAGTGTTCTGGCTGATGGGCAAAAAACCTCGAAGTAAAAGGCAGGTCGACAAGGCGCGCCTTCAAGCGGTCAAGGTGCTCTATGGAGTGCTGGAGGAGCATGCTTTTTCGAACGAAAGCGCGGCTTTTCATTTAGCGGACCCTGAACTTGACGCGCGTGACCGCGCGTTTGCCTCCGCGATTATTTTCGGCACCCTGTCTAATCTCCCGAGGATTGACTATGACTTATCCATGGTTTCATCGCGTCCGATTGAAAAGTTCGATCCTTGGATTCGGACTATTTTGAGAGCGGGGATCTGGCAGCTTTTCTATTCCTACCAGGCGACAAAAGCCGCGGCCTGTGACGAGAGTGTCCGGCTTGCGCGGTATCTTACAGGTGAAAAGATGACGGGTTTTGTGAACGGCATTTGCCGGCGTTTAGCTCGATCAAGGCCGACACTTGAAGGACCAAACGCAGCTGCCTTAAAGGTAGGATTGCCTGTCTTTTTATTTGATCAGCTGTCCGCATGGTACGGTGCGGATGAGGCCGAGGCGATCGGACAATGGTCACTCGAATCACCCGAGGCCATCACGATACGGGCCAATCTTTGCCAAATGGACGCATTCCTAAACTGGAGCGGGAGAGAAGAGGCAATTGGAATGGGACTTGCCCCGCGCACTTGGCCCCCACACGCGTACGCACTCACGCCCAAAGGCCGAAGTGTCAGTGAAACGACAGGCTACAAACAAGGACTTTATACGCTTCAGTCAAGGGCAGCCATGATGGTGGGCGCCTTAAGCGGGGTGGTGGAAAATGAGCGTGTGTTGGACCTTTGCGCGTCTCCGGGCGGCAAGACAGGGCATGTCGCGGAGCTTGCGGGTTGCAAGCTTGATATGTTAGCGTCCGATATTACGCCTGAGCGCGTGAGTTTATTAGAAAAGACACTTGAACGCTTGGGGCACGATTTTGTAAAAACCGCGGTGCATGACGCGACCGTGGCCAATCCGACCTGGCGTGAATCGTTTGATCTCGTGCTTTGTGACGTTCCCTGCAGCGGACTCGGGTTGATCCAAAAACGACCTGAAATCCGCCTGCGCGTGAATGCGGAATCGATCGAGCGACTGATCGGTATCCAGCGGGATATCTTGGAGCACGCGGCTTCGGCGGTCGCGCCGGGCGGACGCCTTTTGTACTCCACCTGTACATTGAATCCTCATGAGAACGAGCTTCAGATTGAGCGTTTTTTAGCTTCTGAAGCGGGACAAACATTTGAACTCGAAGACTTAAAAGCAGAACTTGTCGAGATCTTGCCCGGGGAGATAAAGCTACCCATGTCCGAGCGTTTACCCGGCTCCGTGTTCTTTTGGCCGCCCCGCGATCAGACGGACGGCTTCTTTATCGCAAGGCTCAGGCGACGTCCGGATAGGGCCTAAACATTGCGTGGTGCGGGGTAAAATGCTAGAATCACTCGATGATATGAAATATTCATATAAAGGATAAGGTATGGCCGAGCATTTACTCAACTGCATAGGGATGACACACCAAGGTCTTGTCCGCGATCGCAACGAGGATAGCTTTGCGTACGATCTGCCGGAGAAAGAATGGCCTTCCATTTTTGTCGTGGCGGACGGTATGGGCGGTCATAAAAACGGGGCGTTGGCCAGCCATACGGCGGTTGAATACATCCTCCCTTATTTAAAGCAGTCACTTCCCCGGGACAATGACCCCGAGCAGATCAAGCTACTTTTGTCAGAAGCGCTTCAAAAGACGAATATCCGTGTCTACATGACTTCTTTGGAGGATCCGCAAAATACCGGAATGGGGACGACCTTGACGCTCATGGTGCTTTATCCACACAGCTGCTATGTCGCGCATATCGGCGATTCGCGCTGCTATCTTTACCGTGGCCGCAGCCTCGAACGCCTTACAGAGGATGATACCTATGTCGGCCAGATGGTCGCCTCGGGGACGCTTGATGAAAGTGAAATAACCACACATCCCAAACGCCATGTGCTGACCCAGGCCTTAGGGTATCCCGAATATATTGAGCCGCATATCACACACGTTGACTTAATTTCAAAAGACCGTTATCTTCTCTCAAGTGACGGACTTCACGGTGTATTGACCGATGAGGCCATTACGCGCGCACTTCGTCACGCAGAGACGCCGGAAGAGGTGGCGTCATCATTAATAGAGCAAACGCTACAGGCGGGGGCGCCCGACAACGTGACCGTTGTCGTGGTTTTCGCCTGACAGGAGGTTTAAATGATATCGTCACAATCATTTGCTCCCGGGACCGTGATCGCGGAACGATACCGTGTGATACGAACCTTGGGGCAAGGTGGAATGGCGACCGTCTATCTGGCGGATGACCGAAGCACAGGGCTTAAGGTCGCGCTGAAAATCATGCACGATGATTTGGCGGATGACCCGGAGTTCGTGCGCCGATTCGCCACAGAGGCAAGGGCTGCTGCCAGCCTCGATCATCCTAACATTGTTCGGGTGCTTGACTACGGGTCGTATGAGGGCATTCGCTATATTGTCCAAGAATACGTGGAAGGGACGACGCTGAAGGATATTATCCGCCGCAACGGTCCCATCGATTATCGCCTTGCGACACCGCTTCTTATCCAGATCGGTCTGGCATTAGAACACGCGCATCGGCGGGAAGTGATTCATCGCGATATTAAGCCGCAAAATATTATGATCACCAAGGATATGGTCGCAAAGGTGACTGACTTTGGCATCGCGCGCGCCTCAAGTACGAACACTATCACACTGACAGGCGGCATTGTCATGGGCTCGGTTCACTACTTTTCGCCTGAACAGGCACGCGGCGGTCAGGTGACCGCGCGCTCCGATCTTTATTCTTTGGGTATTGTGTTTTATGAAATGCTAACGGGGAGGTTGCCCTTTGACGGAGAATCTTCGGTTGCGGTCGCCATCAAGCACTTGCAAGAGGTGCCGTCCGCGCCGTCCACCTATGTGCCCTCCCTGCCGCCCGCGCTTGATCGCATTATTTTCCGTTCCATCCAGAAAAATCCTAACGCCCGCTATCAGTCGGCACGTGAGTTTGTCGATGAGCTTGACGCGTTCATGATTGATCCTGACGGTGATTACGGGGTAATTCCCAAATCTGCGGAACAGTGGGAAACAAGCTCCACCTCTGCATTAAGTGTGGACCGGGGTGATTCAAATTACGGACGGATTAAAGAAATTGAGCGTAGTTTTAATAAAAGACGCTCCACGCGTTATCGCGACACCGCGGTGGCGGTAACCGTCGTGGTCGCTGCCGTCCTGTTGCTTGCGCTTTTGACCGTATGGCTGGTCAGCCATTTTGCGCCGGATGATTCGAACGGCACGGACACGAGTGAAATTGTACTGCCCAATTTTCAGGGAAAAAATGTCAACGACATCCAGAATCAGCTGGAAATGCTCGAAGGCGCCGGCATGATTGTCGACCGCGAATACGAGGCCAGTGACACGGTGTTAGAGGATATTGTGCTTCGACAGGATCCCGAGTCAGACGGCAGTGTCAAAATCAAGCCGAAAGATGTCCGACTGACGCTCTACATCTCGCTGGGACAGAACTCAGCGGTGGTGCCGGATGTTTCGGGAAAATCATTCCAGATCGCGGACATTGAGCTTCGGACAGAAGGTTTTCTTGTGAAATTTACGCCTGAAGTGTCGGATCGTTACGGGAAAGACATCGTCATCCGTACGGAACCCGAAGCGAATGCACTGGCGCCGAAGGGCTCCACTGTCGAACTGTTCTACAGTACCGGTCCTCAGTTTGTCGAGATCCCTGAACTTGGAGGCTTGCCCTACAAGCAAGCGCTCAGCTTATTAGAAGAGCATTCGCTCTTGCTCGGAGGTGAGACTTCGATATCAGGCGAACCCGTACCGGAAAATGATAAATACGTCATCAAACAAAAACCGGAGCCCGGCGGAAAATACCCGCCCAACACACTTGTCACGATTACGGTCGGAACGGCCAAAGAGCTTTACGATTACATGAATCCGACCACAGTCCCTGAAGAGGCGGTCATGCTTGAAGTCAGGGGAATGACCTTTGCAAAAGCGCGCGAGGAGTTGGATCCGTTAAAGATTTCACGCTACACGATGGTGAAGTGGAATCCGGAAACGAACCTCGATCCCAATAACAAAGGCGATTGGGGGGCGATCTACATAATTGAACAGGATCCCAAACCGGGGGTCGGATTCAGGCCGACCAGTGGTATCATCTTGACTTTTGGCTCTTATGCCGATCTTCAGGCTTACAGAAATCCGACCACCACGACAACGACTACGAATGACACAAATCCGCCAACATCATCTGAAACGACGACGACAACTACGACGGTACCGTCAGACGACAACGGAGATTAGTGTTAAGGGGGAAAAGGATGAGTGTGACGCGCGGGGGTATCAAGGATGACATGAAAAGAGCTGTCTTCCTTGATCGGACAAGAAAACTTCTTTGCCCCTCGATCCTTTCATCGGATCTGGCGGATATCGCGGGTTCTTTAAAAGGGCTTGAAAATAATTATGACATGGTGCATTGCGACGTCATGGACGGTCACTATGTGCCGAACCTGACCTTTGGCCCGCCTGTCATCGCCGCTTTGTCAAGGCATACGGATAAACCGCTTGACGTTCACCTCATGGTGACTAACCCCGATGATTTGCTGGAACGCTACGCTGAGGCGGGTGCGACGACTCTCGTCGTCCATGTTGAAGTGCTGAATCACGCGCAGCGAACGCTGTTCCGCATCCGGGAGCTTGGCTGCTTCGCCGGCATTTCACTCAACCCTTCGACGCCTTTGGAAACGATCAAATGGCTGTTGCCAGATCTTGACATGCTACTTTTGATGTCGGTCAACCCGGGCTTTAGCGGGCAGTCTTTTATCCCGCAGGTGCTTTTGAAAATAGAGGAAGCCAAGCGCATGATCGACGAATCCGGTTATCCCATCCGGATACAGGTGGACGGCGGAATTACAACCGATAACGCGGCGTCCATCGTCCGCGCCGGCGCGGACATGATTGTCGCGGGCTCAGCCGTGTTTGATACCCCCTCTCCGAAAGACGCCGCCACAGAGCTTTCCCATATCATCCGGACGGCCTCCTTAAGGCTTTAAACTCCATGAACACATTACGTTTTGATGCTCTGATCGCACTTGCGGGTGATGAGGGTCCCTTTGATTATTTTATGGCGCCGGCCTTGCATCACGCCTCCCATGTCGTCGCCGCGGACGGAGGAGTGGCGGTCGTTTTAAAGCGCGGCTTTGTCCCCCAGATGGTGGTCGGGGACGGTGATTCCATGTCGCTTGAAGATCGAAATCAACTGAAGGAAAGCACCTTCCTCTTATCTTTTCCCTCTGACAAAGATTTTACCGACGGGGAACTTGCGACCGCCGCCGCGGTGTTGTTGTCGTTTGAGGGTGATCCTCTTCTTTACGGAGGAGACGGCGGCCATAAACTTTATCAGGCGTTTAATGCCTATTGTGATTTATCAGGAAAATCGTATCTGTTTTTAAATTATACAGGCGCTCGCCACGATCATCAGCTGGCCAATGTCGCGCTCGCGCGCCTTCTTGCCAAAAGAGGCGCCGAGGTTTATCTCACGGATGGGACGACCATGGCACGTATTGTGATGGGCCCCCAATCCCTTGATAATGTGTTTTTGCCTCATATTTTTGATCAGGCGCGCCAAGATATGCCCGCGACACGCTTTTTATTCTCGGCCATTGCCCTCGATGATGAAGTCACCGACCTTTCACTTTTTGGACTTCTTTGGACTTTAGAGAAAGTGAAGCTCCCTTACGGCCGTTCACTCGCCCTGAGTAATCGTGCCGAAGGACTCTATCCGGATCAGGTCCGCGCAAAGATTTTGCGCGGAACCGTGATGTTTTTTACGTTCCCGGAAAATTTATAAATCAGTCCACTAGAATGAGCTTCACGTAACGCTTTTTACCCATGCGTAAAAGCAGTTCGCCGTCATCAAACTTTGACTCATCGAGCACTTCATACAATTCGGAGACAGCTTGGTCATTCACGTACAGGCCGCCTTGTTCGATCAGGCGTCTGGCCTCGCCTTTTGACTTTAAAAGGCCATGTCCGGCCATCACATCAATGAAGGTGCTGCCCAATTCGTCACGCCCGATGGTTTCGGTGGGCACTGAGCTGTCGTCACCGCCGCCGCCAAAGAGAGAGGCGGCCGCTTCTTCCGCTTTTTTCGCCTTCTCATGACCGTGAACAAGCGCCGTGATCTCGTACGCGAGACGTTTTTTTGCCTCATTCACAGCGGCGCCTTCCAGTTTGTCGTAAGCTCGGATCTCCTCCATGTCGATGAAGGTCAGTACGCGCATGTATTTTGTCACATCTGCGTCATCGGCGTTGCGCCAGTACTGGTAAAAGTCGTAGACTGAGCATTTTTCTTCGTCAAGCCACAGCGCGCCCTTGGCGGTTTTGCCCATTTTCTGGCCACTTGCGGTCTCGAGGAGCTTAAAGGTGAGCCCGTAAGCCGGTTCTTGTTCCTTTTTTCGGATCAGTTCCGCGCCCGCGATGATGTTGGACCACTGGTCATCTCCGCCGCATTGCAAACGGCAGCCGTAACGGCGAAATAGCATCAGGAAATCATAGGCCTGAAGCATCATGTAGTTGAATTCTAAGAAAGTGAGTCCCGAATCGAGCCTTTGCTTGTAGCAGTCTGCGGCCAGCATCCGACTGATCGTAAAGTGCGGGCCGACCTCGCGGATAAACTCGATGTATTTTGCGGGCAAAAGCCAGTTCGCGTTATTGTCCAAAATGACTTTGTCAGATGAAAAATCGAGAAAACGGCTCATTTGTTCCACAAAACAGCCGACATTATGTTCGATGACTTCGGGTGTCATAAAACCGCGCATGTCGGTGCGTCCGGAAGGGTCACCGATATAGCCGGTGCCGCCGCCCATGAGCGCGATGGGGCGGATACCGGCCCTTTGCATATGACTCATGATCATGATCTGCACAAGATGCCCTGCGTGCAGGCTGTCGGCGGTCGGGTCAAAGCCGACATAAAAGGTCGCGCCTTCATGTGACAGATATTCACGCACTTCATCTTCGTGCGTGACCTGCGCGATATAATCGCGCTCTAAGAGTGTGTCATAGACGTTTGTTTTCATAAGAGCGACCTCCTGATGGTTCTTTCGCGTTTAATACTCTAACATATGCCATTAGCGGATTGTGCGCACCACGCGTTCGAATTCGCCTTTTTGCCGTTGCCCCGCATGTTCATTCCAAAGGGCCTGAGCCTGCAAATCGAGCTCGGCTTGCCGTCGGGCTGATTCATCGTCCAAACCGCGAAAATCAGACGCGTTCATCACGATGGGAAGACGCGCCTCATGGCGCATGTAGGACAGAAGTCTTTTACCTTGCCGCGTAAAGCCGAGGACGCGGATGTAACCCGGTCCTTTCATGTAAGCCGGGTCATCTACCTTAATGCCCATGGCCGCCGCGAGAATGGCGCGGCGGACGCGGGAGGCGGGGTGAGCGCGGGTGGCCACCCGACGGACGAACGCGTCATAGGGCCTCGTGCTGTCGTCTGCCATGATATTTGCGGGATCATGGCGTATCGCATTAAACAGACGTTCTCCGAGGCCGCCTCGCATATCCTTTATTGAAAGTAGCTGTTCGCGGTCAAAAAATACGGGCGCAAGAAAAAGCGAGGGTGCGATCATTTCTTCAGTTAAAAAACCCTTGCCCTGTGACAGTGCGTCCATTACCGAGGCGACAGAAGCGGGGGGCAAGGAGGGATTAAGCTCATTCATCAGGGTCCAAAGCGCATTCCTTTCTTTTGAGACGAAGGCGTCCTGGACGCGATCCCGAATGAGTGTCGCTGAAGTTTTTTCTTTCTCGACAAGGGGCAGGGCCAGGGTCGGAATCGGATCTGAGCGCAAGAGTGCTTTTTCGTATTCAACCGCCAAAATGGTGTTGGAATCCGCTAGTAGCCGGCTTTGATGCGCGTCATGGGTGAAGTCTTTTACAGCCTCTTCACGGGCCGCGGCAAAGCCCATACCCTGGGCAACTTTGTCGCGGATCAGCTGGCCTAATGCTTCGGATTCATCGGCCAAAAGCGACGCCAGCTGTTTAATACCCTCATGCGCGTCGGGGTTCTCTGTCCCGTAGGCGAGGTTTCGGACGACGCCCGTAGCAAGTAAGGTCTTGACGGCGCCTTCGGCAAACTGTTCGGCGGTGGACGCGGCGTAGATATGCGGCAGTTCAAGCACGAGGTCGGCGCCCATTTTTAGCGCAAGCTCGGTTCTAACACCCTTGTCGAGCAGCGCGGGAACGCCTCGTTGGCAAAAGGGTCCCGACATACAGACCACTACGCCGCTTTTTTTTCCAAAGTGATCGCGGATCATCTGAAGTTGGCTTTGATGACCGATATGAAAGGGGTTATATTCCGCTATGAGTCCGCATGTGTCCATCGTGATACCTGTTGCCTTATGATGCTAAAATCAAGCTAAAGGATGGACCGTTAAATGTCAAAGAAAACAAAGCGATTGATCATACTTGCGGTGGCGCTTATTTTGCTTGCGGTTTTATCCGTGATTCTGTATGAGTTGACCATTGCAAGGCCGGGACGAAAAAAAGCGCTGCCTGCTCTGCCGGGGAAGGCTGTGTCAGCCGATGAATACGATCCCGATCTTTACGCGCCCGGGCTTTTGAAAATTATGGACAGTCGCTTGCTTGTACCGGTTCAGCTAGATGACCAGACGGAGGTACCGCTTTTATCCTCTTCTTACACGACCTCCCCGAAACGGGGTGAAGAAGGAACGCGTTCAGCACTTTATTTGGCCTCCGATCAGATCATGTACGGTCGGGGACTTGTCAAAATGAATAAGCGTTCCGATTTCCTTGACTGGGCCAAAGTCTTTGATCTTGCGTTCTTGCAAAAAGATGGCTTTCACGCCGCTTTCCGCGATGCAGAAGGCCGGGTAGCTGACAGTCACTGGAGTGTCACTCTGGCGTTTACGCGCGCCTTATTAGAAGGCTATGACGCTTTTGGCGGCAGCTACCTTGTGGAGGAGATCGAGTTATATTCCTCTTTGCTATTACCTGTCTTTCGCGAGAACAACACAGCCGATGAGCTGCTCGCGGGGCCGAGGGCGCTTCGGGCTTACGATGACTGGGACATACCACCCCCCGGTACATTGCCGACGCCGGGTGAATCCGTGCCTCTGGAGCAGGCAATGGGGACGCATCTTGCGGATGTCGATTTATGGGCCTTGCTAGCGCTTTCGCGCTTTGACTCGGCTTGGGCGCCGATTGCTTCCGAATGGAAACGCATCGTCTCTTCCGCAAGAAGTGAATCGCCTTTGCCGCTTTACGCCTCGGCGGTTTCAGATGATAAAGAAAACTATATCTTGGTCACGGGCGACGAACTCCTGTCACGGACCACGGAACAGCTCAAGATCGCCATACATTTGGCGGAGATCGGAGTGGTCGATCGCGACTTTTTATCGCTGATCCGAACCTCCTTGCGAGATAGCAAAAAGCTAACAAATGGTTGGAATCCTGTGTCAGGCAGTGCCACTTTTGCGGAGGCTGACCCTTCTAACTACGCGCTGGCGTTGATTTTGGGGCGTGTGGCGGATGATCCGCGGTTGATCGAGTCAGCCTTCACGGTGATGATGTATTCGTACGCTTCAAGCCAAACGAGCGACATTGTGGGCGGATGGTACCGGCCGAGCGATTCAGCGCGTGTCTTTCGCTTGGTGGCCACCGATAATGTGGCCGTCATGAACGCGATACGTTAACTCTGTGTTATAATTTTCCCGGCCTTTAGCTCATTAGGGCGCGAATGCGCCTCAGCATGGAAAGTAGCGTTCAAATGGATTTTATGGAATGCATCTTCAAAAAAGCGCGTGAGAACAAGAAGACGATCGTGCTGCCTGAATCAAATGACCGACGCGTACTGGAGGCGGCCTCTGTCGCGGTAGCAGAAGGCATCGCCCATGTCATTCTGATCGGTGACGGCGAGTCTGTCAGGGCCGATTTTTCGGACATACCGTTGAATGATGTCACGTTCATGGATCCTAAGACCCACGAAGACATTGAGGCGATGGCTGAAACGCTTTATGAACTGCGAAAACATAAGGGCATGACGCTCGAAGAGGCGCGTGCTAACGTGTTGTCGCCTACCTGCTTTGGCATGATGCTTGTGAAGCAAAAGTTGGCGGACGGTCTTGTGGCCGGTGCCGTGAACACGACGGCCGATACCTTGCGCCCGGCGCTCCAAATTTTGAAGACGAAACCGGGCACAAAATTGGTGTCGGCTTATCTGCTTTTGCTCGTCCCCAACTGCGACATGGGGTATGGCGGCATGTTTCTCATGTCCGACTGCGCGCTGAACGTCGATCCGAGTGACGAGGAGTTGGCTGAAATCGCCATCGCGTCCGCCGAATCGTGGCATCGGCTGACAGGTGAAGAACCTTATGTCGCCATGCTATCGTTCTCAAGTCTCGGGAGCGGCCGGGGCAAGTCACCTGAAAAAATGGCCTCTGCCACGCGCATCGTGAAAGATCGGGCGCCCGATCTTCAGATCGACGGCGAATTGCAGGCGGACGCGGCATTAGTGCCAAGGGTCGCCCAATTGAAGGCACCGGCAAGTAAGGTGGCGGGGCGGGCGAACTGCCTGATTTTTCCGGATTTGAACGCCGGCAATATCGGCTATAAACTGGTGGAACGCCTGGCAAAGGCAAAAGCCTACGGGCCGATGTTGCAAGGACTGGCAAGGCCGGTTAATGACTTGTCGCGGGGCTGTAGCGCGTCGGATATTGTGGGCGTCATCGCCTTGACGGCGGTGCAGGCAATGGAATTCGACTGAGCCAACGCTCAGTATTGAATATCAATAATAATGGAACACTTGAAGGAGCATTGTACATGTTAATACTCGTAATCAATTCCGGGAGTTCATCCTTGAAATACCAGCTGATCAACTGTGTGGACAGAACGGTTCTTGCAAAAGGCAACTGTGAACGTATCGGAATTGAAGATCCGCTTTTCAAACATGAAGATAATAACGGCTACTCGATCAAAGAGCCGCGTGACATGAAGACACACGGGGACGCCGTTTCGATTATTTTGGAAACGCTGCTTGATCCGGAGCATCCGACCATCGGATCCTTGGATGAAATCTCTGCGGTCGGCCACCGCGTCGTACACGGCGGTCCTTATTTTTCAGAACCGGTTGTTGTGAACGAAGAAACCAAAGAGGCGATCCGTAAATGTTTTGACTGGTGTCCGCTTCACAACCGCGCGAACCTTTTGGGGATTGAAGTCTGTGAAGAACTGATGCCCGGTATCCCGCAGGTGGCGGTTTTTGATACGGCTTTCCACCAGTCGATGCCCCCTGAGGCGTACATGTACGGCATCCCCTATGAATACTATGAGAAGCATGGGGTGAGACGCTATGGTTTCCACGGCACCTCACACGACTATGTGGCGCGCCGAGCCGCGCAGATGACTAAACACGACCCCAAGACCTATCGTTTGATCACTTGCCATCTTGGTAACGGCGCGTCTTTTGCCGCGATCAAAGGCGGTAAATGCATTGACACCTCGATGGGGCTGACACCCTTGGAGGGTATCATGATGGGGACGCGTTGCGGCAGCATCGACCCGGCCATTGCTTTATTTATGGCAAGAATCGGCAATTATACACCGGATGAGGTGGACGATATCTTGAATAAGGAAAGTGGTGTCCTTGCGATTTCCGGCGTGAGTTCTGACTTCCGCGATGTCCAGGATGCCGCGGCCCAAGGCAATGAAAGAGCGCAATTGGCGATCGACATGTTCTGCTACCAGGCCGCGAAGATTTTAGGATCTTACATCGCCGCCATGGGTGGGATTGAGACCATTGTCTTTACGGCAGGCATTGGTGAGAATGATGACATCGTCCGCAAGTATATCTGCGACAAAATCAGTTACAGAGGACTTGAGATCGATGAGGAAAAGAACAAGTCACGCGGCAAGGAAGTCGTGTTGTCGACTGAGAACTCAACGATTGAAGTCTTTGTCATTCCCACGAATGAGGAGATGGCCATTGCCGTGCAAACGGCGGAAGTGCTGCATATCGGGAGTTGCGCCTGCGACTATTGATGCGCGGCTTCGATTGAAAAGGAGAAAACACCTTGAGTAAGAATGAAAAGTTGGTACAGGCGATCACCTCGCGCGACGAAGATTTTGCGCGTTGGTACACCGACATCTGCCTGCGTGCCGAGCTATGTTCGTATTCGTCTGTCCGCGGATGCATCATTTTGCGGCCTTATGGCTACGCCATCTGGGAACTGATTACGGCGGAGCTTGATCGGCGGTTTAAAGAAACCGGCCATCAAAATGTGATGATGCCGCTTTTCATTCCGGAGGGTCTTTTGCAAAAGGAAAAAGACCACGTTGAGGGTTTTGCCCCGGAGGTGGCCTGGGTCACACATGGCGGAGAGGAAAAGCTCCAAGAGCGCCTCTGTGTGCGCCCGACCTCAGAAACCTTGTTCTGTGATCACTATGCGGAGATCATTGAAAGCTGGCGCGATCTTCCCAAACTATACAACCAATGGGTGTCGGTAGTGCGCTGGGAAAAGACCACGCGTCCTTTCTTGCGCACGCGTGAATTCTTCTGGCAGGAAGGCCATACGGCGCACGCGACGGCCGAAGAGGCGGTCAAGGAGACGCTGGACATGCTGGAACTCTATGCGGAGTTTTACGAAAACGCACTCGCGATGCCGGTGCTTCGCGGTTTGAAAAGCGAATCGGAAAAATTCGCAGGGGCCGTCAACACCTATACCGTCGAGGCGATGATGCACGACGGGAAGGCATTGCAGGCGGGGACGACCCATTACCTGGGGGACGGCTTCGCCAAGGCCTTCAACATTGTGTATACGGATAAGGACAACACGTTACGCCATGTCCACCAGACCTCCTGGGGCATCTCGTCGCGCTCCATCGGCGGACTCATCATGGTGCACGGCGATGACGATGGCTTAGTACTGCCGCCGGCGGTGGCGCCTTACCAGGTGGTGATCGTGCCGATCGCCCAGCATAAGGAAGGTGTCTTAGAAGAGGCTAAAAAATTGTCCGAACGCTTGAAAGCCTTGGGCCTTCGCGTCCTGCTCGATGACAGTGACCGCATGCCGGGCTGGAAGTTCTCCGAGCATGAGATGAAGGGCGTGCCCCTTCGCCTTGAAGTCGGACCGCGTGACATCGCTGAAGGCCGCTGTATTGCCGTTTCCCGCGATAATCGAGAAAAATTAGAATTGCCGCTCGAAAACGTGGACACGACCGTACCTGAATTACTTGAAGCGCTTCATCAGCGTATCTTGCTTCGCGCAAAGAAGAGCCTAGAAGCGCGCATTGTGGACCGAAATGATTGGGAGAGCTTTGTTGAGACCATGAATACGGTGCCGGGATTTATTCGCGCCCCTTGGTGCGGAGAGGAAGCATGCGAAGCCCAGGTCAAAGAAGAGACCACTGCGACTTCCCGCTGTCTGATTGACGGGGAATTGCCGGAAGGTTCCCATTGTGTCGTATGCGGCAAACCCGCGCGCCACATGGTGTACTGGGGCAAGGCGTACTAATAGATCCGATGGAGATTCATGCAGAGGCATACAATCGCCCGATCGGTATCTTTGATTCGGGGATCGGGGGGCTCACGGTATTAAAGGCGCTCAAAGATAAGTTGCCGCATGAGTCATTCATTTACTTCGGCGACCTTGCGCATTCTCCTTACGGGACCAAATCGAAAAAAATGGTCAGGGCCTACGCGCGGACGATTACGCGCTTTTTACTTGCACAAGAGGTGAAATTGATTGTCATCGCCTGTAATACAGCGAGCGCGTCCGCGGCACAAGAAGTGCGCCGCATGGCTTATCCTGTTCCGGTGCTTGAGGTCGTTGAGTACGGTGTTGAAGCGGCGCTTCAGATCATCGGGCAGGCGGATCAGACAAATCACCGTGTCGGTGTCCTGGGCACGCCCACAACGGTGTCAAGTGAAGTGTATGTGGAACAGCTCCGGATAAAGGCAAAGGAGCGCGACATTGCCCTTGAGATCCAGCAGGCGGCCTGCCCTCTTTTTGCTCCGCTGGCCGAAGAAGGTCTGTGGCAAGGCGAAATTCCAAAGCTTATCGCAGCGATGTACCTTCATGACATGCACGCCTTTGCACCGGATGTGGTCATCTTGGGATGCACGCATTATCCGCTTTTGCGCGAGGTGATCGCGGAGCAATTGCCCGAAAGTACGAAGTTGGTCGATAGCGCCTCCTTGATCGCTGAGCGCGCCAAACAGCTTTTAGAGGACAAGAAGCTACTTCGATTGACCCCTGAACCGGGATCCATCGACATATACTCAAGTGATTCAGAAGATACATTTCGCCGTATGGCCACCCGTTTTCTTGACATGACAGTCGATATCGTTCATTATGTTGAACTGGACGCGTGGGAGGAATCGGAGGGATAGTGTGTTCGCACCACAGAACATTTATAAAGACGCAATCATACGCCTGGAGAGCAGTCAATGGGCCGACGGTGAACAGCTTGATCCTGTTCGCCTGATGACGCATGGTCAGTTTTCTTACGAAAAACAAGCTAAAGTCTGGAATATTTCTTACGATGAAAGTGACGCGACCGGCATGCGCGGAACGAAGACACGTGTCAGTTTGTTCCCGAATGGGCGTGTTGTCTTGAGCCGTACGGGCAGCGTGGAGATGGAAATAGAATTTGTCAAAGGCGACCAGCGTATCGAGACGCAATTGACGCCCTATGGTCCTGTACGCCTTTCAGTGCTCACGCACGAGGCAAAGGGAAATATGACCGAAGAAGGTGGCGCGATCGAGCTGGGCTACTCGCTCGATTTTGATAGTCGCCACACGATCAGCACAACGCTTCAGTTGGAAGTCACGGCAAACCCGCCGGAACACAAGGAGCCTGTTGGCTGATACGATAAGAATTTTATAAGCTTTCGCCCCGCCCATTTGACAAGGAGGGGGAGGTTAGGGATAATACTTCTGGCGCACCGACGAAGGCGCGACGAATAATCATTTAGCCGGGGGAGGTGTACCGATGGCTGTACCAAAACGTAAGTGGTCGAAAAAGAGATCACGCACACATCGTGCTAACTGGAAAATTAGTCCGACAAACCTAGTGCGTTGTCCGAAATGTCACGCACTGATGGCTCCGCACCGCGTTTGTAAGGCGTGTGGTCACTATGACGGACGTGAAGTCATTTCCGTAGACGACGGAAAATAAAAGCAATCCATGAAGAGAACATAGGAGCAGCGAGCCTTACGGCACGTTGCTTTTTGTTCGTTTAAGAAAGTGAGATCAATCCCATGAGTACGCCCGTTCTTGCCATTGTCGGACGTCCGAACGTCGGAAAATCGACTTTATTTAATGCCTTAACAGGAAAGCGCACGGCGATTGTCGGTCCTGAGCCCGGTGTGACGCGTGACCGAGTCATGGGAGAAACAGACTGGAATGGGCTGAACTTTACGGTCATTGACACGGGCGGTATTGATTTTGCCGGTGATGATATGCAGCGCCTCGTGTACGCGCAGGTTGAAGTCGCCATTGAAATGGCCGATGTGATCTGTTTTTTAGCCGATATTCATACGGGCCTGTCGGATATTGAATTTAAGATCGCGGATATGTTGAGAAAAAGCGGTAAGCCGATTGTCTTAGCCGTGAATAAGTCGGATCGACCCGGCGACGCGCCCTTGGAATTTTTTCAATTTTTCGAGCTTGGGTTTTCCGAAACGGTGGCGATTTCCGCTTCTCATAAACTCGGGTTAACTGAGCTGCTCGACGCGGTGACCGCGCCGATGCAATCGATCGCGATGGAAGAAGAAGAGGGTGACTACATTACAGTGGCGCTCACAGGACGCCCCAATGTGGGCAAATCCTCGCTTGCCAACAAGTTGGTCGGTGAGGAGCGCAGCATTGTTTCAGACATTCCCGGCACCACGCGGGATGCGATTGACACAATGATCGAAAATGAATACGGAAAATTTTTGATTTATGACACCGCGGGGCTTCGCAGGAAGGCGAAGATCGGCGATCCGATTGAGTATGTGAGCGCGCTTCGCTCAAGGCGCAGCGTTGAAGAGGCGGATGTTTCCATCATCATGATTGACGCGATCGAAGGTCCGGCGGAACAAGATACCAAGGTCGCGGGGCTTTCGCATAACGACGGGAAAGCGTCTATTATTGTCGTGAATAAATGGGATCTCATCGATACGAGTGAAACATCCATCCGCGATTATGAAAACAAAATACGCCGCCGCTTTGAGTTCATGCCCTATGCGCCGATCCTGTTTGTGTCAGTTAAAACAGGGTATAATCTGCATCGGCTGTGGCCCATGATTTTGCGCGTCCACGAGTCGTCCACCCGCCGTGTCTCCACCAGCGTATTGAATGAGGTGCTCGCGGAGTCGATTGTCCAGCATCCGACGCCTCAGAAAAAAGGGCGGCACCTTCGGATTTACTACGCGACCCAGGGAGGCGTGTTACCGCCTACCTTTATCTTCTTTGTCAACGACAAGCGCTTGCTTCATTTTTCCTATGAGCGTTATCTTGAAAACAGGTTGCGCGAGAATTTTGATTTCTTCGGCACGCCCATTCGGATGATCTGGAAGGGGAGGGCAGCGCGTGACGAATCGTCTTCCCGTGTCACGCCTGACTAATTATGGGCCGTGTTAAACTGATCGCATGGCAAACAAACAGCAGATGAAGATTGTGCCCCCGCGATCAGCCCGCGCGGGCAGGGAGCGGACGGATTTAGTAAAACTCAAGTCCATGGTGAGTTTTGCGATGATCTTCGCGACTTTGTCAGTCATGGGCTTTCTCCTGCTGGAAGATCGCGCCTATATCTCGATCGCCACGGCTGAGTTTGCCGGATTCTCTCTTTGGGCCCTTGTGATCTACGGCCTTTTGCCCCTTTTGATCTCAACTGTCTGTATTCTAATCTTTCGGGCCGAAAAATCGGACATCCTCGGGACGCGTCCGTCACTGGTACAATTTCTTGTGGCCCCGATTACAGGATTTCTTTTTGGCCTTTTGATCTGGACCACTGTGCAGCTCGTGCAGTCACTGACGCTGTTGGGTGAAACGTGGATCCGTATCCCTGGACTATGGCAGAAGGCCTCGCTTTATCTGGGGCTATCGCCCGCCATGGGCCTATTAACCGTCATGGTGGCCGCGGTTGTGCCGGCAACCTCGCAGGAATTACTTTTTCGCGGGGTCATTTTGCCGCATTACTCGGTGGAACGTCCCCGTGCTTTGCGCATTTTTCTGCCGGCGCTTTTAGCCGCGATGCTGTCAGGCGACCTGCATGGATTGCTGGTGCTGCTTGCGATGGCGCTCGTATCGTCTTGGATACGCATCGCGTCCGACTCGCTATACCTTTCGTCGCTTGCGACCTTGGGGATGAGCTTTTCCATGCTTTTTGCGCGCGGGCTCTTTTCGTGGATCACGCAAATTCTGTTCCAAATGCCGCTTGTCGATCACCTGCGCGTACGCATATTTTATGTGACTTTCGCGCTGGTCCTCATAGTCCTTTTGATTGCCCCTGTCTCCGTGATGGACGCAAAGTCGCCCAGGCGGGACCCCATGGCGCGCAAAAAATCGCGAAATCAAGGCACGCTGTCGCCTGTCAACCGAATCGTCGCGATCTTATCGATCGCGGCTATGGCTGTCTTTTATTATTTTGTATTTTGATTTACCGTGAACTGTAGCGCGCGACTTTGGCGTCATGTTCTTCTAAGGTTTTCGAAAAATCGTTTGTCCCGTCACCTTTGGCGCAGAAATAAAGAAATGCGTTCGCGCCGCTCCATGTGCGCTCCGTGGCCGGCCAAAGCACGCCCTCGATGGCGACCGTTCCGGGCGAATTGATCGGGCCGGGCGGGAGGCCCCCGTGGCGATAGGTGTTATAGCCGCTGTCCTTGTAGCGTTCAATGTCTGAATTTAAGATCCAAAGTTGGGGCTCACGTCCTTCCTCGCTTCTCAGGTAGTTGACCGTCGCGCAGGACTGGAGGGGCATTTCTCTTTCAATACGGTTCATGAACACTTTCGCGATCATGGGCATTTCAATGATAGGGCCTTCCTGCTGCACAATGGAGGCAAGGGTTAGCACTTGATCCATGGTCATGCCGAGTTTTTCCGCACGCTCATAATAGCCCCCGACGCTCAGGTGACGTTCGGTGTTGTTCAAGATGATGCGCAGGATTTCCTGCTCGGTGGCATTGACGTCAAACAGGTAGGTGTCGGGGAACAGGTAGCCTTGCAGCATCCATTCACGTCCCGGATTCGATTCGATCTGAGGGACAAAGGAGTAATCGGCAAAAAGACCGGGCTGGCGCACCATCGCGTCAAGCAGGTCGGGGTTAAAGCGCATGCCGGCGTCCAGCATTTTCTGTTTCATCTGCTGGTAGGTCATCCCCTCGATGAAGACAATGCTGACCGGTTGCGGTTGGTTGGTCAGGATGACCATTATTTCGTCGTAACTCATGCCCTCGAGCAGGTAATGTGTGCCGTACTGGTACTGTCCATCAAATCCATTGAATTTTGACAGCAATTCAAATGCAAAAACGCTTCCGATAAGCCCTCTGTCTTTTAGCATGGTCGCGATGTCTTTTGTTTTTGACTGCTGTTTGATGTAGATTTCCACTGCCCCGGGCGTGTTTTCGTCAAAGGGGGAAAACCCGCGGGCATCGAACTGATCTTTTAGATACGCGATCCGTTTATCCTGATCGCGGACATAGCGATAACCGAGGCCAAAGCCGACAAGGACGGTGCCAACTAAGAGGACGATGACGATGAGTATAATCAGTGGTTTTGCAATTCTACGTGGCATAATTACCTTTCAGGGTCCGTTTGCCGGACAGCCCTATTTTACCACGAAGGGAATAGGAGACCAATGAAGGATGTGGGAACCCAGTGCATCAAAAATGCGGAGATTGCCAGAAAGGGAATGAAGGGGAGGGGTCTTTTCGTTTTTTGCGCGAGAAGACATGTAAGTGAGAAGGGGAGTGCCAGAAGAAAGGCGATGCAAAGCATGAGAGGAGAATAGTGACAAGGCAGCATGAATCCGATGGCGAGCGTGAATAATAGGTCGCCTTTACCGATCAGATCTTTACCGGTCGCGGCGCGTGCCAAAACGGCGATCGAACACAGGATGAGCGCACCGCCGCTGGCACTTAAAAGCGTCACCGTCTGTTGCATCCATAGGGGTAACGCCCCTTGTGTGAGTGTTTGTGATTCAGGGGCCACGGCGGTTGGCATGATCGTAAAAAAAGAAAGCCAAGCCAGTTCGCGGTCAATGACTTCTCTTGTTTGGATGTCACGCCATGACATTATGGCGGAGCAAACAAAGGCGCCGGTAGGGCAGATGTGTCGGATAAAAAAGTCCATGTTCCTAAGAAGAGCATGGACTTTTTTTGGGTAAATCTTTCGCCGCAGGGTCGTCAAAACACGCACGGGGCCGTCAAAAAATGTCGCTTAAGTTTCTGACAACGCCTGTTTTTGCTCTTCTTTATACACTTTCCATACCATCAGGACGGCCCAGACATAGGCCATCGTTTTGGGAATCATCAAGGTGCCGACAACAGGGTAGATACCCGCTAACAGCACCACAGGGAGGTGAAAACCGTAGGACAAGGTGATGGCCAAGGGCATGTACCGGAAGGCTTGTTTGCCCGTACGGCGGGTCTCCTGGTAAAAGAGGATGATCATGAGGATGCCCATGGCGGTGAAGGGGATATTTCGAAGGACGCCAAAGAGCAAGGAAGGGTTAGGGGAGAGCCATTCATTTTGCGGCAATACGGAGAGTGCGATTCGCAAAATAGCAAGTGCCCACATGCTGTAAGTCACAGGTTTTCTACCCTCTACCTCGTAGTAACCGCGCCAGACGTAATACATGATCATGTAAAAGAGGGTCATCGTGATGGAGGTGATCAGTTTTCCGACTCCCAAGATGGCCACATGTTCAGCGATGCCTCCTGTCCAAAGCGCGTAAACGCGCGGGATCAGGTGGAACGAATCGCCGAGTCCCAGCACAAGTGACATGATACCTGCCAACTTTACCAGTCGGCTTTTTCCCTTGACAATCATGATCAATCCCGCGATGATCACAAAACTAAGGTATGGAATTTCAAATACTGTTTCTACAATTGCCTGTCCCATTGTATACACTCCTATCTTTCATAAAGTGTCTTTTTCATAATTAATATAAAAAAATCGATATCCTCAGCACCCGACAGCAAAGAGGTCATGATGTTGACGACAATGAACCATGTGTAAGTTTCTTGTTTGAAAGAATCGTTCCAAAGAGAAGCATCGATATCGTTGTCGCGATTCATCAAGCCAATAAGCAGTTGTTGAATCTCCTGATGGGTGCGTTGCATGCGTCTTGTACCGGTCTTTCGCACATTTGACAGGCTGTGCATCAGGCGTGCGCCGGATTCACTGATTTGTGTTTTCAAATAATGGAAGATTTGCTCAACCTGAAGGTAGAAGGGCCCATCTTCAATCAGTTGATTCAGATCAATAAGTGCTTCATCCCAGTACAATGCCGTGACCTCAAAGAGGATGTCATCTTTGCTGTTGAAATAGTTGTAGATGGTGCCGATGGAGATGTCAGCGGCCTCCGCCAGGTCCCGGATAGTGAATAATTCGGGGGATTTGTCATCAATGATTGTCCGCGAGTGATCGAGTAAAATTTGCCGTAGCTGATCATCTTTCATCCGCATTTTTGACGCTCCTTTATAAATGAACATCGTTCATTCACGTTTTGCACGAAGCCTAAACGCTTGTCAATGGATCATTTTTGGAAGCGATGGCCTGTGTTGGCGTAAATAACAGCCCCGATGCTGCCGACGAGGAAAAGTGCGAGACCTATCCATAAGGGGATCATGCTGGCCAATAGATCGCTTGTGGCCATGATGAGGAAACAAGCCGAAAAGAAGAACATGAGTTTCCCCATGAAGCGCGTGAGCGCTTTGACATCTGTTTTTTCTTTTTCTTGTTTTGAGGAAGTATTATAGCCCGCGATGAGAAAGGCGCCCTTCCCGCGAAAGAACAAGAGGCCTAAGCCTATGAAAAGAGATGCGAAGAAGAGATGTGCGATCCACATAGTATTTCAAGGATATCAATGGGTAGTTGCTTTTTCAAATACTATTTGTTCTTTTTGAAAAATCCTGTTAGCGTAGATCTATGAAACAAAGATCTCGTTTTACGGTGCTGGCCCTTATCTTCATGCTGACGCTTGCTTTTGCGTTCGCTTTCCAAGTCATCCCGCCTATTTTGACTTTTGTCGTTTCCTCCCTGGGGTTGACGCATGGTCAGGCGGGGGCCCTTATGAGCCTTTTTGCCTTGCCGGGTATTTTTGTGTCCATTCCGGGCGGCATCCTGGCAAAGGCCTACGGCACGAAGCATGTGGGGATCTTTTCTCTGGCGCTTGTGTTTGCCGGAACGATCCTTTCAGGTTTAGCCGACGGCTTTATGCTACTGGCATTGGCCCGCGTCATCGCGGGCATCGGGGCTATGACGATCGCGATCATCGCGCCGCAGGCTTTGTCATCTTGGTTTGAGGGAAAAGAACTCGGCATGGCGATGGGGGTGTTCCACGCGGCGCTTCCGCTTGCGGTCATTGTGGCGCATAACAGTTTCGGGCGTTTGGCCGAATCTCTGGGCTGGAGGATGCCTTTATTCATCACGGCGGGCTATAGTCTCATCACGCTCATCGTGTTTTCCTTATTTTACCCGCAAGAAATGGACGAAAGGGAATGGACAAAG
>DIRK01000058.1 GCA_002427535.1 Mageeibacillus sp. UBA5438 | reverse complement strand
CGCTTTCCGGCCTTATTTGTTTTAGAAAAACTAAGCTTCAGTGATCAGCGAATATCTTTTTCTCCGCTGATGATGCCCAAGGCTACGTTCTCCGGCGTGAGCGGGAGGTGGTAGTAGTTGATGCCCAAAGCATCGTAAAGGGCGTTCCCGATGGCGGAGGGGACCGAGATCATGGGATGCTCAGCAACGCCTCTGGCGCCGAAAGGACCGTTCTTCTGCTTGTTCTCAATATAGATGGGGACCACCTCTAAGGGCATGTCCTTGATCGTGGGGATCTTGTTATCGGTGAAGGAGGGGTTCAGGAGGACATTGTCCGGGCTGAACTTATAACCTTCAAGGATGGCCGATCCGACACCCTGCATGACACCTCCGATGATCTGGCTGTATACCATCTGTTCGCTGATGACCTGACCGAGGTCAAAGGCCGAGGCGATCTTGATGATGTCAATGACACCCGTCTCAACGTCCACTTCAAGCTCAACCGCGTGCGCGCCAAAGGTCCAGGCAAGCGCCGGGTGACCTTCGCCCGTTTCGGGATCGAGATTGCTCAGGCCGTCCGCGATGCAGACACCGTGAGAAATAAGCGGTCCGCCGACGGAGGTGCCGTCGGGGTACATGTAGCCTAATGCCATCTCTTTGTAAGACACGCGGCGGTCGGGGCGATGCTTGCTGAAAATGTAGCCGTCGCCGTGATCGAGGTATTCCGGCGCGCTGTGGAGCACTTGCGCCGCAATATTTTTCATTGTGTCAACCATCTTGCGCGAGGCCTGGATGGTCGCGTTACCGCCCATGAACATAAACTTCGAAGCGACGGTATTCCAGTCGTAGGGGTTGTTCTCCGTATTCGTGCGGCGGACCACTTCTACCATCTCGACAGGGATGTCAAGCTCCTGCGCCGCGATCTGGGCGATGGAGGTCAAAGCGCCCTGACCGTAGTCAATCGCGCCGATCATGACCTTGACGTGACCGTCGCCGGCCATCTGCATGATGACCGATGAGGAAGTGTTAGGAGGCATGGCGGGGGCTTTTTGCAGCATGGCAAATCCTTTACCGCGCACCTTACCTGTTTTCCACTCACGCTCGCGCTCTTCGTTCGTCTTGCGTCCTGTCCAGCCGATCTCTTTGACAACCGCTGTGAGACATTCGCCGGGACTGCCGGTGCTCTCGGTCATGAGCTCACCTGACATCGTGTGTCCCCCGGGTTTCAGCATGTTTTTCATGCGGAACTCATAAGGGTCGATGCCCAATTTTTGTGACAGGATATCCATTTGGCGCTCAACGGTCCACATGGTTTCCAAGTGACCAAATCCGCGGTAGGCGGTGCTGAACACCTTGTTGGTGTAGATGGTGTTAGAGATAATCGCCGCGTTGTCGACTTCATAGGGGCCTAGACCGCCGTAAACAGCCGTCTTACCGACGTTAACGCCATAGTCAGCGTAAGCGCCGCTGTCCCAGTCGTACACAATGTCAATCGCCGTCAGGGAACCATCTTTTTTGGCACCCGTCTTGATGCGACCGCGCATGCCGGCGCGTGTCGGCATGAAGGAGAACTCCTGCTCACGCGTCAGGCGAAGCTTCACAGGCGCGCCGCCACTTTTCTTGGACAGCAGGGCCAGCAAAGGTTCAAGATGGATACCGGCTTTACCACCGAAGGCGCCGCCCACGTAAGGGATGTGCACTTCGATGTCCGACTCATTGATGCCAAAGCTCACCGCCATCAACTGGCGGAGCGCGAAGGGCGATTGCGCCGAGGACCAGATTTTAATCTTGTCCGTGAAAGGATCGGCCTGCACAATGGCGACGTGCGTCTCAAGCGGCACGTGCGCGACGGCCGGCAATGAAAATTCGTTTTCAACCACGACATCGGCTTCAGCGAATCCATCGTCGAGCGAACCCTTGCGGCTCTTGTTCAAGCTTGCGATATTGGAGTTCGGCTGAGGGAAGAAAACACCCTCAACGTGCTTGATCTCCGCGATGTTCTCATGAACGAGCGTCTTGGCTTCCAATGCCTCATCCACGTTGCGTACAGGTTCCAAGACCTCGTACTCAACCTCAATGAGTGAAATGGCGCGTTCCGCGATTGCTTCGGTGGTCGCGGTAACCGCGGCGACCACTTCGCCCTGGTAGCGTGTTTCGCCTTTGGCGATCGCCAGCTTATCCTGCATGTAAAGACCGACCACGATGTCGGATTCTTCACCCGTCAGGACCGCTTTGACCCCAAACAGCGCTTCAGCACGGCTTGTGTCAATCGAGACAATGCGCGCTCTCGCGTGGGGTGAGTGGAGTGCTTTGGCATAGAGCATGCCCGGCAGTTCCATGTCAAATGTGTATTCTGCCTGGCCTGTCGCTTTTTCAATCGCGTCTTTACGCTGATACGGCTTACCGACGTATTTGTAGTCGGACTCGTAATTGCGGCAGCACTTGTATTCAAAATTTTTCAAATCTTGCTGACTCATGAACGATTCAACTCCTCTCTCTCGCGCTTTGCAGCTCGTTTAATGGCGTCGAAAATCTGTTGGTAACCGGTGCAGCGGCAGAGGTTTCCACCCATGCCTTCTTTGATCTCTTCATCGGTGGGATCGGGATGGCGGTCCAAGAGCGAGCGAGCCGACATCAGCATGCCGGGCGTGCAAAATCCGCACTGCAACGCGTCCTCCTTGATGAACTCTTGCTGCAAAATGCTGAGTTCGCCATCCTTTGACAGTCCTTCGACCGTCAAAATATCGCCCCCCTGTGCCTCAATCGCAAGGACCAGGCAGGAGTTGACTGTCTTACCATTCAAAATAATGGTGCACGCGCCGCACTCGCCTTCTCCGCAGGCTTCCTTGGCGCCGAACAACTTCAATGTGTCGCGCAGGAAGTGAAGGAGCAGCATGTTCGGGTCGACCTCTTCAACGATACACTCACCGTTCACGGTCATCTCCAGTAATACACGTCGCGCGTGGGCTTCTCGCACGTGTGCCGTATGCATGGCACATGCCTTATTATCGTCTGTATGGCTCATCTTTGACCTCCTACTACATGATCTTCGCGAAGCAGCGCTTCAGCAATACCCCTGCCATATGCAGGCGGTACTCCTTCGATGCGCGTACGTCGGTGATGGGCTTGATGTGATTCTTGATTTCTTCGGAGGCCCAGAGGACGGATTCCTCCGTGATGCCTTTGGCGTTCAGCGCGTCTTCTAACGCGTTGAGGCGCAGCGGCGTAATGGCCACAGCATTAATTCCGATGGCCGCCTTGCCTTCACCGTCGATACGACAGGCGACGCCGACCGTCGAAAGGTCGTGTCCCTTCAAGCGTGTCTGGCGAAGGTAAACGCTCTTGTCATTGTTGCCGGGATCCGGTAGGAACACAGAGACGACAAGCTCGCCCTTTGTAAGCTGGGTCTTTTTAACACCGGTGAAGAATTCTTTGAGCGGTACGGTCCGTACGCCCTCTTTGCTCGCGATCTTGACGGTGGCGTCGTAGATCAGCATGGCAGGCGGCAGATCCGCCCCGGGTGACGCGTTGCAGATATTGCCCACAAGTGTCGCGCGATTTCTAAGCTGGTAGGTCGCAAGACAGGCCGCCGCGTCGTGGAGCGCCCCATACTTTGTTTTGACAAGCTCCGAATCAACAAGCGTGTTGACCACCACGTTCGCTCCGATCTCAAGCCCTTCGCCCTCAACAAAGTTGAAAACAGAAAGTTCCGAGACACCCTTGATATCGACGATATGCTTGGCGTCGATCAGATGGTGGCGAAGCATGATCAGAAGATCGGTACCACCGGCCAGGATGTACGTGTCATCGTGGTGCGACAGCGCATCCAGAGCCTCGTCCAGTACAAGCGGTTTGACATAATCAAATTGACTTAGCACGAAAAACCTCCTTCGTTTCGCAAAAACGATTTATTTTGCATATTCAATCCAATGTTCAATTGCACAGCCTAATAGGTTGCGGTGAATAATTTATTATAATTCTATCACTTATGTAGGCTAAGCTCGATGTGTGAGTTTACAAATAACATTTCTCGTTGGGATGTATTTTGTCGTGAGTATACAAGTGGGAAAATGAGGTAAATCTGAATAACATCGGCCGCGGGTGATTAATTCGGATAAAAAGGCGAAAAGAGGGGATGAATATTCCTTAACACTGTTGTCATATAATAGTGATATGGTCTATAATGACGCTATCGCTGTGGCAAGTTAACAGGCAATCTTGAGTCGATATTGTGTAAAATGATAGAGAAGAGATTATCGGGTAAAGCGCATGAAACTAGTCATCCCACTTAGGAATATTTTGAATGTCAGCCTGCTGGACGGGGCTGAAGTGCTGGCCGGACACGGCGGGCTTGATCGCGGCATCGTGTCGGTTAACGTCATGGAAGTTCCCGACATCGTCGAATGGGTCAGACCCGGAGAATTACTCCTTACAACCGCTTATACCTTCAGTGACGATCCCGCCGCCTTAGAACGCCTGATCCCCCAGTTAAAAGAAAAGGACGTGTGCGGTCTCGGGATCAAGACACATCGCTATATCAGCGAAGTGCCAAAATCAGCGATAGAACTGGCGAACATCCTCGATTTTCCCATTATTCGCATCCCGCAGGACGTTCCTTACGGTGAACTGATCAAGGAAATTTTCAACCACATCATCGGGGAACAGACCCGACTTCTTTCCCGCATCAATGACTTCAACCATACCGTGCGAGAAATCATGTTGC
The DNA here is from genome assembly GCA_002427535.1 of Mageeibacillus sp. UBA5438. Classification (GTDB taxonomy): domain Bacteria; phylum Bacillota; class Clostridia; order Saccharofermentanales; family DTU023; genus UBA4923. The sequence goes on along the minus strand of DIRK01000058.1, from coordinate 60,997 downwards.
GGCACGGGGGCATGCAGGAAATCGTCGAGCAGATTTATCAGGCGACCGGAGCACCGGTCATGATCCGTGACGATATATTTCGCGACCATTATTGTTTTTGTCCCGATCAGGAAAAAGAAGCCCAGATTGAAAATGACATCCAAAAGCTCATGGCCATGCCCTCTGACAAGGGCGACTATACAACCCCCAATAACCGCTTTCAGCATGTGACGATGGTAGAGAGCGGCCTTTCCCGCTATACCATCCCGATTTATTTTGACAACACCTATTACGGCAATATTTTCATCTGGGATACGGAAGGCTCACTGCGACCTCAAGACCTGTTTGTCATCGAGTCGACCTCGACTTTGATCGCGCTTGATATTTTGAACCGCACCACACTGGTCGAGCGCGAAAATGTTCACCAAACCACCTTCTTGGAACAACTTTTAAGCGAGGATCCCAAAGAGCAGCAAAAGGCGATTGACAGCGCCGATTATTACCGCTTTAATCCTGAGCTGCCAAGTCAGATTGTCGCGCTTGTGATGAACCGCGAAGAACGCCTTCAAATGACGGCGAACAATTCGAAGATGATTAAAAATCTGAACACGGGGCTGCTCAATTTGACGAACCGCCTGGGCAGGGAGTACGAAGGTTATTTTCTTTCGACAAGGAAAAGCGATCGCGCCATTTTCCTTTTGCAATTTGACAACGCCTGCCCGGTCGAAGGACGCCACGCCATGTGCCGGCGGTTTATCGAGATATTGGACGGATGCCTCGCCGAAAAAGAACTCTCGGCTTTCACCATGATCGGCGTAGGTTCTTGCGTCTCACACGCCCGGCAACTGCCGGACAGCCTGCAGCAGGCCGAACAGACGGTCAGAATTCTTTTGGCGCGCGGCGAAGAGCAGACCCATGTGTTGTTTTACGATGACTTGGGGCTCCTTCGCGTCTTGGGGCATCCACTGCTGCGTGAGGACGCGCTCGCCTACGCGAACGAGGTGCTCGGGGCGCTGGAGGAACACGATTCCAATCAGCGCGGCGACCTCATCGACACGGTGCGCGTCTATTTTGCCTCAGGCGGCAATTTGAAGCGCGTGTCTGAACTGTTGTTCACCCATTACAACACGATTATTTACAGGATTAACCGCATTCGCGATGTCTACGGCATTGATCTGCGTGACCCCGAAACGGCGTTCAATTTTCAGCTCGCGTTAAAGATTAAGGAGTTGCTTGAATGAACCCCTTAATGTCTCCCGGCCAATGCCTTGCGATTGCCTCGGATCTTAGAAGATACCTGAAGACTTCCGGCGCTTTGGAGTTAAGTGTCCATTCTGTATTTAACCGCTCGGTCAATACCCTGACGAAGGATGGCGAACTTGTCACTTTTTTAGCCTCGGGGCGCGACATGGTGCCGATGGGGCTTGTCGCCCCGGTTGAATCGATCGCCGCCTGGAAACTTTACCCCGGCGATACGATCCGCTACGACGGGGATTTTAGCTTTCATCTGCCGCACGACAGAGGCCAGCTGTCCTTTCGAAATGCGACGGTCATACCTGTATCGCTGAACTTTTCGGGCCGATACCCAATAACGGGTCATGACGATTCACTCGAACTTATCCGACAGGCACTGTTAACGCACGAGTCCACCGGTATCTCCTCTTTGGCAGCCCGCATACAAGGGGGGGCGCCGAGTGAAGACGCACCGCCCATGAATATATACAGCGCCTATATCGCCCGCGACATTGACCTGTTTTTGGATGAATGGGGGAGCGGCCATTTTGAAGCGGCTTTTGAGCGCGCGAAGCGATTGATCGGTTTTGGTCCGGGGCTGACACCTTCCTGCGATGATTTTTTAGCGGGTATTTTGCTATGGTCTTACTATGACAAGTCACCGCAGATCGACAAGCGCGCACGTGCTTTGGAATTTGCCTCCCAATTGGTAGCCCTTTCGAAAGAACGCACAACCCTTGTCAGTTACCATATGTTGCGTCACGCGTCTCATGGCCGGGCGAACGCCTTGTATTTGGATCTTCTTGTCGCGATGGGCGATGAGGACTTTTTGGAGGAGAAAATTGATCGCGCCTTGGCGTACGGCGCGAGTTCAGGCGCGGACTTTTTATTTGGATTGTACGCCGCCGCTATTTTGAGTTCGAATCGGAACGATCCGTCGATATGGATAAAGAAAGAACTTTCGTAAAGGAGAGAATAAGGAATGATAAAAGCGATTGTAAGGGAGAACGCGTATTATGACTCAGTCACGCTGATGCTCATATCGCGCGAGATGAAAAAACAAGAAGGGGTGGAAGAGGTGCTCGTCGGCATGGGCACCGATCTCAACCTCGACTTGGTCAAGATGCTTGACATGTTCGTTTCCGAGCTTGAGCAGGTGACGCCCAATGATCTGTTCATCGCGGCAAAATTTGATGAAAATTTAGTCAGCATGGACGAACTGGTCGCTTCATTTGATGAGCAAATCAACAGCAAAAAAGAAGCGATGTCGGGTGACTACCAGCCGCCGACTTTAAGCTCGGCGATCCGTCATCTGGCGGGGGCCAACCTAGTTCAGATTTCGATTCCCGGCCAATACGCGGGGCAGGAGGCGGAAACAGCGCTCAACGAAGGCCTTCATGTCATGATGTTTTCAGATAACGTCCCCGTGGAAGAAGAATTGAAATTGAAGAAAATGGCCGTTGAAAAGGGCCTTCTCATGATGGGCCCTGACTGCGGAACCGCCATTATTAACGGTGTGCCGCTCTGCTTTGCCAACGCTGTGCGAAGAGGGAAGATCGGTCTTGTCGGCGCCTCGGGCACAGGTACACAGGAAATCACGGTCATTATCCATAAGTTGGGCGAAGGCCTGTCCCAGGTCATCGGTACCGGCGGGCGCGATCTTCGCGAGGAGATCGGCGGCCTCATGATGATCCAGGGAATTGAAGCCCTGATCGCGGATCCCGAAACAGAGGTCATCGTGCTTGTGTCAAAACCGCCGGCACCTTCGGTGGAAAAGAAAATTTACGATCTCATTAAGGACAGCCCGAAGCCTGTTGTCATTGACTTCATCGGCGGTGACGCGGAGTCCGTGAAAAAGGCCGGCGCCATTTCCTGTGTCAGTTTGGAAGACGCGGCTAAAAAGGCCGTCGCGCTCCTTCGAAAAGAAACGCCCGTTGACTTTGACGGTTTCGACCAGTCGGAAGAAGCGATCGATGCCTTGGTGAAGGCGGAGGTGGCGAAGTTAAAAGATGACCAGAAATATCTGGTGGCGCTTTTCACGGGCGGTACACTAACGGATGAAGCGATTAAGTATCTGGGAGAGGATTTCCCCCTTTACTCGAATATTCCGCTGACGCCGGACCGCGCGCTGTCCAAGCGCGAGGGCAAAGGCCATATCTGCCTTGACTTAGGTGAAGACGAGTTCACAAGAGGTCGCCCCCATCCCATGATCGACCCGATGACCAGGACCGAGTTTTTCAAGTCACATGTCGACGGGACCACCGCGGTGATCCTGGCGGATGTGGTGCTCGGATACGGTTCGCATGAAGATCCGGCGGGCGCCGTGGCCGATTCAATTACGGAGATTAAAGAGGCCTTAAAAAAGGAAGGCAAGGACGTGATCGCCGTCGCGTCTGTGACGGGAACTGATCAGGATCCTCAGGATCTTGTGAAATCCACAAAAGATTTGGAAAAAGCAGGCGTCATCGTGATGCCTTCGAACGCGCAGGCGGTCCGTCTTGTCCATCGGATCATGACGGCCGCGAAGCTTTAAAGGGAGGTACACCATGTCTGTGAATGAGCTGTTTACAAAAGAGTTGGTTGTGATCAATATGGGTTTGGAATCCTTTTACGAGGATTTGAAAAATCAGGGCGTGTCGACCGCCCATGTACAGTGGAAGCCGGCTGCCGGAGGCGATAAGAAAATGTCTTCGCTTTTGGGCAGATTAAAGGGTTTGAAATAATTATTTTGAAAGAAGGAGATGCCATGCAATTTATTGAAGAAGCCAATAAGAAGGCGCTGGAAATCATTCAGGGTGCTCAGCCGACCTTGGTCGGGATGGGGATTGCCCAAGACGTGGTTCCGGGCATGCACAAACATTTAGTGATGCACGCGGGTCCCCCGATTACCTGGGACAGGATGTCGGGTCCGCTTCGCGGTGCGGTGATCGGAGGACTGATCTATGAGGGATTGGCCGATACACCCGAGGAAGCTGAGGCCTTAGCCGCTTCAGGCAAGATTGAATTTGATCCCTGTCACCACCATGCGTCGGTCGGACCGATGGCCGGTGTCGTGACCGCCTCCATGCCTGTGTTCATTGTTGAGAACAAGGCTGAGGGCAATTTCGCGTACTGCACGCAGAACGAGGGACTCGGTCAGGTGTTGCGCTTTGGCGCCTACAGTGAAGAAGTCATCACGCATCTGAAATGGATGGAAAAGACGCTTTATCCCATCCTGAAAGAAGCGCTTGCCATTCACGGTCCGATCGATCTGAAGAACCTGATCGCGCAGTCCGTGCAGATGGGCGACGAGGTGCATAACCGAAACAAGGCGACGACCTCGCTGTTCATCCGCGAGATGGCGTCGAGCATTGTGAAAACCGATGCGTCGAAGGAAGATCAGGAGAAAGTCTTTGACTTTTTGAACTCCAACGACCACTTCGCGCTTAACCTGTCGATGCCGGCCGCCAAGGCGACCATGGATCCCGTCGGGAAGGTGAAACATTCCACCGTCGTCTACACCATGGCAAGAAACGGCACTGACTTCGGTATCCGCGTGGCCGCTTTGGGTGACCGCTGGTTTACCGCTCCGGCCGAGATCATTGACGGGCTTTACTTCCCCGGTTATTCCATGGACGACGCGAACCCCGACATCGGTGATTCCTGCATCACGGAGACGATGGGCATCGGCGGTTTTGCCATGGCCACCGCGCCGGCCATCGTGCAATTTGTCGGAGGCACGCCGCAAGATGCCGTGAACTTCACGACGAGCATGTACGAGATCACCTTAGAGGAAAGCGCAAGCTACAAACTGCCCCCGATGAACTTCAGAGGCTCACCGACAGGCATTGACATTCGTCTCGTGGTAGAGACACAGATCCGCCCGGTCATCAATACGGGCATCGCGCACAAGAAGGCCGGTGTCGGCCAAGTCGGGGCGGGCGTTGTGCATCCGCCGATGAAATGTTTTGAGGACGCGCTTGAGGCATATGTCACGCTTCTCGACGAAGAAGGCATGCTTGAATAATAGCGCTATAATAGAAACTACCAGTCATAGAAAATGGGAGGAACAAAACAATATGATTAAAAACTGGGACAAAATTAAGGTGTACGACCTTACACAGAACACAAGCCATTTGACCCCGCCGTGGCCGACCTATGAGCCGCTGCAGGTAAAATTTTTCAAACGCCTTTCACCGAACGGCGCGAACGGGATGCTGATTACGACTTCTAACCATGTCGGTACGCATCTTGACGGCCCGCTGCACTTTGATACATCAGGCCGTGACATCGCTTCACTTGAGATGGACATGCTCGTGGGACCCGGTGTTGTTGCCGATATCTCCGACATCACGGAGGATTTCTCCATTTACACACCGCAAGACATTATGGATCGCGTGGAAGTGAAAAAGGGCGATATCCTCTTCATCAACACGGGCTATCACAAGTATGGCTTCGATCAGCCGGAAGCGGACGAGCGCCGCTACATGCTCCGCCACCCGGGCCCCTCAATGGATTTCCCCGCATGGCTAAAGGAGATGGAGATCAAGTACATCGCCGTTGACTGCGGATCAGCAGACCACCCGATGAACACCAAGATTCGTGACTGGGAGCCCCAGGAGGCGGCTGCCTGTGACGCGTACATGCAAGAGAAGTACGGTAAGAGCCTGAATGAGCTGTACCCCTGGCCTGAGACCTATCAGGCGATGCACCTGATGCTCTTCCCGCAGCCTGACGAGATCATTCACGTTGAGAACGTCGGCGGCGAGATTGACAAGGTCCTGAACAAGCGCCTCATCCTCGGCACCTTCCCCTGGAAGTTCCAGTACGGTGAGTCAGCGTTCTGCCGCTGTGTCGCTTTCGAAGAAATCGACTAATGCACTTTCTGCCCCGCGTCGAAAAGACGCGGGGTATTTTTTATTCTTTTTTCATGCGGCCTCACAGCGGACAAAAAACGGATATAGATTTGTGTCTGTGCAACAAAAACAGGCGGGATATCTTTTGATTTCCGCCACATTTCCGCTATAATGGAGGGCAATAAACAGCTGAACCTGTAAAAATTGCTAATGCAATGCAGGGTATGCTGTGGTAGCATTTGTGTAAAATAATAAGAAACCTGAATCGTTGGGCGCCACAATTGCAAAGTGGATTTTGCCTTTACGTGAAGGGAAACGACTTATTATGAGAGGAGATGAACGAATGGCAAAAGAGAAATCAAAGCTGGGCACAGAGCCCATCTATGATGTCAGAGAGCTGGGCGCTCCGAGAGCGTTGGTGCTGGGTGTACAGCATCTGTTCGCGATGTTCGGAGCTACTATTTTGGTCCCCATTCTGACAGGTCTTAATGTCTCCACCGCGCTACTGATGGCCGGTATCGGGACATTATTGTTTCATGTGATCACGGGAGGAAAGGTTCCTGCCTTCCTGGGATCGTCGTTTGCTTTTATCGCCGGTTATAACATTGTGTCCGGCGGCGACCCGGCAAGACTGCCCTACGCATGTGGTGGTGTATTTGTCGCTGGTTTTGTGTATGTTGCCGTGGCCGGCCTGATCAAAGTGATCGGCCCCAAACGCGTCATGCGCTTCTTCCCGCCCGTCGTGACAGGCCCCGTCATTATTCTGATTGGTCTTATTCTGTCACCGGCCGCGCTCGGTGGTCCGGGCTCAGGCGGAATTATGGACACACTTGTCCGCGTTAAAGATGGTGCGACCCTGCCCGCAGGCGTCAACTGGCTGATCGCGCTTGCCGCCATCGCCACCATTGTCGTCTGCAACCTCTGGGGCAGAGGCATGCTGAAGATCGTCCCCATCCTGATGGGTGTCATCGTCGGCTATGTCTTGGCACTGATCTTTGGTATTGTTGACTTCTCCGGCCTTTCAGGCGCGGGCATCATTGACATTCCGATCAAGGCAGACCGTTTTATGAAATTTGAGGCAGGCGCGATTATCACGATTGTGCCCATTGCGCTCGCTACGATGATGGAGCACGTCGGGGACGTCTCCGCGATCTCCGCGACCATCGGCAAAAACCTGATCGCGAAACCCGGCCTCCACAGAACTCTGATAGGTGATGGCCTTGCGACCAGCTTGGCGTCCGCCGTCGGCGGCCCCGCGAACACCACCTATGGTGAGAACACAGGCGTTCTCGTCCTGACACGCGTTTATGACCCGAGAGTCATGCAGATCGCGGCGGTCATGGCGATTATCGCAAGCTTCTTCCCCGTTGTGGAAGGCGCTATCGGATCCATTCCGGCCGTTGTCATCGGCGGCGTATCCTTCATCCTTTATGGTATGATTTCCGCCATCGGTGTCCGCAACATGGTTGAGAACAAAGTTGACCTGACGAAAACCCGTAACCTCGTGGTCGCGGCTATGATCCTCGTTTCAGGCCTCGGCTTTGAGTTCATCGGCGGCTTGCACTTCCCAGTGGGCGACGCAGTCATCAGCTTCTCCGGCCTTGCCATCGCGGCGATCATCGGTATCCTGCTGAATGCCGTCCTGCCCGGTAAAGACTATGAGTTTGTAGCAGACGACGAGGAAGTCCTCGCCGAGTAAGCGAATCTTTAGTCTAACGATCCTAGGATCACAAAACGGCTCCGGCACAACCGGGGCCGTTTTTTGTTATACTGTCGAAAGCAATCCGACCGCATGCGCCAGTAGCTCAGCTGGATAGAGCACTTCCCTCCTAAGGAAGGGGCCGGGGGTTCGAATCCCTTCTGGCGCACCAATTACCCTTAAAGTCCCAAAAGCTGCCTGACACGGCGCTGAATATGTTTTTCAATGGCTTGTAGCCGTGCTTCGGGCCAATTGATCGACGGATGTCGTCTGAATTTGAATCCGATAAGACCGCGAAGTTGCTCGGCCTGTAGCTTGCCCATCACTTCGGAGCAGATGCGTTCAAACGAAATATCGCCATAGGCCGGAAAACGTGTTTTCGCATACTCATCCAAATGCAAAATATCATCCGGCATCGCGTAGTTAAAAAGGGAGAGTCCGTTGTCATAGATGGGGGCCGGGGAGATGATCGCCCCCGAAAGATTGTCACGCAGAATACCAAAGTTACCAAAATGCCGATCTTCGTTGTAGATCACGGCATCAAACACCAGCATACTGTGCAGCGCTTCTGAGAAATCGTCGCCCAAAGCCGCGTAGTAATCCAAGCAAGCTTGCAAACCTCCTGTGGGTCCCAATTGGCCGATCGCGATAAAGGCGGTGTCAATGTCGGTGAACAGTTTGCATTTGGAGGCAAGAATATCCTTCCAGTATTCGAGATCATAAAAAATAGCATTCAATCCCATCGCTTGCGCGATCTGACAGGCGTAGAATTCGCTGTACGGTTCATTGCCCGTGTTGGCAGCTCCGCTAGCACCCTTGTACAAATAAATGTCACCCTCTGCCACGCGATGCCATGCCTTGGGCAGCATCCCTCCTGTGGTCAGCTCTGGAGAGGTGGTAAAAGCGGGGTTGCTCCGTGCAATACCTGTGTACGCTACCCGTGAGAGTATTTCAGAAAACTCATTTTCATACAGATTGTACTGTGAAAAACGTCCGGGGAAACCTCGAGGAACCACCCAAAAACTATCGTTAAGCGATAATCCCTTGCATACGTCGATAATCCCCTTCGTGTTTCCTACCGAAAGCCCAAGCGTTTTCAATATTTCTTCCACAAAGGCACGGTTTTTGGGGATCACCCGATGCCTAAGCCAACTCAATACGCCTTCATCCGTAAGCCTTAGATCGAGAGGAAATAAATGCGGATCCCGACTCAGTATCTCCGTGATCTCTACCACCAGACTGACACCTCGTTCCTCCAACTTAAACTCCAGCAAAGCGCGGTCATAAAGCCGAAGTTCGTAAAGATTTTCCGTCGCCTTCCAATCTTCCCTGACCCTTGGAATCAAATCCAGCTCCAAAGACAACGCGTTCGCGACATTCAACAGGAAATCGAGGGAAGGGTTGTGCGTACCGCTCTCCAGCCGGGAGATGTTAGAACGTTGCGTGCCCACCATTTGGGCAAGCTGCGCCTGCGTCATTTTTTGCTCCGTCCGCGCCTGAATGATGCGTTCAATGAGGTTTTGCCGCCACTTCTTTGTTGTATCCGCCGGATCAGGCATCTTGCACCTCCTGTGGGTAAAGTCATTACAGCGGCAAGGTATCATAGATGTATCATTTCACAAGAAGGAGGGTGGAGAGGTACCATAAATGAGACATTGATCAAGGTTGCGGATCCTTGACCCATCCCCTAAAGGCATATATAATGGGTTCACGGCGAATTTTGTAGAAAAAGAGCGGGGTGTCCCGCTCTTTTCGTCGTAAGACTTTGACTTGAGGTTTTAGATGAGTACAGTCAAACAAAATAAACGACTGATTGAGGATGCCGTCGCACCGTTGGCGGAGTCACTTGAGCTTGCGCTTTTGGAAGCCCGCTACGTGCACGAAAGCGGACGTACTGTGCTGCGCCTCATCATTGATAAAAAAGGCGGCGTGGGGATAGACGATTGTGAACGCTTGAGTGAAATCGCCGACCCCCTCATTTCAGATGAACTGGGGCTCGATGACTTTGATGTATTCGAAGTCTCATCGCCCGGACTCGACCGCCCGCTTAGCACCTTAGAGGACTGCCTGCGCCATGAAGGCGAGTGGGCACGTGTGAGCCTGTACAAGGCAGTTGAAGGGGAGAAGCGATTCTTCGGGAAACTTTTGGTCGACGGGGAGTCGGTTGGCGTTGAAACTGAAGAAGGCGAAAAGAAACTTTTTCCCTTTACAGAGATCGCCAGTGTGAAGCGTGAAATTGTCTTTTAATGAGTTCGATAAGGAGAACAAATGAACCAAGAATTTATTGAAGCTCTAAGGCTTTTGGAAAAAGAACGCGGCGTCGAGATGGAGACGCTCGTAGAAGCGATTGAAGACGCGCTTGTCGCAGCGTATCGCCGCGAGTTTGAAATCCGCTCCAAAGACCGCGAAAAAGGCCGTGAACGCGAGGGCATGCCCACGCAGGAGACAGAGCCTAAACCGGTCGAAAACGATGGCATCACGGCGCATATTGACCGCCGCACAGGCGAGATGAGGGTATACCAGCCCATGACCGTGGTTGAGGAAGTACGCGACCCCAACAGTGAATTGTCATTGGAACAGGCCCAAGCCCTGTCCGACGATTTGGAGCTCGGAGACCAACTCGTACGCGAAGTGGATCCGGCGCATTTCGGGCGTTTAGCCGCACAGACCGCCAAAAGTGTCATTAACCAAAAACTCGCGCAGGCCGAGAAACTTCGCATACATGAAGAATTTTCAGAACGCGTCGGCGGGCTTGCAAGCGGCGTGGTCCAAAGAAGAGACCGAAACGAAGTGTTGGTGGACATCGGACGCGCACAGGCTGTCCTGCCCTACAGCCAGCAATCGCGCCTCGATAACTACACCTTTAAAAAGCATATGCGCTTTTACATCATGAAGGTCGACCAGCGCGACCACCGCCCGATCATCATGATCTCAAGGAGCCACCCGGGCCTTGTGAGACGCCTGTTCGAACAGGAAGTGCCTGAGATCGGCGCGGGCATCGTTGAAATTGTCAACATCGCGCGCGAAGCCGGCTCCCGCACCAAGATGGCCGTCATGAGCCACGACGCAAGCATCGACGCGGTCGGCGCCTGCGTGGGGCAGCGCGGAACACGCGTACAGTCCGTGATCACGGAGCTGAACGGTGAGAAAATCGACATCATCGAGTGGAATCCGGATATCACGGAATTCATCAGCAGCGCCCTGTCACCCGCGCGCGTTATACGCGTCATCCTGAACGAAGAAGACCAAAGCGCCCGCGTGGTCGTCGCCGACCACCAGCTGTCGCTAGCCATCGGGAAGGAAGGGCAAAACGCCCGCCTGGCCGCCAAGCTGACCGAATGGAAAATCGATATCAAGAGCGAAGCGCAGTATCGCGAGATGCTGGAAGCCGTCTGGATGTCAGACTTCGACGAAGCCGTAGCCGCCGATGAGGCAGAACGCGGAGAATGGGACGACAACATCGAAGATGAGGAAGTGGAAACAGAACTTCCCGCGATTGAAGAAGTATCCGCCGAAGACTACCTCGGCCAACTGGAAGACACGATCGATTTGTTGGCAGAGGAAGAGCCGGAGGCGTAAAACGTGAGAAAAGAGCCCGAAAGAACCTGTGTCGGGTGCCGGAATGCTGCCCCTCAAAAGCAGCTTATGCGCATCGCGACAGACGGCGTTGAAGGAGTTATCTTCGACCGGAACCACAAGGGACAAGGGCGTGGCGCCTACCTTTGCTATAAGAAGGAATGCGTCGAGAAAGCAAAAAAAAGGCAGTCGCTCGAACGCGCGCTAAAGCGTCCGGTGCCGCAGCCGATTTGGATTGAACTAGAAAAAGCGGTGGAAGATGCCACCGCCAAACGGGAGGAATGAGCTGAGCATGGCGAAAAGAGAAGAAGCAAATTCAGGGCTCATGTCAGGATTTATAACGGAAGACGAAGCGCGAAAGAAGGACAAAATTTTCGACGAAATCGATTTTGTTCCGGAAGTTGAGGAGCCTGTCGTTCCGCTTGTACCTGATGCGGAATCGGAACAAGCGATTCCCGAACCGGATCAGGAATTGAAAGATCTTCCCGAGCCGTCAACCATTGATATTCAGGGCATCTCGGGTAAAGTCATCCCGGGGCTCATAAAAATTGTCAAAAAACCAAAGGCTGCCCCTAAATTAGAAACAGTGCCTGATCCGGAGCCTGAACCCCTGCCTGAACCGGAACCGGTCAAAGTCGAGGTCAAGGCTGAGGTAATCGAGGCTCCTGTTGAAAAGGAAATCCCCGCGGTTGAGACAAAACTTGAAAAGGTGGCCGTGACTAAAAAAGCGGAAAAACCGGTTAAAGAAGCGGCTCCGAAGCCGAAGGCGGCAGAGACAGTGGTCGAAAAACCTGTCAAAAAGGAAGTCGTTAAAAAGGAAAAGAAACCTGAACCGATTGTGCCCGCGGCCAAAAAACCTGAACCCAAAGTCAGGAAAAAAGAAATCACAAAACGTGAACCCTTGAGCGTGGCAGAGCGTTCGCTCCCCTTAACTGAACAGATCACAAAACCGACACCTGTGGTGGTATCACCGACGCCCGCTACGGCGCGTCCGTTGACAACCGAAGACGGACGTCCGCTTCGCGCGCAGCGCGGAAGCTATGTCGGAAGCGATCGCGACGTGCCCGCAGTGGAGCGTGAACGACAAACGCGAAGACCCGCGCCTCCCCGCGAAGATAAACGACCGCCGAGACCTGCGCAAAGCCGCCCGCAACCCGTGGTACCTCAAGAGGCGCCGCCCGTATTTGAGACTCCGGCCCAAAAACCGGGTGCCTCAACCAGGCGCACTCAAAAAGGACGCGATCGGAGCCGCGCAGACAACAGTCGAGACCGCGGACGCAGAGAACAGCAGACCCAGGCAGACCGCTCGTCAAGAAGGCGCCGTTCACGCGCACCTGAACCCGTGGCGGAAGCACCGAAGCGTCCCGTCGCTCAGTTGACAAAAGTGACACTCCCGTCTCAGCTGACCGTCAAAGAATTAGCAGAAGCAATCAAGAAAACAACCGCCGACGTCATCATGAAACTGATGGCTCTCGGCGTGATGGCGACGATCAATCAGGAAATCGACTACGACACTGCTGAAATCATTGTCGCCGAATTTGGCATTACGAGTGAAAAACTGGTCGAAGTCACCGAAGAGGACATCCTCTTTGACGACGCGGAGGACAAGGAAGAAGATCTTATCTCACGCCCGCCGGTCGTCGTAGTCATGGGTCACGTCGACCACGGCAAGACCTCGATTCTCGACTACATCCGCAAATCATCCGTCACTGAAGGTGAAGCCGGCGGCATTACCCAGCATATCGGCGCCTATTCGGTAAAAGTGGACGGAAGACAGATCACCTTCCTCGATACACCGGGCCATGAAGCCTTTACAACGCTACGCGCCAGAGGTGCGCAGGTGACCGACATCGCCATTCTGGTCGTCGCGGCCGACGACGGTGTCATGCCGCAGACGGTGGAAGCGATTAACCACGCGCGCGCGGCCAATACAGAAATCATTGTCGCGATCAACAAAATAGACAAACCGCAAGGCGACGTCGAACGCGTCAAACGCGAGCTGTCGCAATACGGCTTGCTCGGTTCCGACTGGGGCGGGCAGACGACCATCGTTCCTGTCTCCGCTAAGACGGGCGAAAATATGGATGAATTGTTAGAGATGATCCTTCTGACCGCCGACGTGCTCGATCTGCGCGCCAACCCCAAGCGTCAGGCAAAGGGGACGGTCATCGAGGCGAAACTCGATACCTCAAGAGGTCCGCTTGCGACCATCCTGATCCAACGCGGCACCCTGAAACAAGGCGACGCCGTCGTGGTCGGCAGTACCGTCGGACGCATCCGCGTCATGTACAACGACCGCGGACAGCAGATTGAAGAGGCAGGACCTTCCATGCCTGTTGAAATTATCGGTTTAGCCGATGTGCCTGAAGGCGGGGACATCCTCTACCAGGTAGAAAACGAGCGCATCGCTCGCGATCTCGTTGACAAACGCCGTACGGAAGAGCGCGAATCAGCGCTTCGCCAGTCATCGCGTATGTCACTTGATACCTTGTTTGAACGCATGGGCGACGAGGAAACCGTCGACCTCAACATCATCATCAAGGCAGACGCCCAGGGCTCTGTTGAAGCGATGACCTCCTCCATGGAAAATCTTTCGACCGACAAGATCCGTGTCAAAGTGATCCACGGAGCGGTCGGGGCTATCACCGAATCCGATATCCGCTTGGCGGAAGTCGCGGACGCCATCATCATCGGCTTTAACGTAAGGCCGGCCGCAACCGCCACACAGGTCGCCCAGGACTCCAACATCGACATCCACCTCTACCGCGTCATCTACGAGGCGATTGAGCAGGTGGAGCGTGCCATGCGCGGCCTCTTGGGCCCCGTCATGAAGGAAGTCATTGTCGGCCACATTGAAGTGCGCGACGTCTTCCACGCTTCGAGCGTGGGAACGATTGCCGGCTGTTATGTGACAGACGGGCGGGTCAACCGCAACGACGGCGCACGCCTCTTGCGTGACGGCGTAGTCATTTACGAAACAAAGCTTGCCTCACTTCGTCGTTTCAAAGACGACGTCCGGGAAGTCCAGGCCGGTTATGAATGCGGTTTGAGCCTTGAGCGCTTTAACGACATCAAAGTGGGTGACACCATCGAACTCTTTGCGATGAAGGAGGAACAGGCGGATGCGTAACAGATCGGATCGGATGGGGGATGAAATCCGGCGAATCTTAGCCGAACTCGTTCAGCGCAAACTGAACGATCCCAGAATTAATGAAAGCGTGTCGATTACGGGTGTCGACCTGTCAAGAGACTTGTCGAACGCGCGTGTCTATTACAGCGTTTACGGTGACGAAGAAGCACAAAAGGACGCCAAGGCAGCCTTTGAAAAGGCGAAGGGCTATCTGAGAACGGAGCTCGCATCAAGGCTTCGCTCGCGCAAAGTCCCACGCCTTGTTTTCATCGAAGACAAGAGTTTTCGTGAGGGAGAAGCCATCGACCAACTGCTGCGCCGTATCAAAGAACAGGAGGTGGGTCATGAAAGCGATTCAGGAAGCGGGGAACCGACTGCTTGAGATTGCCATCGACCTGGCCGCCATCGGCGGCCGCGTCGGACTGTTCCCGCACGAGCGATTTGACGCGGACGCGATCGGAGCGGCGGTGTCATTCTCCCGCGCGCTACGCGCGCTGGGCTGTGAGACATCGGTCCTGGTCGATGAGGCCGTGCCCGACTCACTTTCTCACCTGCCGGGTTTAGAAGAAATCATCATTTATGAGGGCATGGAAGACTGCCCTGCATTGGATCTTGCGATTGCCATTGACTGCTATGACGCCGATCGCATGGGTGAACGAGGCGCGTGTTATTTAAACAGCCCCCTTCGTGGCGCCGTCGATCACCATGTGTATGAAGGCGAACCGGACATGCTCGACCTCATCGATGTATCAGCCTCATCCTCCTGTGAGCTCGTATTCAGCCTTATCTGGGAACTTGAATTGCAGTTAAGCCGGCCCCTGTTCGATGAGACTATGGCCGTCTTGCTTTTGGCCGGGACCATCACGGACACAGGGCGCTACTCCTACAGCAACACCACGCCGCTTTGCCTGCGACAAGCCGCTTCTTTGCTGGAGCGCTTCCGCGTCGATTTAGCGGCCCTTCACCATAATCTTTACGAACGCACGACGGTCAACCGTCTGCAGATCAAAGGCGATATCTTCTCAACGATTTCCTCGGTGGCCGATGGGCGTATTCTCTTGGCCCACGTGAGCCGTGCGATGCTCGAGAAAAGAGAGGCGCCCGACGACGAACTGTCGAATCTCGCGTCTGAAATACGAGCGGCCGACGACGCGGCGGCGGTTTTTTTACTCATTGAATCAGAAAACGGAGATATCCGCGTCAGCATCCGTTCCAACAGCTGTTTTGATTCTCAAGCCTTTGCCCGCCAATTCAATGGCGGAGGCCATGTGAAAGCCGCCGGCATGACCCTGCAAGGCTTAAGTATCGATGAGGCCAAGGAGAAAATTGCCGTTGAAGCGGAGCATTGGCTCAACATTTGTTCAAAAGAAAGCGATCATGAATGAACGATCCGGACGGCGGAATCCTCATCATTGACAAACAGGCGGGGATGACATCGGCGGGAGTCGTCTCGCGGATCAGGCGCCTTTTAAAGATGAAACGCGTCGGTCACACAGGGACACTTGACCCTTTCGCGACGGGCGTATTGCCCATCTGTTTTGGCCGGGCCACACGAGCCTCCGCCTATATGCTGCATTGGGACAAACGCTATCATGTGGGCATTCGTTTGGGCTATGCCACCACTACCATGGATATTGAGGGTGAGGCCATTTTGCCCATCGCGGATGTGGGTGAATGTCGAAAGTGGCTGGAAGATGAATCGCGGATTCGCCAAGAGGTTGAACGCTTGGTCGAGGAAAAAGAACAGCGGCCTCCGATGTATTCCGCCATAAAACACCGCGGTAAACCCCTATACGAATACGCGCGCCAAGGCATTGAGATTGAACGCCCGATGCGGTCCATCCGGGTGTATGAATCCGTCTTCAAAAATCTATGGGAAGATGAACAAGGCTATCCGATAGTATCCGTCGAACTCATGGTCAGTGCCGGAACTTACATACGGTCCTTAGCGGATCTTCTCGGCCAAAGACTAGGTTGCGGCGCGCATGCGGCCGCCTTAAGACGCCTTTCGGTGGGCCATTTCGATCTTCAGAAAGCACTGACATTAGATGAACTGGAATCAAAGATTGACACTTTGGATGCGCATGATTGGGTGATACCCGTAGCGGATGTTTTTACCCATTGGGATCAATACCCGCTCACAGAAGAAGAAGCTGTACGCCTGTCAAACGGCCAGTCCTTCTCCTGTGAGTGTGTTGATTCACCGGAGGTCGCGTTCATACACAAAGGAAGGCTCATCGCGATCGGGGAAATCAGCGGAGGCCTCTGCCGGACAAAACGTGTGTTTGTGTCAGCCGAATCCATGAGGAGGTGAATGGTAATGCCAAACGTCATTCGAAATCTTGATGGGGTCGAAAAGGCCGATCGCGCGATCGCGCTCGGCGCCTTTGACGGCGTTCACATCGGACATCGTGAACTCATTAAGACACTGCTTTGGGAATGCGACAAAAAGGCCTTGCGCCCCTCCGTGTTTACTTTTTCTTATCCGGAGGGCCTCGGGTTCAACCGAAGGCCTATTGAGCACGATTTTCTCATGACTGAGGAAGAGAAGATTGGCGCATTGGCCCAATTGGGGGTGGAGGATATCTTCATTATCGCCGTCAACGACGAATTCACCCACCTTCGTCCCTTTGAATTTCTTGACCGCGTCATACGGAAAGATTTGGGAGGGAAAATACTCGCGATCGGGGAGGACGGACGCTTTGGCTACAAAGGTGAAGGGGACGTCCAATTCCTGCTTGAATACAGTAAGGGACAACCCTTGCAGGCCATGATCATGGGGGATGTGTACTGGCAAGAGGAAAAAGTCTCAAGCACCCGGATACGCGAAGCCTTGTGGGCCGGCAATATCGAAGACGCGACCGCCATGATGACGCGTCCCTTTTGCCTCACCGGCACCGTGATCAGCGGGCAGAAGCTCGGGACAACGCTCGGATTTCCGACCGCCAATATTCGCTATCCGAAGACCTCCACGCTTGTAAGGCGCGGTGTGTATCAGACGCGGGTTCGAGTGGGAGATCAAAGTTACCCCGCGGTGACTAGCGTGGGCGTCGCGCCCTCGGTTCACCGCGATCTGCGTGAGTTGCTTGTGGAATCTTATCTTTATGACTTTTCCGGCAACCTGTACGGCGAGACCATGAGCGTTGAGTTCTTGTCTTTTGTCCGCGATGAATTGGACTTTGGCACCGTCGCCGAACTGAAAGACAAAATCGACGAGGATCTTCGGACTGTCAGGGCGCTTCACGCCATATGATAAAATAGCCTTGTTCGCGGAGGTAGAGGAATGTTCACCTTTTTAAATTATTTGGTCTCTTTTCCGGGACTCGGAATTGAGAATCTTTCAATCGAACGCGTCGCCTTCGAATTCAATTTATTCGGGCGGCCGTTGACGGTCTATTGGTATGGCCTTATTTTTACCTTTGCCATGTTGTTGTGCATTGCCGTGGCCATGATGCGCGCGTCTCGCTACGATTTTATAAAAGATGACGTCCTCGATTACTTTCTTTGGATGATCCCCTTTATTTTGGTGGGATCCCGCATCTACTACGTGGCCTTTGAATGGGATCAGTTCCGCGGATCTTTGGCCGCGATCTTTGATTTTCGAAAAGGCGGCCTAGCCTTTTACGGAGGCGTCATAGGCGGCATGCTCGCGATCACCATCGCGGCCCGCATTAAACGCGTAAAACTCCACCGAGTCCTCGATTTTTTCGCCGTCCTTGTCCCCCTAGGGCAGGGGATCGGTCGCTGGGGTAATTTCTTTAACCAGGAGGCCTTCGGCACCAATACCCAACTTCCCTGGGGCATGATCAGCGAAGGGACGAGGCAGGGTCTGCAGGCGCTCAACGCAAATCCGGCAAGTCCCTTGCCGGGCCTTGACCCGAACCTTCCTGTTCATCCGACTTTCCTGTACGAATTTTTAGCGAACATGATGATTTTCGTCATCTTGCTTTTTGTCCATAAGCATCAAAAACGTCCCTGGTCATCCGTGTTGACGTATTTCTTCTTATACGGCATCGTCCGATTCTTTGTCGAGGGCATCCGCACAGACTCGCTTATGTTTGACGCTTTCGGACAGAGCATACGTATCTCGCAGCTGTTGTCAGCTGTGATGGTGGTCGGATCCGTCATCGTCTACCTGGTCATCCGAGGGATGGATCACAAGCGAAAAGCCCTGATGGCAGAACTTGCGGCGCCCGACACGATTGTGGAAGTCGCGTCTGTTTCGGACGATTTGGACGAATGAACTGGCAAGACGGTTCAATGAGGCGATCAGATCCCTTGCGGCAATCCCGCGCGGATCGATTCTTCCAATTGCTTGACTACCGGATGCTCGTTCCCGTGCTGGCACTTGTCATCATCGGGCTGGCGGTCCTGAATACCGTGTTGGCCAAGGGCTACGGCGCTGTTATCTTCGATTACCCGATGAACTTCTACAAGCAGATCGCGGCGGTCCTGATCGGACTGGTCGCGGCCTTCACCCTCTGTCTGTTCGAGCCCCCGACGATGCGCCTGATCGGGGGGATCATCTACATCACAAGCATCATTTTGCTCCTTGTCGTGAAGGTCGACGGCTATCGACCTGTCGCGGGCGCGGACAGCTGGATCAGGATCCCGCTCTTTGGTTCATTCCAACCCTCGGAGCTGTCAAAAATCGGCGTCGCCATGATCGCGGGCCCTGTTTTTGCCGCCATGTCGAGGGGCGAAATATCCGCGATGCGGGGTTTTGCCCGCCTGGCTGTTTACTACGGCATTCCCTTTCTTTTTATCATCACGGAGCCTGATATGGGCACGAGCCTCGTTTTAGTCTTCATGTTTTTGTGCACGGTCTTTGTTTGGGGCGTGCGCTGGCGCACGATTATCTTATCCGTTGCGGGTTCGGTGTTCGTCATACTCCCGCTTGCCTGGCAGTTTGTCCTAAACCCCGCTCAAAAAGAGCGGGTCATGACCTTTCTTTTTCGCGGCTACGATAAGACGGCCTCCTACCATATCGACCAGTCGCTGGCGGCGGTGGCTTCAGGGGGGCTTTTCGGCGATCGGACGGGGGCCCATGTCAGTGTGCCGGTCAAAGAATCGGATTTTATCTATCCTGCCATTTCAGAACAATTCGGCCTCATCGGGACGACACTTGTCATCTTTTTGGCCATTTATTTCATCATCCATGCCTTCCGCGTCTCAAGTAAGGTCTTTGACCGCGCGCCCGAGGAGTCTTTTATTATGGTGGCGCTGATCGCGAGCATTGCTTTTCACTTTATTGAGAATATCGGGATGACGGTGGGGCTTTTGCCCATTACAGGTATTCCGCTCCCATTTATCAGCTACGGGGGCTCCGCCATGATCTCCAATTTTCTGTTACTCGGCGTCCTGCTGAACTATTCTTTGAACCATAACGCGTATTCGACGAGTTAACAGGTAAAGTATTTATTAAAAATACTTTTTTAGGCCGGACTTTTCCGGTTTTTTGTTGTTTTGGGTATAAATGGTGGTGAATTGTGGTTGTTGTTGACATTATTGTGGGGAATTGTGGTAGAATAACTTCCAAAGTAGGAGGAATGGAGTTGTGGCCAGATATACCCATACGGTCGACACAAAAGGGCGCGTTATTGTACCTGCGAAACTTCGCGAAAAACTCGACGGCGCACTCATGGTGACGTTGGGAATGGACGAAGGTTATTTGGCTGCCTACACCCCCGAACAATTTGAGTCAATCAAGGAACAAATCCTCAATCATTCCAGTACAGGTTATGAAATCAGGAAACTGAAACGAGACGTTCTCGGTTCTTCCACCCTGTGTGAATTTGACGGACAGGGACGTATGTCTCTGCCTGCTTTTCTTTGGGAGCACATCAATGTGGAACCGGGAGAAGCCATCTGCTTCATCGATGTGTTTGACAAAATAGAAATCTGCTCGCAGGCCTTCTTTGACGAAAGTCAGGAAAAAGAGGGCACGCTCTCCGACATGGATCTTTCAGGCTATGACATCCGCGGATTATAACGCGTGGCATACGCCGGTCCTCTTAAGAGAGGTGATCGAGGCGCTTCGCGTGAAAGCGGACGGCCTCTATGTTGACATGACCGCCGGCGGGGGCGGGCACAGCGCCGCCATTCTCGAAAAGCTCGGCTGCGGCGGAAAATTGATCGCGCTCGATCGCGACCGCGAGGCTTTGGAAGCTTCTGACAAACGTCTTTCTCAGGTCGAAACAGAGGCTTCTTACCAGCTCATACACGCGAGTTTTTCTGAATTCCCAAGCTGCCTCGAAGAGGAGGATCGGAGGCTTGACGGCCTTCTAGCGGACCTTGGCGTAAGCTCACACCAGCTCGACCGCGACGAACGCGGTTTTTCCTATTTGAAGGATGGCCCGCTTGATATGCGGATGAATCAGGACAAGGGCATGACCGCCGCCGAGTTATTGGCGGACATCAGTGAAGAAGAACTTATCGCGCTTTTGCGCCTTTACGGCGAAGAGCGCTATGCCACCTCCATTGCCCGCGCGATCGTGAGACGTCGGGAATTAAGCCCGATCACGAGGACCACTGAGTTGACATCCGTGGTGGCCCACGCGGTGCCCTCAAAGGTGAGGCGTCTTGGGAATCCCGCGCGTCAAACCTTTCAGGCGTTACGCATGGCCGTGAATCGTGAGCAGCAGGAGTTGGCGCATTTATTACACGAAATACCGGAGATCATGAAGCCAAGAGGACGGGTCGTCTTAATTAGCTTTCATTCGCTCGAAGATCGCATGGTCAAACAGGCGATGAGGCGATGGCAGTCTCCTTGCGAATGCCCGCCCGATTTTCCTGTCTGCACCTGCGGCAAAACACCGCTTGGCAATCAGCTGACGACGAAACCTCTCTTAGCGACAGAGGATGAACTGGATGACAATCCGAGGTCAAGAAGCGCAAAGATGCGCGCGTTCGAATTCCTGGGAGGTGCACAATGAGTTACTACGAAGACGGAAACTTGGCCCGCCCGCTCGACTACGGCGTGCCCTATGCCATTCCTAAGCGGCGTGTTGAATCACCCGCTGAAAGGGAAGCCAAAAAGCACGAAAAAAGAGAACAGCTAAAACGAGAAGAGGCGGCCCGAAAAGAATACAAAGCGGCCGGCCGTGTCCACACGGGTCTGGCATTTCGTCTCGTCTTTGTCATTTTAATGATTTCCGCGTTGTCCGGCTTCATCGTGTGGCGCAACGCCCGCATTACTGAGATCAGTTTCTCAAACGCGGGACTTCAGCGACAGATCAATGAGTTTGAAAAACAAAACTCTCAGATGCAGGACCGCGTCTCGGGCAAAGCCTCGCTTCAGATGGTAAGAGAACAAGCAGTCGACCTGTTAGGGATGCAAAAGGTGGCCTCCGAGCAAGTGATCCGCGTGTCGTCGGCTCATTTCATGGTCTATGAAAACAACCCCCTTCTTACGGCGGATGATGACGCGTGCATGGACTTAATCGAGGCCTGGGTCATAGGCCGCTGAGGCAGTGCGATGAAACTTCGACCTGACGATATGTCGAAAAGAAGACATGACGTTAAACGCAAACGTCACATTTTTGACGCGAAGATGCTCGCCTTAATCCTTGTCTTTGTGCTGGCCGCGGTGGCCATCATTCAATGCTTTTATCAGTTGCAGATCGTTGACCACGAAGTACTTGCCGCGAAAGCAGCAGGGCAGCAATATGTCACCTTAAAGGAGCATCCCAAACGAGGGATGATTTTGGACCGCAATGGCTATCCGCTTGTGTTTTCCACCTTTGTATACCGTGTGGGAATTACGCCGGTTGACGTTTACTCGAATAAAAAAGACATCACGGATGAAGTGATTGTCGACAAGATGGCCGAATGCCTCCATTTAGATAAAGAAGAATCGGCCACTATACTTGAGCTAATCCGCGCCGACCGCGTGCGGGGCTGGGACGGGATCGGTCAGCAGTTCGCGGGGCATCAGGCGGTAACCTACCGAGTGATCGCGACCGAGGTCAAGGAGACGGATGCCACGCTTTTACAGACATGGACCCGCGACAACAACGTCGGCGGCATCCGCTTTGACGCCGAAGAGCGCCGGGTGTATTCCAATCACGGCCTGGCATCGTCTGTGCTCGGACTCATCAATATCCGGGACGGTCAAATTGTGGCCACCTCGGGGCTTGAATTTGCCTATAATAGCTTGTTGTCGGGTGAAACCGGCATGGTGTACGCCAAGCGCAACAACTATGCGACGCGGGGCGTCATCCCTTATTCTGAGCCGATTGAAAATCCCGGTCTTAAAGGCCGCCACTTGATTTCCACGCTTGACACGGAAGCGTCGGCCATCCTTAAAGAAGAACTTTTATCGGTCGCCACCGCGGCAGGCCTGATCAAGGGCGTCCACGGCCTTATTATGGAGGTTAAAACCGGCCATATCATTGCCATGGAGCAGGTGCCTTCTTTCGACGCTGAATCGCCGGCCGATATCCCGTTGGGGCTGGCAGAGGATTTCTGGCAGGAGATGGAATTTGAAGAGCGGACGGCTTATCTTTCTTCGAACCTTTGGAATAACGTCAACATTACGGACGTCTATGAGCCGGGCTCTGTTTTTAAAGCATTGACGCTCGCCATCGCTTTAGAAGAGGGCGTGGCCTGGGAGCAGACTGTCTTCAACGACGATCCTGTGACGATCCAGGGGGAGGAAATCTCCTGTTATTCAGTGGTCGGCCACGGTGACGAAACCCTTGAAAAAGCTTTTTATCTGTCCTGTAACCCCGTATTTGTGCACCTGGGTGAAAGAATCGGACAGAATCTTTACTACGACTGGATCCAAAAATTGGGTCTTTACAGCAAAACAGGGATCGACCTGCCCGCGGAAGCCTCAGGCCTGCTTCACCGAAATCCCATGCCTATTGACTTTGCGAACCTTACCTTCGGTGAGTCATCCTCATTGACCGCCATTCAGTTGGCCAGCCTATTTGCCTCCATCGGCAACGGGGGGTATCAGGTGACACCGCGGGTCGGCTATGCTTCAACCGAATCAGGGCTGGAGTCCATGGAGGTCTTTGCCACAGAAGAAGCCAAACAAATATTTTCACAAGAGACCTGCACGCGTGTCCGCCGCCTGATGACCGATGTGGTGACGCGGGGAACCGCCGCGGGGACATTCGGCGCGATGGGGTTCACCATGGGCGGCAAGACGGGCACGGCGATTGATGCCGCGGACGGCCGCCGCACCTTCTCCTTTGTGGGTCTCGTCCCTACAGATGAGCCGGAGTATGTGGTACTTGTCTCAATTCATAAGCCGGAAACAGGGATCACGTTGAGTTCATCCGCCGCGCGCGCGGCCAATCGCGTCGCCGCCCGCCTGATGAATCTTGAAGGCCGCCGACAACATTATTCAGACCAGGAGCTTAACACGCTTTCACATGCGGTTGAACTGCCTGACATGTCCGACCTGACGGTCGGGGAGGCGGCCATGGCGCTGCTCCAGCTGAATCTTGCGCCTTCGCTTTCAGAGGATTATTTTTATCCCGACAGGCCCCTGGCACGTATGGAACCTGCGCCCGGCACCCGGGTGGGTGTCGGCTCAACCATATGGCTTTACCCCGAGGGACATAATGAAGTAGAATGGGTAGCCGTGCCGGACTTTTCTGGGCTCAATTACCATGAGTGTGTCTGGCTGGCTGCTGCTTACGGCGTCACGATCATCCCTGAAGGGCTTGTGAGCGGACAGGCAATCAATCAGTCTGTTCTGCCGAGCGTACGTGTGAGCGACGATCCCGCGATGGATATCGCAGGTTCGCCCGAGCGCGAGCGCGATGAAGACAGGCGCGCCGAGGGGAAAGTGAAACGCGGACACACGGTGACCGTCTATTTTCAAAATGGCACCGGGGACTCGGACAGCGGCGAATAAATGCAGGAAAGATAATTGGATATGACACGAATTTTGCCGATGCAATTGAAAATTTGGACCGAGGGCGAACTCTACCAGACCAAGCGCCACGCGGCGGATCCCGAGCGCTTTTATTCCTCCGTATCGACCGACACGCGCTCAATTCTTGAAGGAGAAGTGTTTGTGCCCTTGGTCGGCGATCATTTTGACGGCCATGATTTTTTAGAGGCTGCCGCCCAAAAGGGAGCCGCCATGCTGGTGATTGAAGCGCATGCCAAGAAACTTTCACAGTGGCTCAAAAAGATCGAAAAAGATGAATCAGCTCCCGACGTTCTGGTGGTGCAGGATACCGGGAAAGCCTACCGGGACATTGCGCGCGGTTTTCGTACCACGCTTTCTGCCAATATTATCGGTGTGACGGGCAGTGTGGGTAAAACTACCACGCGCCGCATGATCTACCAGATGATTGAATCTCAGTTGAAAGCCGAGCAGTCGGCCAGAAATTACAATAATCAGATCGGCCTCCCAAAGACCATTCTCACAACAGAGCTTGACACCCAGGCCCTTGTCGCGGAACTGGGGATGGCGCGCCGGGGCGAAATCGCACTGTTATCCGAGGTGGCCAGGCCTGACATCGCCGTCATTACGCAGATCGGCATGTCGCACGCTGAATACCTCGGTTCGATGAGTGATATTCTCGATGAAAAAACCTCCATTATTTCAGGCATGAAAGACAATGGATTGCTCATTGTCAACGGGGACGACCCGATGCTTGAAAGCTGGATGCTGCGTGAACAGCCAACCGTGCCCGTGTGGTTTATCGCAAGCGAGCAAAACGTCGGCCGGCTCGAACGCGACGGGGTGCCCGTTTTTTGGGCGGAGCATGTCCGCATGGATCGTGACGGGCTCTCCTTTATCGGCCGCTCTAACCTGACCCCTGACGAGCGCTGGCCTATCTTTTTGAGCGTGCCCGGCTTGCACCTTGTGCCCGCGGTCATGTTCGGTCTTGCGGTGGTGTACGCGATGGGGCTCAACATGCAGGTGGCCGCAACAAGCGCCAGCCGTTACAAGCCCGCGGACAGCCGTCAGGAGCTTGCCGCGATCGGTCCTGTTGATGTCATGGACGACGCCTATAACGCCTCGCCGGAATCACTCCATTCGGCGCTCGAGTCCGCTTCGCTGTTGTCAGAAAACAACAGGCGTTTTGTCGCGGTCATCGGAGGCTTACGTGAACTGGGACGCTACTCTGTGGAAGCGCACGAAGACGCAGCGGTCGGACTTTTGAACGCGGGTGTGGAACTTGTCTTCTTAGTCGGCGAGGAAACAAAGACAACGCGCGACTACCTGCTCCAAAGCGAAGAGGGCGCGTCTATCCTGGCAGGCTGGTACCCTACCTGTGAAAAAGCGATTCCTGAGATATTGAAACAACTTTTACCCGGTGATTTTATGCTACTCAAAGCCTCCCGTTTTTATGAACTCGAAAAGGTGAAAGAGGCCCTGTTAGAGCATCATAAGAAGGGTCGTATCTGATGTTTCCGCTTCGTCCCATGATGCTGGCCTTAATCGCCGCGGTGGCGGTGTTCATCGGCACCATGATTGTCGGGCTGATCGGGTTACCTGTTATTTCCAGAAAATTTGCCAGTCAACCGATCCGAGAAAATGGTCCTAAAACGCATTTGAAAAAGTCGGGGACGCCGACCTTCGGGGGGTTGTTTTTTATACTCCCCATTGCCTTTTTAGGCATCGTTGCGCCCTTTATCCGCCGCTACCTTCTGCCCTTATCGATGATTGTCGTCTTCATGGTGATCTTCGGGGCGGTGGGTTTTGCCGATGACTGGATCAAGGTGCGCGTGTCAAAAAAAGGGATGAGTGTGAGGCATAAGACCTTACTTTTAGGGTTCTTCTCTGCCGTTGCCGCCCTTTACTATCTGTGGCTTGCGCCGACGGAGCCCTTTATTTTGCTGCCCTTTGGCGCGCAGAAACTGATCATCACGGGCGGATGGAAATTCTTGTATTTCGCTTTTTTAGTGCCCTTTCTCTTCTATATGAGCAATTCCGTCAACATCACGGACGGACTGGACGGCCTTTTAGCCAGCCTGATGGCGATTGCGTCCCTGGGGCTGTTTGCCGTGGTGAGCACGCTCGCCGCCTCACTCACAAGCGCGCCCGCGTCCCTGATGCTTTCCGCTGTGATGGCGAGCGGTTGTCTTGCATTTTTGTTTTTTAACCGCTATCCTGCCCGCATTTTCATGGGAGACACGGGTTCACAGGCTTTAGGGATCGGATTTACGCTACTCACCGTGGTGATCGGCGTGCCTTACCTGGCGGTGATTACGGGATTTATCTTTTTCTTTGAAGGATTTTCGGTCGTCTTGCAGGTGATTTATTTCAAATCAACCGGCGGGAAACGTATTTTTCGCATGTCGCCCATTCACCACCATTTTGAACTGGTCGGCTGGCATGAGACCAAGGTCGTCCGCGTGTTCAGCCTGGTGGGCTTATTATGCGCCGGTCTCGGCTTCATGCTGATGTCCGGACCGCTTTTTGGAAGGTAGAGGACATGGGCAAGGACACACAGGCGATTACGAAGAGTCGGCTGCAAAAATCGCACCGGCATATGTCGCTTGCCTTCCTTGTCGTATGGCTCGTGTTAGTGAGCTTTGGCCTCCTCATGATGTTCAGCGCGAGTTACGGGATCAGTTATATCCAATCCACGGCGAAGATCAGGACTGAACTGATTAAAAGCGGCGTTGCAATTGACAGTGCCCCTGTTCGCGCCATTGTTGAGGCGGATGCCTCCGCCATGGCCCGAAAGCAGGCTCGGATCACCTTGGTCGGTACGATCGGAGCGGTGGCCTTAGGCGCCCTGGTCCATTTCAGACGGCTGACGCGTCCTGTGTATCGCGCTTTTCTTTATCTGGTTATCACCGCGAGCCTCCTTTATTGCCAGTTTGGCGGCGTGGTCGTCAACGGGGCGAGGCGGTGGATCTACATCGGTACCGTTGGTTTCCAGCCCTCAGAACTGGCGAAAGTGGGAGCCGTCTTTTTCCTTGCGGGTTACCTTGCCTCTCGCAGAAGAAAGCGCGTTGCAATTGAAGCAAGGGGCCAAAAAAATGCGCCCTCCGCGTCAAAACAAGCCTTTCTGGATGTGA
Source organism: Mageeibacillus sp. UBA5438 (assembly GCA_002427535.1). Lineage (GTDB taxonomy): Bacteria > Bacillota > Clostridia > Saccharofermentanales > DTU023 > UBA4923. Next base: position 33,543 of record DIRK01000058.1, on the reverse strand, counting down.
CCTGGCCCGTCATCTTGATGGGGCTTTGGGTCATTCTGACCCTGATACAGCCGCATCTATCGGGCGCACTCATTATTTTTCTCATCAGTGTGATTGTCTTTGTGATGGCTGACATTCCAATGAAATCGCGCTTTTTGGGTACGACGCAACTCGTGGTCGTTTTCCTTGTCGTGGCGATCATCTTCGGGGCCGGCTACCAGCTTATCGCGAAAAAATCGCCGACCGAATTTGTGGCCAATCGCTTTGCGCACGTGTTCAAGCGCGTTGACACCTTCCAAGACCGCGACGCGGCCAACGAAGATGACAGGATGCAAATTGAACAGGCGGAACTGGCGCTCGGCTCAGGGGGACTGACAGGGCGCGGGATTGGTCGAAGTGTGCAGAAATTAAACTGGCTGTCAGAGGCGCATAACGACTTCATATTGCCGATTATCGGCGAAGAATTGGGTTTTGTCGGTGTCAGTGCCGTCGTGCTCCTTTTCCTTGCCTTCCTTGCGACAGGCATCATGGTGGCCCGGCAGGCCGCCACGCATATGGGGATGCTGGTCGCGGCCGGAAACACCATCCTGATCGCGCTTCAGGCCTTTCTCAACATGGCGGTGGCGACAAGCCTTATTCCCACCACGGGGATCTCATTGCCCTTTTTCAGCTACGGGGGCACGGCCAACTTGTTTTTCGCGGTGAGCGCGGGACTTGTCCTTTGCGTGTCTAAGTCATGCTGCCGCGTAGAGCCCGATATTGCCCGCGTGATCATGAAGCAGGATGCCCGTTCACGAGGCGGGAAGAAGCCCCGTCAAACGGTTGAGGAAGACGATGAGATGGGTTACGCTGTATAAGGTATTACGATCGGTCCGCCATGGGCCCTTACCTGGATAATCAAGATGAGACGAACAAAGACTTGCCAGACTATTGTCATTGCAGCCGGCGGCACGAGCGGGCATATTTATCCCGCGCTTTCCATTGCGGATAAAATCGCTCAACGCCTGCCTGATTATCGGCTCGTCTTTTGCGGTGTTCCGGGCAATCTGGAACAGACGATGGTGGAGGGTGAAGGCTATGAATTTCAGCCCATCTCCGCTCAAAATATGCCCTCAAAACAAGATCGGCGCTATTGGAGCTGGATGGTAAGAAATCTGCGCGGCCTCCGGATGAGCCTTTCGCTGTTAAAAAAAGAGCGCCCCTGTGTCGTTATCGGGACGGGCGGTTTTGTGTCGGCGCCGCTTATTGCCGCCGCGCGATATTTGAAAATTCCCTATGTCCTCCATGAGCAAAACTCGGTGCCCGGCAGGACCAACCGCCTGTTTGCGAAAAAAGCCCATACGGTGTTTATCAGCTATGAATCGAGCCGGGCGTATTTTTCGGACAAGGTGAATCTTAGCTTCAGCGGCAACCCCGTGCGCTCCATTTTTTATGAACTCGATCGCTCAAAAGCACGCGAAGCGCTGAATCTTTCAGAGGATGTTTTTCTCATCCTTGTCATGGGCGGAAGCTTAGGCTCAAGAACATTGAACACGGCGGTCTCGCGCCTCGACGAAGAAGGCCAGTGGTCCGCCTTATTGGAGCGCTATCCGCAGCTACGGATCGCGATCAGTACCGGCGTTCAGAGCACGGAATCGGCCCTTTCTGACCTCCAAGCGGTCCGAGGCATTGTGCGCGCGGAATCATTTTTAAAAGACGCGCCCCATTGGATTGCCGCCTGCGATTTATTTGTCGGACGAGCCGGTGCCATGACCTGCGCGGAGATTGCTTCCCAGGGCAAGCCTTCTATTCTTGTGCCCTTTCCCTTTGCCGCGGACGACCATCAGACAGAAAATGCTCGTGCCATGAAAGAGGCGGGGGCGTCCATTACCTACGCGGATCAGGATTTCAACAGCCGTGTCTTGCTTTTAACGATAGAGGAGATGGTCGAAAGTCCAAAACGTCTGCAAAGCATGGGTGAAAGTGCCCGCCATTGGTCAACGCCGCTTGCGGCCGAGGCGATTGCGGGTGAAGTGATGGCGGTGATCGAAGCACATGAAACGATCAAGCCCACATAAAGGCCGGGCAAAAAAGAGATCCACCGCGGCGGGTGATCCCTATCCCGGGATTTTTCAACCGTCTCCTTTTACAGCGTCGAGCCGCCGCAAAAGGGCGAAAGAGAAGCGAAAAAAGGCACTTAAAGGCTGGCCTCTACGCGTCCTTACCGTCATCGCGGTGATTTTAATCCTGATGACGCTCATCGCCCTTTTACCCCAGTTCACGATTGAAAGTATCAAGGTTGAAGGTACGCGATTGACGAATTCCGAGGATGTCAGCGCGATGGCCCGAGGCCTTTTGGATCGCCACTTCATCTTTGACATCGGGCCGGGCCCTAAGCAATACTTCTCGCTTCGCTACGGAACGCTTGAACAGGAGATCTTGGAACGTTTCCCGCTCATTCGTGACGTGACGGTGAAATTTCGATTCCCTTCGACGATCGCCATCCGAGTGGATGAGCGTGTCGAAATTTTGGCGGTGCGGGTGTCGGGCGGATTTGCTTTAATTGACCGCGATCATATTGTGCTCAGAGTCGCCGAAACGATCGACTTTGATCTCCCCGTATTAGAGGGTATCTCTGTCTTGAGTGAGGTCATCCCTTTTGAAGTGCTCGATGTCGAGGATCACCTGGAATTGATGTCAGCCGCGCGCCTCACCGCAGAGCTCATACGGCACGATCAATTGACGCCGGATAATCGCCACCTCATGGGGCTTGTACGTCAGATCCGGCAGATCGGACTTAAGTCCTTCTACCTGTTTATTCCGCTTCCGCAGGGTGGGGAGATTCGTGTTAAACTGGAGGACAACAGGTTATTACAAGAGAAATTGCAACTTCTAAGCTACCTGATTCAAAGCGGGGAGATCCCTGAAGGGGTCGCGGGTGAACTCGACTTAAGCGGGGAGACGGCGTATTTTAGGCCGGATACCGCCTGAGCGCATTATTTAGCAGACAGGACGTCATGTCCTTTTTAAAATAGACGGGAGGATGGATCCATGCTCATCTTAATTGGCTTACTCGTAGGACTTCTGATCGGCTTGTTTGTCAATGTCCTCCTGCCCGCAAGTCTTGTGCCTTTTTTGGCGGTGCTGACCCTTGTGGGGATCGAGTCTTTAACGGCGGCGTGGAACGCGGTGTCGGAGGCAACTTTTGAAGCGGAAAAATTTCTCATTGAGTTTTTTGTAAATGCCTTGATTGCCGTCCTTATGACAGCTTTGGGCAATCAGATGAAGTATGACTTTTCAATGGTCGTCTCCTTCATCTTCGCCTATCGCATCTTCAGGAATATCAACTTCACGACGCGTAAGTTTTACCTGCGCAGGAAAGAAAAAGGAAGCCTGGGTAAGGAAGAAAAACAGGCGTCTATGGCCGACAAAACGGAGACTATTTCAGAGTAATTAGATTTTCATATACTTGTTAAGGCGTCTATACGACAGTTAAAAGCATAGAGAATCAAAGCTTTTGCCAATCATTGCTTGCTTGTCAATCCCAGTTAAGATAAAATAGTGAAAACATGCTGATACGAATCGGCATTGAGCTTGACGATGATGGTCCGCAGAGGTTGTAAGCTTGTTATGACAACCGTTGAAACGGCAATGCTTCGGGGAAAGAGCGAAAGGAGTTGCGAGAAGTGACTGACTATTCATTTGATATTGGGATGAGTGGCGGCGTTTACGCCACGATCCGTGTGATCGGCGTCGGAGGCGGCGGCTGCAACGCGGTTAATCGGATGATTGACGGAGGTGTGCAGGGCATCGAGTTCATCGCCATTAACACGGATCATCAATCGCTCCAGAATACGAAGGCGAGCGAGGCCATCCAGATTGGCGAGAAAATAACTCGCGGCCTCGGAGCGGGCGCTCAACCGGAGCTGGGCCAAAAGGCGGCGGAGGAAAACATTGAAGAGATTTCCAAAGCCATCGAAGGCTCTGACATGCTGTTCATTACGGCCGGCATGGGGGGCGGGACCGGAACGGGAGCCGCACCGATTGTAGCTCAGGTCGCTGAAAAACTCGGAATTCTAACCGTAGGTGTCGTAACGACACCCTTTCGCTTTGAAGGCACAAGACGCCGCCAAAACGCTGAAAAGGGCGTGCGTGAACTCCAACAGTATGTGGATTCACTGATTGTCGTGCCCAACGACAAACTCCTTGAAATCGCAAGTGACGATACGACCATCGACGAGGCCTTCAGTTTGGCCGACCGCGTCCTTCAGTACGGCGTGTCGAGTATCTCGGATCTTGTGGCCGTCCCCGGTTTGATTAACCTTGACTTGGCGGACGTGAGGCGTGTGATGACAAATGCCGGCGTGTGCCATATGGGCATCGGGCGCGGCAACGGTGAGAGCCGTGCGGCCACGGCTGTAAAACAGGCGATGACCAGTCCCTTGCTTGAGACGACCATTGACGGCGCGAACAGCATCATCATCAACTTCACCGGTGGCCACGACATGAAGATCAAGGAAGTCAATGAGGCCGCTTCCCAGGTGCGTGAGGCGGTGTCACCTGACGCTGACATTATTTTCGGCGCCGTGATCGATGAAAACATGCAAGATGATTTGATCATCACAATTATCGCCAGTCGCTTTGGGACAGACAGTGTCCAGGCCCGGACCCTGCGTCACGGGCAGGCCCAGTCGACGGCTCCTTCTTTTAGTATTCCTCAGCGCCAGACACAAACAGGCGCGAGATCAACGATCGATGATTTGCCTGAATTCTTAAGACCGCCCAGCAGCGCGCGCGCTTCTTCGGACGGTCAGCGCGCGACGGGCTTCACCCGTACAAGCCAGCGCCAGACCGACCAGATGATGGCCGACATGATCGACCGCGCGACCGAAAATGCCGCAAGGCAAAATGTCACCGCGCCCCGTGTGCTGGATGAGGCACCGCATGAGGAGACTAAGCGTGAAGCGCCCCAGCGCCCGCGCTCCGGACGCCAGGACGGCCGCGTGCTTCCTTGGTTCTTGCAAGATGACGATATGGACCGCTCCTGATCGTGCCTTGACGGTGCGTTCGTCAAAATTAGCGGTCCAATCGAAACTGGAAATGCGGCCGGATGATTCATCCGGCCTTGCCATCTTGATAATACCGTGAAAGGAGAGGCTCAAGCTGTATGAAATGTCCTAATTGTGAAAGTAATGACGACCGCGTCGTGGATTCACGTCCTTCCGATGACGGCAGTTCGATTCGTCGGCGCCGTGAATGCCTCACCTGCGGAACGCGTTTTACGACCTACGAAAAAATTGAAGACATGCCCCTGATGGTGATTAAGAAGGATGGCAGTCGCCAAGCCTTCGATCGACAAAAATTACTGATCGGCATTATGAAGAGCTGTGAAAAGCGCCCTGTGACCACACGGCAGGTGGAAGACTTGATCGATGAGGTGGAAAGGGCGGCCGGCAATGCCCTGAAGCGGGAGATCTCCTCCTCGGATATCGGCGAGCTGGTGCTAAAAGAACTCCGCGGGATCGATGAGGTCGCCTATATTCGATTTGCCTCGGTCTACCGCGCTTTTCGCGATATCCGTTCGTTTATTGAAGAAATCTCAAATCTCCTGCAAGATGAAGGCGATGCCCCGGCTAAGACGGAGGGCCCATGATGGATGATACGAAGCGTGTGTTGATTGTCGATGACGATAAACATATCAGTGAATTATTAAAACTCTATTTTGAAAAAGACGGCTTTGAAGTCAGTTCCTGTTTTACAGGAGACGCGGTCATGCCGATGGTGCGCGCGATGGAGCCGGATGTCATTATTCTTGACCTGATGCTCCCGGGTCTGAGCGGCTTCGATGTGATGCGCGAGTTAAGGCGTGTGTCGGACGTGCCTGTCCTGATGCTCACCGCGCGAAGCGATACGCTTGACAAAATTATCGGGCTGGAGCTGGGCGCCGATGACTATGTGTTGAAGCCCTTTGAACCCAAAGAATTACTGGCCCGCGTGAAAGCGGTATTGCGTCGATCGCAGTCCGCGACGCCGAGCGCGAATCTCACTGAAGAGAAACAAAAGGATATTGTCAGCTACCCCGATCTTACGGTGGACCGCATCCGCTATTCAGTGCGTGTGGGCGATCGTGAAATTGATATGCCGCCCAAGGAACTGGAACTGTTATTTTTCTTGACCTCGCATCCCAATCGTGTGTTTACGCGCGACCAGATTCTTGAACATATCTGGGGGATGGATTATTTTGGAGAGCAACGCACGGTGGATGTCCACATTAAAAGGATTCGCGAAAAACTCGACGTCATCGCGCATCCTTTATGGCAGATCAAAACCGTGTGGAGCGTTGGCTACAAATTTGAGGTAAAGGACTCCGAATAACGGTGAAAACCCGAATTTCCATTTACACGCGGACGCTTTTAAAAATCTCGGCGGCCATTCTTGTCGTCTTTCTCGTGCTTGCCTTCATTTATGGCGCGATCTACACCCTTTCATCGGCCTCCCAGCGCAAGGAGGAGCTTCGGCGCAACGCCTTTGAGCTGTCGGTTCTGACCGAAGATCGGATGGATGCTACGCATACGACTTTTACAAGCGCGGATATCACGGGGCATATCGCCTTTGCCTCGCGCTCGACGACGGCCTTTGTCTGGATCATCAACGCGAACGGTGAGATCATTTACCACACAGGGATTCCCGCCGACACGATGGCGAAGCTCGACGAAAGCCGGGAGGGTTCGCGCGACATTGTGTTGCCTTTGCAAGCGCGAAATCAAAGCCACGCGGTCTACTGTGAGTCAGGCGACAAGACGGGTTTTGAGACGCTTTTAACCGATGCCTCAAGCTGGCTTGTCGCAAGTTCCCCGATCGGAAAACACGGCGATCTTTATACAGGGGAAGTGGTGCTGTTAAAGCGCCACAGCGCCGAAAGTTTTAGCGCCTTCCTGATGGAACATAATGTCCCCTTATCTTTTTCACTGGCCTTCCTTTTGTCCTTATTCATCATAATCTGGCTGTCGCGGGATATTACACGTCCGATATCAGAGCTGGCCAAAACCGCGAATGCGGTGTATGCGGGCAATTTATCCGCCCGTGTCACCTGGGGCAAAAAACATAAAACACTGATGCTTGACCAAGACGATCCTGAGCATGATCAGGTGGCCTCCCGCATTAAAGAAGACGATTTGACGCGTCTCATCCGTACCTTCAACACGCTCATCGAACAGTTTGAGGATCGAGAGCGCCAGTATGCGGAGTTTTTGAGCAATGTTTCCCACGACCTTCGAACGCCTGTGACCTCCATCGGCGGTTTTGTCGAGGGCATGCGAGACGGAACCATTCCGGAAGAAAAATTTGACTACTATCTGTCGATTATTAAATCGGAGACCAATCGTCTCGAACGCCTTGTCAACGATCTGTTCACCGAAACAGGCCTTGAGGGGCAGGAGCGTTTGAAGCAGGAAGTGTTTGAGCTAAATGACTTCATCTGCCAGGTCCGCCAGTCCTTCGAGCCGATGCTTACCGAAAAATCGATTGAGTTGGAGGTGGCCTTTGATTATCGCTACGGCGAATCGACGCGGGTGGTTGGAGATATCGGGCAGCTGACGCGGGTTTTGAACAATGTGATCGCAAACGCCATCCGCTTCACGCCAGACCGAGGCTTGATCCTGATCAGCACACGCGTCGGAGAGCGCTGCGTCAGTGTCACGGTCGAGGATAACGGACCGGGCATTCCGGCGGATGATCTGCCTCAGATCTTCGATCGCTTTTATAAGGCGGACAAGTCACGCCACGGATCGGGATCGGGGCTCGGGCTTTACATCGCGCGTGCCTTGGTGCAGCGCCACGGTCAGGAGATCATCGCGACAAGATCGTCCACACTGGGCGGCGCCAGCATCAGTTTCACGGTAGCCCGCCCCTGAGGCCTGCCTGTTATATAGTTCATAAAATGGCTATATGTGATCGCTAAACTAAATGAAATTCAAACGGGGAGTTGGATGCCTAGATGATTAAAAAGGAGCGGATATTACTGATCTTTCTGATCGCTTTGCTACTTGTCGCGGCGATCTTTATTCCGCTTTCTTGTCCGGGACAAAACGGCGAGGCGACAGAACCGTCCGAAAGTGAGACTTCAGCTTTGACAACCCGTAGCACAACCACCACGACCCGTACGACCACGGTGACGACGACGCCGGTGACTGAGCCGACGGATAATGATCCGGAACTCCCCGAAGAAGATGAGAATTTCTTAGCCGATATTTATGAACAGATCGCACCTTCCGTGGTGTCTATCCATGTCACGATACCGGCCTCTTCTCTTTATGCCAAACGCGAAGAATTCTTCACGGGCCTTATCGTGGATGAATCCGGGATCATCGTCACCACCTACAGCTTGTTCGAACGGGCGCTTGATTATCGCGGTGAGCTTTTGCCCGACGCGTCGATCGATGTGACGATCAGGGGAACCCATGAGGCGCTTCCCGCAAAACTTCTGGGTTACCATTCGACGGTGGATCTGGCCATTATCAAGGTTCAGGAGCAAGAAGAGTTGAGTTTCCCCGCGGTAACCTTGGCCAAAAATCCTGAACTGGCTATCGGCGCTCCCGTCTACATGATCGGTTATCCGCCCGCCTTGATCCGTGATGGGGGCCTTGCGATCGGTTACATCACATCACTTTATCGCGCGGCCATTGAAGAGGATGGCTCGCCTTTGGGGCTGTTGGAGACAAGCATCCCCACCTTTTCTGTTTACGCGGGCAGCCCGCTCATTAACCGTGACGGTGAAATTGTTGCCTTGACGAGCGCCTACCTCAGGCGCATCTATGTGCAGCATCAGGGTTACGCTGTGCCGTCACCGGTGGTGCTGGATGTCATTGACCGCATTCTCCATCGACCGGAAGGCGCGCCGGAAAGACGCGCGGCACTCGGCATCACGGTACTTGCGGATGAGGAGATGCATGAGTTATCCGAGCGTTTCGGATATCCCAAGGGACTGTACATTGATTTAGTGAAGCCGGAAAGCGCCGCCTACACCGCCGGATTGAACGCGGGTGACATTCTCCTTAGTATTAACGGCCAAGTAATGGAGGAGACAAAAGACCTCCTAAGCTTCATGGACGGTCAAGTGGTGGGCGCCCTGATGGAGATGACGGTGTTTCGCCCCTCGGATGAACAGACCCTTGTCAAAACATGTTTCTTGTTGGAGGAACGGCCTTGAGTGCTCTTCAACTGACCGAAAAACGCGCCCGCATCATCGTTGAAAAACTGTTACAACATTACCCCTATGCCGAAACCACCTTGACGCATGAATCGCCCTGGGAGCTTTTGGTGGGCGCCATCCTGGCCTCTCAATGCACCGATGAGCGCGTGAATAAAATAACGCCCGCGCTTTTTTCAGAATATCCTGACCCGGAATCCATGGCTCTGGCGGAGATAAAGGCGGTTGAGCCCATTATTCGCAGCTGCGGCCTGTTCCGCTCCAAGGCCAAGGCCCTGGTCGGCACCGCGCAGCAGTTGGTTGAGCATTATGACGGCCGGGTTCCGGAGTCGGAAGAAGCGCTGATGGCGCTCCCCGGCGTCGGCCGCAAGATCGCTAACCTCATCCGGGGCGATGCCTTCGGCAAGCAGGCGGTCGTGGTGGATACGCACTGTGCCCGGATCAGTCGCCTGATCGGTTTCACCGACAGTGACAGACCTCCAAAAATTGAACGCGACCTGATGGCCATCCTGCCAGAAGAGCACTGGACACTTTGGGGGCACCTCATGGTCACTCACGGTCGCGATCTCTGCAAGGCACGCTGCCGTCTTTGTTTTTCATGTCCCATCCGGGCAGAATGCCGATACGGTGAGGCGCTCGATCCCTCCGAAGCCGAGGAGCAAGATTGTGTCTGACCCCTTATTCATGGAAAAAGCGATTACGGTTTTACCGGGGATTTCAGAAAGACGGGGGAAGTTGTTTCAAAAACTGGGCATCTATAGCCTAGACGATCTTTTATGGCTCATGCCGCGCTCATACGAGAACTGGCATGAACGCGTCCCGATCGCGTCGCTACGCGAAGGCGATTTAGCCGTTTTTGAAGCCACGGTCGATCAGGTGCCTTCCTTATCGCGCAGAGGCAAGCTCTGTTATGTCCGCACTCGACTCTCGGATGACAGCGGCCACATCGCAGTGATTTGGTTTAACCAACCGTGGATCACCGAACAGATTCGGCGGGGCGAGCGCTATGTGTTTCGGGGCAAGATTGAAACCAAGCGCGGACGCACGGTGTTGAGTCCTGAGTTTCGAAAACTCGATGATAGCGATTTGCCTGCCTTTCTTCCCGTGTACCCCTTGACCGCGGGGCTCTACCAGTCAAACATCCGTCAGGCCGTGCAAAGGATTCTTTTACATTCCGATCTTACGGTGGAAGAATCGTTACCGCCTTCCATCCGCCAGCAGGCGAAGCTTTCAACGGCGGATTTTGCGATCCGAAGAATTCATTTTCCAAATGACGCAAAGGAGATCGACATCGCGAGACGGCGTCTTGCCTTTGAAGAGTTGTTTCTTGTCCTTTCGGGCCTTCGCGCGCTTCGCGCGGGAAGGAAGAAGGAAAAGGGTCCCGAGATGGCCATAGGGGCTGAGACCGAGACGAAACTTCAATCGCTTCTTTCACAATTACCTTTCGAACTGACCGGCTCACAAAAGGAGACGATCGAGGCGATCCTGACTGATTTCAAACGCGCGGAGCCGGCCAATCGCCTGATCCAGGGGGATGTGGGTTCCGGAAAAACGGTGGTCGCGGCCGCGGCCATGGCGGTGGCCGCCTGGGAGGGCTACCAGTCGGTCCTGATGGCGCCGACGACCATTTTGGCCGGCCAACATGCCGAGAGTTTAGCGAAAATATTGGAAGGTACCGGCCTTGAAATCGCGCTTCTTACGGGCGCCGTCCCCGCTGCTAAAAGGCGGCTTCTTGCCGAGCAGTTAAAAAAAGGTACGATTGATATCCTGATCGGCACACACGCGGTGTTAGAAAGCGATGTCACCTTCCAAAAATTGGGGCTCTGTGTCACGGACGAACAGCATCGCTTCGGCGTCCGCCAGCGCGTCAGCCTGACAGGAGAAGGGGTGATGATCCCGCATGTGCTCGTCATGTCCGCGACCCCGATCCCGAGGACGCTTGCCATGATCTTGTACGGCGACCTGGATATCTCGGAGATGCGGGACAATCCCAAGGGGCGGTTGCCGGTGAAGACCTACACCGCGACGGAGCACGAGCGCCCGCGCGTGGATCGCGCGATCCGCCGCGAGGTTGAAAGGGGGCACAAGGTGTATGTCGTCTGCCCCATGATCGAGGATTCTGATCTCATGGATCTGAACTCCGCACAAACCGTGTACGAGCGTCTGTCCAAACAGGTGTTTCCTGATTTACGGGTCGCCCTCATGCACGGCCGCTTAAAGACGAAGGAGAAACTGTCGGTCATGGAGGCCTTCGGCCGGGGTGAGATTGATATTCTCGTCTCAACAACGGTCATTGAGGTGGGCATCGACCAGCCGGACGCGACGCTCCTGGTGGTTGAAAACGCGGAACGTTTCGGCCTGTCTCAGCTGCACCAGTTGAGAGGGCGTGTCGGACGTTCTTCCATTGAATCTTTTTGTATCCTGATGAGTGACAGTGAAGATCCCTTGGTGAAAAGAAGGTTGACGGTGTTGTGTAAAAACAACAGCGGTTTCATGATCGCGGAGGAGGATCTTTTGCTTCGCGGCCCCGGTGATTTTTTCGGTGTGGAACAGCACGGTCTTCCCGATTTCAAGGTGGCGAACCTGTATGAAGACAGTGAATTGTTAAAAGAAGCCTACCGGCTGTGTGACGCTCTTTTCAAACAGGATCCCGACCTGTCAAAGCCAGAGAACCAAGTGATCATGAGGGAATTCAAAAGGCGCTACGGTGAACGCCTGACGCGTCCCGGGCTGTAGGAGGGTTAGATGCCGAGGATTATCGCGGGAAAAGCAAAAGGCACACGGCTCGTGGCGCCTAAGGGGCTGGGGAGCCGGCCGACCTCTGATCGGATGAAGGAGGCGTTGTTTTCAATTCTTTCGGAACGTGTTGAGGGATTTACCATCCTCGATGTTTTTTCAGGTTCGGGGCAGATTGCACTAGAGGCGCTGTCAAGAGGCGCTCAAAAAGCGGTCATGATCGAGAAGGACAGGGACGCCGTGTTGGCGATTAGGCAAAATATTGAAAAGACGCGTTTGTCAGAAGGCGCGGTCTTATTGCCCGGCGATTATCTGAGGCATTTAAAGGCATTGGTCCAAGAGGGGGTGCGCTTTGACCTGATCTATGTGGATCCGCCCTGGAAACTTAGCGATGAAGTCATGCACTCCCTTGATTCCATTTTGCCGAAACTTCTTTTACCCAATGCTTTCCTGATCATTGAAACAGACAGCAAGGCTCCGTTGGAAGTCATGTTCGATACGGCTCTGACGCGTGTTCGCGGTTGTCAGTACGGCAGTGGCGTGCTATCCTTTTACCAGCTTAAAACAGACTCAAAATAGGTATTACGGCGAAATAAGGGAGGCATTTTGATGCGCTCAGACGGCTCAATCGAGAAAAAGCGCAAAATGGTCTTTCCCGGGACTTACGATCCCTTTACAAAAGGGCATCTGAATGTCGTGGAGCGGGCAATATTGCTTTGCGATGAATTAGTGATTGCTGTTTTTGACAACAGTCATAAGACGACGGTGGTTCCGATTGAAAAGCGCGTCGAATGGATCCGTAAAGCGTTGGCAGATTATCCCTCGGTCGAGGTTCTTGCGGCCGACGGATTACTGGTTCATTTTTGTGAGAAGCATGGGATCGACACGATAGTCCGGGGGGTACGGGGACCGGTCCAATTTGAAGAAGAAATTCAAATGGCCGAGATCAACCGCATGCTGGACGTTCGGGTGGAGACGATCTTTTTGCCGTCCTATTCAAGTTATCGGAATTTGTCCTCCTCGCTGGTGCGCGAGATCGCGAGGCTGGGGGAATCGGTCGCCTCTTTTATACCTGAGGCTATTTTAGATGAGGTCACGTCATTATACGGAGTTTCGGATGGAGGAAATGAACATGAATGACTATGAGGAGAGGCGTGAAGCAGAGGGTGATCGCGAGGAAGTAAGGAGGCGGGAACGCCCCCGTGAGGATAGAAGCGTTGCCACCTTGCTTGATCGGCTGGAAACAGAAATGATCGACGCGCGTGCGGTCCCTTTTTCAGATCGCTGCATGGTCGAACGTGAGGAGATGCTTTTTCTCGTCCGTATGATCCGGGAGGGTCTGCCCGAAGAATTTGAGCGGGCCAAATGGGTGCTCCAGCAAAACCGCCAGCTGATTAATCAGGCAAGGCGGGAGGCGGACACCATTATGCGTGATGCGGAAGCGCAGATGGCGCGCATGATCGACGAGCATGAGATTACGCAGCAGGCCTTGAACAATGCCTCGATCATGATCGAGGATGCGACGCGCCAGAGTGCGGACATCCGCGCGGCCGCGATTGAATACGCGCACGAGATGATGAGCAATTTGGAAGATCATCTGACGGATATTCTCGTGAATATTACCCGCAACAAGAAGAGCCTGGGAGATTCAAATGGCGTCTCGTAAAAATATCGTCGTCCTTTTTGGCGGCCGCTCGGGGGAGCATGAGGTCTCGCTTTCTTCGGCTGCCTATATCATTGATACATTGAAGCAGTGTGAAGCGTTTCATATTCTTCCCGTCGCCATCACGCGGGAAGGTCGCTGGTACGCCTACGGAGGCCCGACCCAGGCCATGCGGGAAGACCGCTGGTACGCCGAGGGTCCTGTGACCCCTGCGACGCTTGTCCCTGATACGTCCAAGCCTTATCTGTTTACCAAACGCGACGGCCGGTCGATTACTTACCCGGTGGACTGCGTTTTCCCCGTGCTCCACGGCCCTTTTGGGGAGGATGGCACCGTCCAGGGGATGCTTGAGCTTTCGGGGATTCCTTACGTCGGCTGCGGGGTCGCCGCAAGCGCGATAGCCATGGACAAAGTATTCGCGAACACGGTCTTTGACCAATGTGCCATCCCGCATACGCCTTGGCGCGCCCTGGATCGATATACCTTCATTCATCGCGACGAGAAAATGCTCGACGATCTTGTCCAGGGGATGCATTACCCCCTATTTGTGAAACCGGCCCGCGGCGGTTCTTCTCTCGGCATCCGCCGTGTGGCGTCCCCCGATGAACTGGTTGACGCCATCGAGTTTGCTTTTCAATATGACCGAAAATTGGTCATTGAAGAAGGGGTGAGGGGGCGTGAACTTGAGATCGCGGCGTTCGGTGGCTACGGAAAACCGATATTGTCGCCCGTCGGCGAGATTGTCCCTGACCGCGAGTTTTACGACTATGACTCAAAATACAAAGAAGATTCCGCTTCAGAACTGATTGCCCCGGCGAAACTTCGAGACGATCAGTTGATGCGCCTTCGCATGATCGCGTCGGAGGCCTGGCAGGCGCTCGACTGTTACGGCATGGCCCGGATTGATTTCTTCCTCACCGAAGATGACCGGGTGTTGCTCAATGAAATCAATACAATTCCCGGATTTGTGAGTATCAGCATGTACCCCAGGCTGTTTCGCGAAGCGGGCTACGGTGACGCGGAATTATTGCGTGAACTGATCAAATTCGCGTTCCTGCGAGATTCATAAAGAGGAGGATTAGGCTGTGCCCGTTAATTTTCAAGATCCCTTTGTATTGTCAACCTTAATCGGGGGAGCGATGCTTTTATTGGCCGCGTTGGCCCTGTTGGCGGTAGGCATTATCAAAAGCCGTCATAAAACACTCATTGCACAAGGAGACGCATCGTCGATTGTCGATCGCTTAAAAGGGGGACCCGATGCCGCGTTGCTGCCGGCAGAGTCCGTCCGGGAGGCGTTTCATGACGCCGGTGATGAACATCTGACAGCGTTCGGCGATCAGCTTTCACGGATCAGTTTTTTGCACTATGAGGGGCGATTGTTGCCCGATCCTGATCCTATTTTTGATTCACTCGGTTTTTTTGACAAAGCCTTGGTGCTGACCAAGACGCGCCTTTTCGCGCTTATCTGCTTTGCCGTCGGATCTGGCGGCCTGTCGCTTCTTTTGCTCTTTGCTTTGTTTTCAAAGCAGTGGGTGCTGTCGTTGGCGGTGGGCGGCGCGTTGTTTTTCGCATCGCTTTTGATGGCGCTTATGTTGCTCTGGTACGGCAACCGCGCCGCAAGGCAGGTTGAGGAGGCAAAAAATCGCGCGCTCGTGGCTTTGTCTTCTTTCGCCCCTGTTTTCTTGGACGGGACGGGCGTGTCCCTTCTTGTCAGCGAAATGCTGAGTTACGGCGAAAAGATGCGAAGTGAAGTGAATCAGTTTTCGCGGCTTGCCGACACCTTGGCCTCGGGCGATTTTGCCGAGGGCATTAACACGAGTGTGCGGCAGATTATGAGTGAAGAGGTCGCGCCGCCTTTGAACGACGCGAATCACGCTTTGACCGAACTTGCCAAATCACTGGCTGAAAAACAAGAAGAGGGGATGCGGCAGCTGATGGATATGTTTGCCGCTTCTGTGGCTGAATCGCTTTCGGTCCATCTGGCGAACCTGCCCGATAAACTGCAGATCCTGCACCAGGTAGCCGCCTCGAGCACGGACATGATGGAGGAGGCGACCGCGACCATGATCCGCTCGCGTGACGACAATAAACTGATTCACGACGATGTGCTGGAAGCCATGCGCCTTATGACCCTTGCCAAGGATGACATGGCCGAGGAGATGGCGTCCATTTCGGACAGTATGGAATCCTTAGGGGTCAGTGTCGATAAGATTACACGGCTTTACGCGGGGGAGCAAAACGATCTTGCGACCCATGTGGAGAAGATGACGGAGCAGCTGAAACTGTATTCTGACAAGATCGGCGAGGGCATTGATGAGAGTGCTAACGCGATTGATGCTTCGGTGCGCATGTCCGCGTCTCAGAACAAGAACGCGGCGATTTTGCTTGAACGCCTGGATGAACAGCTTTCGACCTTGGAAGATTTGAACCGTCAGATCCGCGACAATACCACGAATTTCACGAAAGAATCGAGCGACTATGTGAGCCGCACACTGGATGTGTTTGACACACGTCTTGCGGAGGTAGTGGAACGGCTGACCTTTACGACCGCGGAGATCCGCGATGCCGTGGACGCCTTGCCGCAGATGATCCGCGGGGTGGGGCCGAACCATGGATGATCGTCTGTTAAAAGACGATGAGGAAAAAAACCGCGCTATTCGGCCGGTGACCCTCCGGTTGCCGGAAGCGGAGAATTCAATCGCGCCCAAAAGGCGTCAGCCTTCGACGAGGCGCCGGCCGCTAGAGATTGAAGCGCCGCCCGTACGCGTTAGCTCTCCGGTTCCTCGACCGAGGTTAGCAAGGCCCGTCCCGCTTATTTACAAGACTTTAGAAGAAGCGCTCGAGGGATGCCGTGAAAAGCACCCTCTGCCGACGGAAACACTCTGCGAACATACGCCCTCTCACGCGACCTGGCTTTCCACTCAACTAAAGCAGGTGAAGACCAGGGCGCAGTTAGAGCATTTTGCGGACAGCTTGAGTTATCGCGATCTGTGCATGTTGTTTCCCACGCTTGCGGCGCTGAAGCGCCGCGATGAACTGGCGCAAATCCAAAATCTCATCCGTCTGCGTGCCTGCCACTATCTGTATTTATGCGGGTGGTTGACATTGCAGCAAAGCTATCCGCGCTCGTCGGTCGCGGAAGCACTGTCTGATTTATGCGTAATCTTGGAGGACATGCGCTTCGTCCGCGACAGTGAGCGGCAAAAAAACCGCCGGCCCATCCCGTTGCCGGTGATTTCCATCGGTTCATGGCGTGTGATCTGGAGCCGCGTGCCGCTTATTTCGGATATCGCGCTTCCGAACAGCCGTCATTTTATCTCCGATATCGCGGGCGAAATTTATGATTCGGGTGTGGATCTTTTCGATTTTTATCTGCGCTACGCGATCTTCCCCGACCTGCCGCTCGGTGAGGCCATTACGAAGCGTTACAATGAACTTGTTTCAGGCGTATCCGCCAATCCGCTTTTATCTTCGGATTTCTTCGATCGTTTCAGAACGCCGGGTCACTAAAGGTTTTACCGGATAATCTCCTCTTCCACAAGAATCCAGTTGTTGAACTGGTTTGCGTCTCCCAGCACCTGGTATACCTCGACTCGTGCCGGCTGGTCCTCTGAACCGTACAGGCGGTGGAAGAGGAAGCGGACGGCGAATTCATCGGGCGACACCTCAAAATAGCTCTGGCCGTACTGGGGGGCATCGATGCCCGCCGCTTCGATGACGGTGGCCCGCAGATTGTCCGAGGTCAAGGGCGCGCGGTTGATCTTAATGGGTTCGCCGATCGCGCCTTTCGGTTTGACGAACAGGCCTGTCACAATGGCGGAGCTCAAAGGCTGTGTGTCAGATAAACGCGCCCCGTGGTCGCCTGTCACAATGATGGTCGCGTCCTCGTAGAGTCCGAGAGCCTTTAATTGGTCCAAATATTCAAAGACAATGCGAAAGCTCCCCTTCGTCTGAATTTTATAGGAGGACTGCCCGGGCTCCGCTTCGTTTCCGTATTCATCTAAATTGTAGGGAGGATGGGGGCCATTCAAATGAATGAACAGGAAATTCTTCTCGGCCTCCCCAATTTTCAACCGCTCTTCTTTTAAACCTTTGAAGAAGGCGAGGTCATCTGTGATATAGGGGGCTGTTTCTAAACTGACATCGATGATCTTACCGAATGCCTCAGTGGAGGTCCAAAAGAAGGGTTTTAAGGCCAAGGGGACATAGCGGTAGGAGGAGAGTCCCATAAATTGCCCGACGGCCTCCTTGCGGTCGATGCTGATTTTTCCTTCGACGATGTTATCCGCAAGGCCTAGAAGATCTTGGGCGTCCCGGTAGGCGTAGCTACGCTCCATATAGAAGCGGTTTTCGTAACCCGCCCCTTTTAATCGGGGGATGAAATCACCTGTTTTCCAAGCATTTTCCAAATAATCGGCCCAGTAGTCGTTAAAGTCGTAGCGTTCACCGGTCAGCATATTGGCCACGGAGGGGAAGGTTTGGCTGTAAAGCGAGATGTTGTTCGTGAAGCGCGTGAAACCGTCCATACGGTCGAAAAAATCGGGTTCTTCTTTCAGCACGTCATTGATGAACCAGTTGTCGAGACGATCCAGCACAATGACGACGATGTTCTCCTTTTTGCCGACTTCATAAATACCCTGGCGTGACAAATACAGGTTGTCCTCTAATGTGGAGGGCGCCGCGGTGGCGGAGATCACGATCATGGCGATGATCTGTGCCATAAGGATGACGGCGGGGGCGAGTCTTACAAGGACTTTCCAAAAGTTTTTTAAGTAGTGGCCGATCACAACCACAAGGCCGATGAGTACGATCCAGACGAACAGGTTAACGATCGCCTCTGTCCGGTACAGTTCCCAAGGGATGCTGTCGCCTGTCAGTTCGCCCAAAGAAAGGTTCAACAGATTGCCCTCAAGGTTGAAGGCCAATAGAAGTCCAAAGGCAATCGACAGAACCGTCGAAAAGGTATGGTGTCGAAACACAGCAATCAGGAGGGCCAATAAAAGCGTTCCAAAAAGAGCGATGAGAATGAGCGACAAGAGAACGGATGTGAGGGGGAACATAAAGGCTTCTTGATTGTTCATGTAAAGCTCATACACGCCAAAGATTACGAGGGTGAAAAAGAGGGCGACGGAGGTTGGTAAGGCGAGGAGGAAGCGTTTTATGAAGGGCAACGAGATTTCTTGTTTTTCAATTTTTTGCGGTTGCTTGTCCTCTCTTTTTTGCTCGAACACGCGGATGCGAAGTTCTGTCATGCGGACGCGGAAGTTTAAAAAGAACTGTCGGATGCGGCCGAAAAACACGCCGACGGTCACGCCCAATGTGATGACAAGCGCCGACAAAATTTGGATGAGATAGGTCGTCGTCGCGGGATCAATGTAGGCGTGTACGGGCTTCGTCCGGATAAGGAAGTAGCCTGTGAAAAGGAGGAAAGCGGACATCTTTTTACGCATGATCGCCCTCCTGTTCGTTTGTGATCCTTTGGAAATCTTCCAGTTGTTTTAATAGCATTACGGCCTCTTCTTGGCTCAGTTGACTGCGCATGGCTTCCCATGTGTGATCGAGTTCCAAAAGGGCGTTTTGCTTCTCATCATTTTCCTTTTGAACGTGCTTTTTCTTCGAGAGTGTTTCGATGATGTAGCGCCCTCCGCCTTCGGCCGCGCGGCCGACGTCATAGATATTATCCGAGACGACCTGTTCGATGCGACGACACCAAGCTTCACCTTCGTTCATGAGGGACTCAATCAGGGCGGGCAGGGTATCCAGCTGTTCCAAGTCGAGGGAGCGGCCGATTTCATCGCGCAGTGAAATGTCGAGGGGGACAAGCGGTATTTTTTGGTATTCAGGGTTCATGATTTTCATGGGCGTGTTAATAAAAAGTGAGGGTTTTTTTGTGGCGTAGGAAAATTCCTGCGCGATGGAGGACCAGTCCGTGATGACCAGGTCGGCGCTGTACACCGATTCTGTTTTTTGGTATTCGGTTTGAATGTCAAAATAAGGGCCGAGGTGCTTTTCGTAGCGCGTCTTGAGCCTTTCCATCTTGTCGGGGAAGCGCTTCACGTATTCAGGGTGCGGTCGGAGGATCACGCGGTAGCCTGTTTGCAAAAGAGGCATGATTAAATCATCGAGACAGAAGTCCATGATGTTGTCCTTTTGCCAAGAGGGGGCGATCATGATGACCTTGGGGTCGTTTTGAATGGGCCCCAGGGCCTTGGCGCCTTCGATCATTTGGTCGAGGAGCGGATAGCCCGTTTTCACGAGTTTTTTCCGCGGCAATCCGTACACGCGTTCCGTCTCACGCACTTCATCGGCGTGGTTGGGCCCGTAGCAGAAGATGGTGTCGAAATGATCGAGGGCTCCCTTTTTCAGCATCAGGTGGAAACTCGTCATCCCGTGGTCCAGGTAGACGTATTCAACGTCTTTTCGTACGATGGAGCGCTTGATATGGTAGGTTTCAAGGTCGGGCATGGTCATGACGAGCATGTCGGCGTCCAGGCGCATCATGAAGGAAATGAGGGCGACCGGGCCGATGTAGTAGCCTAAAAGGCGCGGGTGATCGTTTCTTAAAACAGGATCCTCGGGGTCACTTGTGACATAGTGGATGACAAGTTCGGAGTGCTTCAGGATGTAGTCGATGAATCCTTTGAAATAGCGGTAATAGCTGGCGTTTTCCGCGTAGAAGACAAGCTGTTTGCCTTTTATTGCCATAAAACGTCTGCGGTCTTCTTTTTGACGGGCTTTCTTTGCCTTTTCGCGTGTTTTTTCTTCCTCTTTTTCCTTTCGGCTTCGCTTACCTTTGGGTTGGAAGTAACTTTCGGGTACAAGTTTTTTGGGGTCGTAGATCCCATTACATATGAAAAGCACCGCGACGGACAAAAGGTTTCCCGCGATCCAGTAGAGTCCTACACCTGCGGGCAGGATGAGCGCGAAGAAAAAGGAGAAGGCCACAAGGAAAAGGCTGATTGACCATTTTCTAAAAGCGCTCTGCGTGATCTGCAATACGTAATGGCGATTCTGGCAGACGGCGAGAAGAAGGGCGCTTGCGCCCGACAAAATGGGAAATAAGATAAGAAGTGAGGAGAAGCTTGGGATATGGCTGAGATCTGCGCCCAAGAACTGCATGTCCAAGGCAAGGATCTTTTCGACCCCGCTCATCCCTTGGAAGAGCGCCGGGTTTTCGGCGACCATTTCGATGATTTTCAACTCGGCGCCCGAGCCTAAAGCCTCGCGGGTCGTATTCAACAGTTGAGCTGTTTTATTCAACAGTAAATCGAGGGTGGCCGCGTCCAGGCGGAGGATATGCTGCAGCGGATGGTAGATGACATGGATGAGCCCCAAGATGATGGGGATCTGGACAAGGAGGGGGACAAGGCTTTTCCATGTGCTGTAGCCCTCTTCTTTGAACAGTTTTTTTTGTTCCTCCATGATGAGGGGGTTGTTGCCCGCGTGAAAGCGGCGGATGTCGTCTAAGGCCGGTTGTATTTTGGCCATGATGATGGCATTTTTTTGTGAGATTAAGGACAGGGGAAACATTAGGATTTTTGTGACCAGCGTAAACAAAAGAATGGCCATGCCGTAGTTTTTGGAAAGCTGGTAGAGAAGGTACATGAGGTATCCGAACGGGATGCCGAAAACGGTGTTAATGACGGACATAGGCTGACAAAAATCCCCCTGTCTCGAGCGCTGTTTATGGGCGCGATCGATCCCCTAGATGGTACCACAGCCACGCCAGTCCGAGAATGGATCATATGTTCAAAAGGCGGCCTTTCATATGCTATATTGAACACATGTGAGGCTAAGTCAATGAAGGCTGAAAATGCGGTCCCGATACTTCGTGAATTGATTGAAAACGGCCGTCTGTCTCAAAGGCAGCTGGCGGATCGTTGCGGTCTCTCATTGGGGACCGTAAATCATGTCGTCAACCGTGCCATCGAAAAAAAATATCTTGAACGCCGCGAAGAGGGACTTTATGTCACCGAAGCCGGTTTCGATTGGCTTGTACCCTATCAGGTGAAAAACGCCATTATTCTTGCCGCGGGTTTTTCAGCAAGCGCTCTATCCCTATCTGCCACCATGCCGCCCGGTTTCCTCGAGGTGAAAGGGGAGATCATGATTGAGCGGCAGATTGAACAGCTTTTGGAGCGCGGGATTCGTGAAATCGCCATTGTCGTCGGTTTTCGGATGGAAAGCTATGACTATTTAGTTGACCGCTACGGGGTCAAATTGATCTACAATCCCGACTTCAGCAAAATCAACAACTTCGCAAGTCTCATGTATGCCTTGGATTATCTGGATAATACTTACCTGCTCGTGGCGGACAGCTACTTAGAGGAGAATCTTTTTCATCGCTACGAACCCTATGCCTGGTATTCGGTGAGCTATTGTGAGGGGGAGACCTCGGACTGGTGTGTCGATGTCACGCCCGGCGGCAAAATAAAAAATATGCGCTTGGGAGGCAAAAATTGCATGACCGTCGTGGGGCCGGCCTACTACGATTGTTTCATGAGTGAAAATATCCGATCCTTTTTTGAGCACAATATCAGCGAAGCGGAGATGACAAACGCCTATTGGCAGGCGCGCCTTTTGGAGCATTTTGAAGATTTCCCGAAAAGGGCGAATATCCAGACGGGTAAGGTCTATGAATTCACACGTATTGAAGATGTGCATGCCTATGACAAGGCTTACCTAAAAGAAGTCAGGGATCAGATTGCGGCGTACTACGCGGATGCGTGGTCGATTTCATCTGAAAAAATTGAAAAAATCACGCCATTAGCGGATGAAGTCGCCTATGACGTTTACAAATTTGTGATCGACCGCCATGAGTATGTGCTTCGCGTACCGGATAAAAACTGCGAAGCGTTTATTGACAATGCCAAGGTCAAACAAACCTATGAGCTATTGGCGCCCTTAGAGGTGACCGATGAGGTGTTAAATTTTGATATCCCGACAGGGATCCGTGTCACGCGCTATGTCGAGCGTTCGTCTTTTGTCGATCCCTTCGATGACCGGGACCTTGCTGACAGCATGCAGCTGATACGCCTGATCCATGACAGGAAGCTTAAGGTCGACTACGATTACGATATTGAGAAAATGACGGCTTACTATGAAAACAAGGTGTACCGCACGGGCGGCATGCCGTTTCGTGACATTGACGATGTCAAGGCCAAGATGAGAAATCTTCTAAAAATCAAGGAGCGTCTCAATATCGAGCCTGTGCTTTGCCACGGTGATTATCTGTACGCCCATGTCGTCCGTAAAACCACGGGCGGTTTGTTCATTATTAATTGGGAATTTGCCGGCATGAGCGACCCGCTTATGGATGTGGCGATGTTTGGCATTTACTCCTATTTTGACCAAGCGCGCTTGGATCTTTCGCTTGCTTTATATTTGGGCCGTGCGCCCACACAAGAAGAGTTGATCCGCCTGTATCTTTAT
The DNA here is from genome assembly GCA_002427535.1 of Mageeibacillus sp. UBA5438. Taxonomy (GTDB): domain Bacteria; phylum Bacillota; class Clostridia; order Saccharofermentanales; family DTU023; genus UBA4923. Next base: position 10,546 of record DIRK01000058.1, on the reverse strand, counting down.
GTCGCTTTGGGGGGTCTTCTCTGGTCCATGTGGGGGCTGCAAAGAAAGCGTTCAGGTTTCGATCTTGGAGCCTATCCCTTAAAGATGTACCGCTATTTGAAGGACTTTTACCCGCTTGCCATGGTATAATTATACAAGTAGACGGGGTGCGTATGAGTCAAGGAAACACTGTCATCATTCTGAGGGAGTTATTAAAGGATCCTCAACAGACCCAAAGAAATCTTGCGGCCACATGCGGCATGTCGCTGGGTACGATTAACCGCGTGATTCAACGGGCGCTCGACCAACATTATTTGCTGCGCCTTGACGACGGTTTGCGTGTGACAGATGAGGGACTTGTTTTTCTTGAACCCTACAAAGTGAAAAACGCGATCGTATTGGCTGCGGGCTTCACCTCTTCCGCGCTGGGGACGGTGGATGAAATACCCGGCGGTTTTTTGAAGGTCAAAGGCGAGATCATGATCGAGCGCCAGATCGAACAGCTCCAAGATCGTGGAATTTTCGACATTACCCTGGTGGTGGGCTACCAGATGGAGGCCTATGACTACCTGGTTGACCGCTACGGTGTCACGCTGGTTTACAATCCCGATTTTGCGACGATTAATAACTACGCGAGCCTCTACCATGCCGCCGACAAACTCGACAATACCTATATTTTGGTGGCGGACACCTATATCGAGAAGAATTTCTTTAACCTTTATGAGGCCACAAGCTGGTACTGCTGTGTGTATTGCGAAGGTGACACCAATGACTGGTGTGTCAGCACCTCCCCGATGGGTTGGATAAAAAACATTCGGGTCGGGGGGAAGGACAGCCTGACGGTGGTGGGACCGGCTTATCTGAACCGTGAGATGTCCGAGCGTTTGAAAATATTGCTCAATGACTATTACGGCCGGGGTGAGGCGACGCATTACTACTGGGAGGAGATTTTGAAGGAAAATTTCAACGATTTCCAAATGAAGGCCAATGTGCAGACAGGTTATGTGTATGAGTTCAACCATCTTGATCAGGTGCGCCATTACGATGAATCGCATTACGATGATCTAAAAAGAGAGATCATCGCCCATTTTCCGTCCGCCGCCCCGCTTCTAGTGGAGGACATCGAATCCATTGAACTGCTTGAGGACGAGTGGGACAGCGAGATGTATCGCTTCGACGTGCGTGAGGATGCCTATGTCATCCGCATTCCCGGTGAAGAAGAGGTTTCTTTGTACGACCATGCGAGTGTGAAGCATGTCTACGACATCCTGGCACCGCTTGAGGTGGCGGAGGAATTGTTGGACAGCGATGTGTCGAGCGGTATTCGCATTACACGTTTTGCGGACGAATCCCACTATGTGGATCCCATGAACGACCGTGATCTTTCGGATAGCATGCAGCTCATCCGGCAGATACACGACAGAAAGCTTCGAATCGATCGTCATTACGATATTGTGAAGATGTTTTCTCATTATGAATCACTGGTTGAGCAGACAGGGGGTGTGCCTTTCCGCGATATTGAGGAGATGAAGCAGAAGATGGAGCGACTGCTTTTTTTAAAAGCGCATCTCGATGTTGACCCGGTGTTGTGTCACGGCGACTATCTTTACGCAAATGTCATCCGCAAAAAGACGGGCGGCCTGTTCATTACGAACTGGGAGTTTTCGGGTATGTCGGATCCCCTGATGGATGTGGCCATGTTCGCAATCGACGCAAACTTTAATGAAGAACGCCTCCTCCTGGCGCTTCGTCTGCATCTGGGGCGCGATCCCGATGAGACGGAAATCGTAAGACTCTACCTTTACGCCGCGCTCGGCGGGATGCTGTGGTCCATGTGGGGGCTGCATAAGAAGCGACACGGGCTTGATTTGGGCGACTATCCGGTGCGGATGTACCGCTTTATGAAGGATTATTACATCTTGTTGGAGGGCAGAGGGGTTTTATCGGACATTTATGAATAACTTTTATTGTTATAATTATGCGTAATTGGGGTTTTTATGAATGCGGTAAATGCGGTTCCGATCCTTCGCGGATTACTGAAAGACGGTTCTTTGACGCAGCGGCGCCTTGCTGAACAATGTCAGCTGTCTTTGGGCACCGTAAATCGGGTGATCAAGGACGCTCTTTCGAATCAGTTTCTAGAACGAAATAAGGATGATCTAAGGGTCACCGAAAAGGGACTCGCGTGGCTTGAAACCTATCGGGTCGAAAACGCCATTATTTTGGCCGCCACTTTTAAATTTCCGTCATTTCCCTTTATGGGCACCCAGCCGGCGGGTTTACTCGAGGTTAAAGGCGAGGTCATGATTGAGCGCCAGATCGATCAGTTGAAAGAGCAGGGCATCGATACTATTTATTTGCTGGCGGGTAACCATCTGGAAGCCTATGACTACCTGATTGACCGTTACGGTATCCGCCTCATCTACAACCCGGATTACGCGACCTTTGAAAATTTTTCGAGCCTGTACCACGCGCTGGAACATCTGGGCAACAGCTATGTGCTCATGGCGGAGCACTATATGGAGGACAACATATTCCACGATTATGAGCCGGAAAGCTGGCATGCTTGTGTCTTTCGCGAAGGGCCGGTGTCCGCTTGGGCGGTGGAGGTGACCCCCAGAGGGTGGATTCAAAATGTCCAATTGGGCGGGCAGGATTGTCTCGCGCTTATCGGGCCCGCGTATGTGGATCGCAACACGGCCGAAAGCGTCAAGAAGTTATTGCAAGCGCACTACCTTGAAGCTGAGATGAGTCGTCAATATTGGGAGCAGGTGCTCATGGAACATTTCAACGGCCTGTCGATCAGAGCTCGTGAGCTGTCAGGAATAGTCCATGCATTCAACTCCCTCGATGAGCTGCGAGCCTTTGATAAAAGCTATCGGATAGAAGCGAAACAACGCGTGCTTCAGCATTTCCCCATGAACGAGTGCCTAACGCATGATGCGATCGAGGAGATGGAGCTTATCTTCGATGAAATCGGCCACGAGGCATATAAGTTCAGTGTCGGGGAAGAAGAATACGTTTTACGTATACCGAACGGAGAAGAAGATGCCTGTGTCGATTATGCAGAGGTTCAGTCCGTCTACGATCTTTTGCGCCCCCTTGAAGTGACCGAACAGCTGTTGAGTTTAGATACTGAGACGGGTGTTCGGATCATCCATTATTACGATCATTCCTCGAAGGTGAACCCCTATCGAGACCGCGATCTTTTGGACAGTATGCGGCTCATTTCGCTCGTCCACGACAGGAAACTGCAAGTTAACAACCATTGCAATACCCAAAAGTGTTATCTGGATTACCAACAGCGCGTCAACCGGGCGGGCGGCATCCCCTTTCGCGACATCGATGAGATGCATGAGAAGATGGCGACGCTTTTGCGCTTGAAAGAGCGAATTCCGGTGGACCAAGTGTTATGCCACAGGGAATATATTGCGGAGCATGTGATCCGTCTTTCAACCGGAGGCCTTCGCGTGATCAATTGGGATTTTGCGGGCATGGACGACCCCTTTTTCGATGTGGCCATGTTCTGTAACCGCGCGGACTTTGACCGGGGGCGCCATGAATTGGCCCTTGCGTATTACCTGGGACGCGCGGCGACAAAAGAAGAATTGATCCGCCTGTATTTGAGCATCGCGCTATGCGGGATGCTCTGTACCATGTGCAGTCTGAACAAAAAACGGATCGGGGTTAACATGGGGGCCTTCCCCATGAACAAGTTTCGCTATGCCAAGGACTACTACCGTTTGTTGGAAGATTTGGAACCCTCGCTTGCGACGGGTGTCTGATCGTCTGTTTTTGAATCTCCTTTTAAATAGTGATTGGCGTCCTTTAAAAAACTGGCCGCGATCAGGGTCACGATGATGCCCATGGGGAAAGCCGCGATAATTGAGATCGACTGCAAGCTGTTCATGGAGTTTCTTCCGAATAATAGCCCGATGGGCAATAGGATGAACAAGAGCGCCCAGAAACTGCGGACGAGTTTATGCGGTTCTTTACCGACTTCGAGCTTCTTATACGAGTAGGAGGAGATGACCATGGTGAGCGCGTCGAAGGTGGTCGCGTAAAAGGCGATCATCGTGATGACCAATAAAATAAGGCCGAAGGCGGGGAGGGGCAGTGTGTCAAAGATTTTTAAGATCGCCTCCTGGATATTGCCTGTTCGGGCGATATGACTTGAGATATCGAGGCCGTGTTTTAACTCCTGGGCCAGGCCGTAGTTCCCTAAAATAATAAATGAGGTGAAGGTGCCGGCAAGTCCCCAGCCATAGGCGCCCAGCACGACATTCTTGATCGTGCGCCCCCGGCTGATAATCCCGATGAAAAACGGGGTCGCCACGCACCAGACCATCCAGTAGGCCCAGTAGAAGATGGTCCAGTTTTGCGGGAAATGGGTCTGCCTTAGGGGATCGGTCCAGGTCGCAAGGCCTAAAAAGTTCTGAATGAGATTCCCTAAAGACGCGATGCCGGTCTCCAGGATGTAGACGGTCTCTCCGCCTCCGAAAAGGACGTAGCCCAATAACAGGAAGAATAAGTAGACGCAGCCTGTGGCTAAAAGCGCGATGCCGCGCATGCCAAACCAGACGGCCAGGGTGTACACGACTGCGGTGGTGACCATGACAAAGAGGGTGAGTTCTAACGAAGCGGGGATGTTTAAGACGCGTCCCAAAGCGGCGCTTAAAAGGGGTGTGGCGAGCGAGAAGGTTGTGGCGGTTCCGGCCAAAAGCGCGAAGATGGAAAACAGGTCAATGATCTTCCCCGGTGCCTTGTCGACGTATTTACCTAATAAGGGTCGGCAGCCTTCTGAGAATTTTTGTTTATTCTTGCCCCGTACATGCAACATGAAGCCGAAGGCGACCGCCAACACGACGTAGAAGGACCAGGCGATGGGACCCCAGTGGAAGAGGGGATAGGTCGGCGCCCACAGCGTGAGGTTGCCCAATCCCTGAATGTGGTCTTCCCCGCTATAGAGCGCCCATTCGCAAAGTGAATAGAAAAGGATGTCGGCGGCCATGGTGGAGGTGAAGATCATGGTGCCCCATTTGAAGGACGAATATTCGGGTTTTTCGAGTTTCCCTAAACGGATAGAACCGTATCGGGAAAAGGCGATGTAGAGTGAACCGAAAAAGAACAGCAGGCCTAATAGAATATAGTAGGATCCCAGTTCGTTGCCGATGAAATCGCGGATGCGGTCAATGACCAGGGTAGACTGTCCCGGGGAGAAGATGAGAAAGAAGGTGAGCATCAGTATGATGCCCAGGGGCAAGAGGGTGGACAACCAGTCGATGTTTTGAACGAGGGTTCGAAGGGATCGTTTGTGAGAAGCGGTGCGGTTCATGGTCGTTATCTTTCTTTATTTAGTAGGGTCGTATTGCGCGTCAACGGCGCGCAGTTCTTCCACGGTGTCGATTTCTAAGATGTCGCCCGCTTTGACTTTTCGTATGCCCAGTCGATAGCGTTCGGGGCGTTCGAAAAGGGCGATGTCGTCCCAAAATAGATCGAAGCGGCGTTCTTTTATAAATAGCTCTTCGAGGTCTTGTTGCAGTTTCAAGGCGTCTTCTTTGGTCCAAAAGGAGACGCTTTGAAGCTGCCAGCCCGCGACGCCTCCCTCCCGGTGACATTTTGTGATAATCCCGTCCGTAAGCTCTAATATCCACTCACGCGTCCTTAAGTTTTGTTGTTGAAAGGCACAGTAACAGGATCCTTCAAATACAGGATCGAGGACGTCTTCGTTTTCGATCAGCTGGTCGCCGTCCATGAGGATGACATCCTCGAGCTGCGCTCTTGCGACAAAGAGGGAGGAGATGTTGTTGGCTTTTTCAAAATACGGGTTATGGATGAGCGTGACGCCCGGGTATTCTTGGGGCAGTGTTTCAAACTGTTCTTTTAAGTAACCGGTGACGATGTAGATTTCATGGATGCCCCTGGAGTGGAGCGCCCGGATGATGGAGTCGATCATGCGCTGACCTTTGACCTGAAGGAGGGGCTTTGGCGTGTTCTCCGTATAGGGTAAAAGTCGCGTCCCTTTTCCCGCTGCCATGACGATCGCGCGTTTTGCAAGATGTACAGTCATTTTTTGCCTTTTTCTGTGACGAGCCGCGAATACTCTTTGGCGTAGCGGTACTGGTTCAGGGAGTATTCGCCAAAGTCGACGCCCAACAGGCGCTTGTATTCGCACCAGTTGCTCCATAACAGGCCGCATATGGCGACATAGGCGTAGATTTTGAGCCGGATCAAGGGCGGGCATGAGTTTTGGAAGTAAAGATCGATTAGGTGATCGATTTCATCCTTTTTATAACCGGCGTAGATGGAGAACATGGCGATGTCGACATGGGGGTCTTGCATGCCGGCGTATTCCCAGTCGATCATTTTGATTTGTTCGGGGCCATCGCAATTTTCTCGGTAGAACAGGAAGTTATCGTGTACGGCGTCGATGTGACAGAGGACTTGTTCGCGCTCAAAGGATTTGATGAATTCAAACAGGGCCATGACGGAGGCCTTGGTCTTTTCGTAGTCACGGTAGACGGAGGGGACGGAGCCTCTTAAGTGTTCGTAGAAAAGGATGTTTTGGAACAGGTCGAAGGGGTGGTCGACTTGTAGGCGCTGTTCGTGGAATGTTCTCAGGAGGGTCATGCATCGGAGAAGATCGCCGTCGTTATGGGGGTCGCAGACACGTGCGTTCGGCAGAAATTGCGCGAGTTTAATGCCTGTTTTGGGGTCAAGGTAGACGAGTTCATCGGCCAGTTTTTCACGGGTTATAACTTGGTGGACCTCGTATTCTTGTGGGCGGTTGATGAGCGCTTCGGAGCCTTCGCCGGGGAGGCGCATGACATAGGTCTGCCCCTTGTGGTCGAAGAGAAAGGAGCGGTTGGTCATGCCTGTTTTCATGGGCTTTATCCCGGTGATTTCATGGACGGAGGTGTCAAGGATCTCGGAGATGAGCGTGAGGGATCGGTTGTCGGGGAGTTGGCTGTCGCCATCGAATGCCTGGAGGTCCGCCACGGTTTTGAATGCGTGGAAACTGTTTTGTCGAAATCGTTTGGCTTTGAAGGGGATATTTCCTTCTATTAGCACGCCTTCCCAGGGAACATCGTCTGAACGGGAGTCTGTGGCAAGGGATTGCAAGCGGTCGTTGAAGGAGGGGGCTTCCTTTGCGTGCAGGTAGGCAAGGCCTAAGAGGATTTGACCTTTTTCGTCGCGTTTGGTTTGGATGAGTTCTCCGAAGCGGTTCATGCGGAGCTTCCCCGGGTCTTCAAGCTCGTCGCCTAAGGCGTACCAGGAGTAAAATTCATAGGCCGAGAAGGGGTTTTCTAAAAAGTAGAGGTCGCAGGGTAGGATGTAGGTATTTTCTAAATGTTCGGATGCGAGAAAAAGGGAGTGTAAGTTGTTTTTGCGCGCGTATTCGCGGTTGACGATGAGTTCGACGCCGTGGAGGTCGATAAGGTATTCGTAGCTTTCTTTTAAGTGCCCGACGACGATATGAATTTCGTCAATATCCTTTTCTTTGAGCTGGCGGATGAGCCGTTCGATCAGAAGTTCGCCTTTGACTTCCAGGAGGCCTTTGGGGGTGTCGAAGTTGAAGGGGATCATTCGAAGGCCGAAGCCCGCGGCGAGGATGACGGCTTTTCGTGGTTTGGAATAGTCTTGTAGTTTTTTGACCTTGGGGCGGACGCGGTTGTCATCGTCGATGAGGTTTTTATATTTCAGGCGTTGAATGGCTTTGTTGATGGCGCCGAGCGAATGCCGCAAGGCTGTCGCGATGTCTCGCTGTGTGGTTTGTGTATGGCCGAGCAGGTATTGCAGGATGTCATAGTCAATTTTGTTCATGAATACTCTTTTCTCACTTTAGGTGAACATTTTTATGCTATGCCTATGGGAGAAGAATGTCAATGCGGGAGGGCGCCGGAGCTCTTGTGTTGGAGGAGTACGAACGCGCGGTGGCGCGCGGCGCGAAGATTTACTGTGAGATGACAGGCTATGGCAATAGCTGTGACGCTTACCATGTGACAGCGCCGCATCCGGAGGCCGAGGGCAGTATTCGGATGATTGAGCTTGCCATGGAAGAGGCGGGCGCGAAAATAGATGATTGTTTTTACATCAATCTGCACGGAACGTCGACGCCTTTAAATGACAAGGCGGAGAGTTTTGCGTTGAGATCGGTGTTGGGTGAACAGGCCTACAGGATCCCGATGAGTTCCACAAAGTCTATGGTGGGTCATATGCTGGGGGCCGCGGGCGCGGTGGAGGCGATCGCTTCTATTAAGGCGCTTGAAACGGAGATTTTACCCCCGACCATTGGTTTGAAGGTGCCTGATCCTGATTGCGATCTTGACTATATTTTGCACACGGCGAGGCCGCAAAGAGTGGACAAGGCCCTGTCGTTGTCATTGGGTTTCGGTGGGCATAACGCGGGTGTCTTGTTCCAACGTATCGGAGATTCATGATGGATAAAGAAGCGATTAAAAAAATACTTCCGCACCGGGAGCCTATGTTGTTGGTGGATGAGGCGTTTTGCGAGGAGGGGTTGGCGCAAGGCTCTTATACGGTGCGGGGCGATGAGTTTTTTTTACAAGGGCATTTTCCTGATAACCCGGTCGTGCCCGGCGTTATTATCTGCGAGATGATGGGGCAGTCGGCTTGTCTTTTGATTGATTTTGAGGGGGATTTTATCCCGTATTTTACGGGTATGAATAAGGTGAAGTTTCGCCGTGTGGTGGTGCCGGGTGACACGATTGAGTTTAAAAGTCGTTTACTTCGCAGAAGGATGAATGTCTATGTCATTGAATGTGAAGGGCGTGTCGATGGCGATTTATGCGTGAGCGGCGAATTGTCCTTTTTTATCGCGGGTGATGGGGCCAATTAACGGTCATCACTCAGGCATTGAGATCAACTCCTATTTCCGGTTTTGCTGACCGCGGCTTTTATCGATCAAGAGATATTTCTTGATGTTCCGGATGAAGGTTCCCCCATCAAGCGGCGGCACACAGCGAAGAGGATTTATCAAAAGCCTTTTATTACCATGATCCGTTGCATTCAATATTAAGTCCCATCCCTTAAGAGCTCTAAGTATGCTTTGTATGAATAGATCCTGTTCCTTTGCTGCCCGGCGGATTGAACTAAGATGCCCGTTTTCTCTAACCTTTTGATGGCGTCAGATGTTGTATTAAAAGCAAGCCCTAAAGCCTTTGCCGTTTTTGAAATCTCAATAATAGGATTAGCTTCCAAATAATCCAAAAGACGCAAGGTGTTTTTTGTTGCTTTGCCCTTCTCGTGTATTAAGGCTGCATTTTTATTGCGAAGTGCCTCTAACCGATCAATGGTTGCAGTTGCATCCTCCGCTGATTCCAGAACGGCTCGCAAAAAGAATTTAACCCACTGTTCATAGTTACCCCTATTCCTAACCTCCGAAAGTCGATCGTAATATTCAAGCCTGTTCATTTTTAAGAAGTAGGAGATATACAACACAGGACTACTTAATAGTCCTTTTTCTATCAGGAATAAAATGATTAGCATTCTGCCTACACGCCCATTCCCATCAAGGAAGGGATGGATCGTTTCAAACTGATAGTGAATAAGTCCTGCACGGATGAGCGTATCTAAATCATCATCCGCATTCATATATTTTTCTAGGTCGGACATAGAGAGATTCATATCAGAAACATTGGGTGGAATATACTTTGCCGTTTTTAAAGTGCTGCCAACTCCCCCTATCCAGTTTTGGGAGTGCCTAAACTCACCGGGGCTTCTTTCCCGTCCTCGGGCTCCGTCCATTAATACGGCATGGATTTCTCGGATTAAGCGGTTACAAAGAGGTAATTCTTCCATTTTCTTAATCGCAAATTCCGTCGCCCTCATATAATTGATTACGTCGACAACATCTCGATTGGCGTTCTCTTCCAGCTTGGGGTCAAATACATCTTCCAAGGTGGCTTGAGTGCCTTCGATCTGAGACGACATCAGGGCTTCTTTACGAACATACGCGGATACGAAAAGACTGATATTTGGAATACTTGAAGAACGAACGTTCAATGCAGACAGCTGAGAATGTGCAGCCACAAGGAACTTGACTGACTCATCGTCCAAAATCAAGGCCGGGCTCGGCGGTAAAGGTGCAGGCAAAAAGGATTTATAAGCTGCATCGCCCGTAAAATTTGTGACTTCTTTTCCTGCCCTATTATTCATAAGACAATACTCCTAATCTGAATTGATACATGGATTATAGTCAAGTTAATTTCAATTTGTCAAGAAAATTTGAAATAAGCGTCGAGATATTTGCTGCTTATTTCAATTTACTTGCAGAAGTTTGACGAACTGCAAAACCGTCAGAGGGTTTATTTCTTAATGGTGATGAGGGTGCGCGTCCTTCTCATACAAAAATTTTGTCCAATTTTAAAAACGATTATTTCTACTTTTGCACGAAACATTCCTTTTAAGCAATGTTACGTGCAAAACCAGGAATGGATTTTACTGACCGTGGCTTTTTGCAATCAGTATGAAGTTAATGCTCCATATACGCCAAAAGCCCGCTTAAACAGCAGGCTTTCAAATAATTAGTGGCGGAGATGGTGGG